>JAGXIO010000196.1 GCA_024635555.1 Saccharicrinis sp.
ATCTTCATAAGGTTTTATCCTGTTTTATTGTTTTGCACCATAAAAATAAGTGATAAAACTTTACTATCAAAACACTGTGCAATATTCTTTTGCACAGTGTTTTACTTCTTTTAATCGGTTAGGAGTTTGCGTTTTTAAGGTGTAATATCTTTTTTTTGCAATAAAAAGTTAACTTTAATGCCTTAACATAAGCTCATATGCGCTTATCAAACCACCCCTGTAGAAATAAACGATATTAAACGGGGTACATAGGCGAGAGAATCGCATATGGGGTGGGGATATTGAGACGTTGGCATTAATTAAAAAACAAAAACTCACAACATGAATCTTGGAAGTTTAATAGATAAGCAGACTATAAAGATTGATGACCATAAATGGGGTGCAGGTGAAATTAAAGAATGGGATTTAAATTCAATAGATATTCATATTGAAAAAAAGACTCATGCTAAATTGAAAGGTAGAAATGATGAAGTTTTGATAAAAATACCAATAAACTCAGATAAAAAATTAACAATAAAGAATAAAAGAAACCAGTTAGTTGATAGAGTACCGAGATACTTAGAAAAAGAAATTAGAGAAGCTTTCGAAGATAAAAAAAACAGACAGAATTTCATTTATGACCTAATTAGTGTATTGACAGACTTTCAATCTAATTTGGATAACCTTGAAAAAGCTAAAGCTGCATTGACCAGAATAGGAAAACATTTTGGACTTAATTATGAGCCTATCAGAATTAAAAAAGACATAGCAGAAGTAATAAAATCATATACTGAGCAATACGTTGATAAAAATGGAAAAAAATATTTTGTTTCTATAGATAGAAAAAGAATTAAGCTGGGAGAAGTTGATAATTGGAAGGAGATTGAAAATTAATAAACTACTAATGCTTTACTCCCTATTGGCATTATTTATAAGGAGACCCTACAAATGAAAAAACCTCATATAGCAATTGAAATACCAGAATATTTTCCTAAGGAATTTGACAACTTGATTTTGGATGAAATTACACATGAAAAATTAGAGTTAGATTTTCAAAGGAGTGAGCCTAAAATGTTTGCAGCTCTCGAATGGGTAATACCAGGATTAATTGCGACATACATTTTTAAACCTTACTTTGAATCATTTTTAAAAGAAGCAGGAAAAGATCATTATCAGATTTTGAAAAAGAAAATGAATACTTTACTTGCAAAGGCAAAAGGTATGCATGTAAGGAAGGTCACGGCTTCAGAAAGCACTAAAAAACTAGATAAAACAAATTCGCAGACTGGGGCAATTTCTATCTTTCTTGAGACAAAACAAGGATATTTAATAAAACTGCTTTATGATAACAATTTAGATTTATCTGTTTGGCAACAAGCAACAAACCAAATGTTTGACTTAATGGAAATGCATTATGAGGATAATGATAATGACCCTATTTCAAAATATCTAAATCAAATATCGGAGCAAAAAATTGGTAAAGAAATTTTCGCAATAATTGACCCTGAAACAAAAAATTGGACATTAATACATAACCTTGGTCAATATATAAAGGAAAACAGAAATAATAATAAGGACGATAAAAATAACTAATGCCAATCGAGTAGGTGGCTGACGGTCAAATGACCGCCAGTGCGCCTCTCACAATTTATCCCGCTATGCGGGAGCACTGTATCCCGCAAAAAAAAGCGGGACAGGCTGTGCGGGTAGCTGCGCTTGTCCTCTGCATCCATTGATATACAATATTATAAAAAAAGAAGTTTTTAAAGCATTTCGATAGTAGCAGGTAACTTCGTTGATGAAATAAAGCCCTTATCCTCCCTCTTTTCCATCCCCACGGACTTTCCGTTAGTTTCTCAAAACCAGTATCTTCTTTCGCTCCAAAATTTATTATGTAATATCTTTTTTTTTACAATAAAAAGTTAATTTTAATGCCTTAACATAAGTCCATATGCGCATATCAAACCACCCCTGTAGCAATAAACGCTATTAAACGGGGTACATAGGCGAAATTATAGCATATGGGGTGAGGTTATTGAGACGTTGTGTTTCATGCAAAGAAAGACCGTGCAAATAGATGCTAACACACATTTGGCACATTTGCAAGCCCAAACCCACTAGCTGACGCTAAAGCTGGCAAAAGAGCCAATTTTTGCCTATGCACGCATTAATGATAAACAAGTTATGTCAAAAAAAATAGGAAGAAATGCCCAGTGCCCATGTGGCAGTGGAAAGAAATATAAAAAGTGTTGTATTGATTTGAATAACAGTTTTGATTTCATGCCACCTGCAGATGAAAAGGCGAATAAAACATTTGAATTTTTAGAATCTCATAATTCTGCTCAATTATTGGATTTTGTAATAGGTCTACAATTAAATCCCAATAATCATGGTAAAAATATACGTATCGAAAAACTAGCAACACATATTGTTCAAAATTTAAATGAAGAAGCAAAAGGCGATTTAGATATATTAAAGCAACATCTTGATGAAGAGTATGACTACAGTCCAATGGAGGATTTACCTGAAAATCTCTTTTGTGAAAATGTAGTTTTTTATGGTGGAAATTATACAGTGTTCTCTGGGATTTATGGATATGTTGTAGAAATATTCAAAACTCTAACTGAAAGTATATTTTCCCATGATAACGCTTTACCTGATGAATTTAAAAATCATGTTTATAGAGGTATAACACTAATTTTAAATATTGGACAGATACTATGTCAAAGATTTAATATATCAGGTAATATAAAAGATATTGAAGGGGAAAGTAAACTGGATTATTCATTAGAATTACTGGACACTTCATTTAGCCGAAATGAAATATTCCAAATATGCAATAAGCATGGTATTGACCCTAAAATCATTAATGACTTTGTTATTTCACCAAATGATGAAAGATTTTCAATTGACGACCCTGATTTAAATCCATTATTGTATTACCCTATTGTTTCATTTGATGATAGATACTACTTTTCTTTAATATCAAATCAAATAAATGCCTTAAACGAATTTATCTTTAGGTTGAGTGATACATATGAATGTAACAAAGAACTAGTTTCATTATATCATAACAAATTATGGCAAGAACAATGGGGAGCATGTAACAAGATGGGGTGGCAATTAACTGACATTTCACTCCCCGAAAATACTCAAACTGATATTCTTAAAGAAAGAGTTTATCAATTTGATACAAACAGAATAGCTTATTCATGTTACTTACATAACAGTAGTATTGAGGATAAATACAAGGTTAATTATTCTATCGGTAGTGATGTTGACATAAATAAACGACTAAAGGAGGTAGTTTCCGCACTTAGAAGCAACGAAGTATATAAGGATTATAAGATACTTACGCTGATTAATTATGAGAACATGGGACGAACTACGTATCTGATGCTTGAGGGGCCTCAAGATGATGAAATGCGTTTAACAATACCTATGCATCAATTTAAGCTACTTTGTTCTTCTGAAAAATGGCATAACTTAAGTTTATGGAAGTATGCAAAATCATATGACCGATTTTCTCAAACAACAAAAACGGCACTAACAGACACTTTAGATATTTATTCAATTTATAAATCTAAGGATGAAAGCTTCTATTTTGGAGATGACGCTAGGCCTAATTTTTTAACCGTTGTGCCTGGTGATGGCAGTAGGCTTATTAAAGACGCGAAAATTAAAAAAGACAGCCATGGTATTTTGGGTGAAGTCGAAGGAAGGAAAGCATATATTCCTTCTGAAAAATATGCGGATTATGCACCATTATACAAACCATTATATAGTTCTGGATATTACGCAATATGTCTAGAAGCATTCAATTTTCCTTTTTGGATAACAAACCGTCAAGCACAAAGCAAGGAGATGATTGTTAATGTGCGAAATTTTGCGGAAGCAATAGCTTATTGGCTTTATAAACTCAAAAAAGAGGTTTCAACATTAATAGAAGCTAATATTTCAGAATTCTTCGAAATAAATATTGTTCTGGAAGATGGTGTTTTTGAGAATAAACAAACGAAAGATATAATTGAAACTTCAGATGATAATCAATATACGTTTCAACTTAATGGTAACACTCTTGACTTCACCATTCCTTTTTCCAAAATAAAAACATTCATCGGAAGTAATAATATTGGGGAAAGAGAAATGATGAGTGCTTTACTAAATGCATTCAACCTTATTGAGCAAATTAATTTTTCTGATGAATTTATAAACCAAAGTATTGAAAAGGCAATTCCATTTGGAAATGCCAAGATGATTCTCTTAGCTGATAGTCAAAATGACCCTTTAATAGACAATAGGTGGTTAATTAGTCCTAAATATATAAGTAACTCCGAGATTGAACGTACTTTGGATGAGCTACCAATATTAATTGAACAGACAAAAGAGATACCTGTTAATATTGAAAATCCAAAGGATAAAAAAGAACTTTTTAATACAGCAACTCAGTTACTTTTAAATACACTAACCGAGGAAATTAAAGAATTTGAATTTGAGTTTTTATTAACTTCACTTATTGAACTTCATGAAACCTTAGTTTGGAAAAGGGAGCATAATAAAACACTTATTCCAGCTCAAATATTGTGTTTTGGTGATTTAGATGGTAAGTTAAATGAAATCACCGAGGATGAAAACAGGCTTGTTAAAACATCATTATCGACAAGGTGTTTAATAGAATATGTTGCAGCGAGACCAACAAAAGGTTCAGTTAAAGCAAGTTTTGATGACATTGATAGATTACTGGTATTGATGCATGAAATTGCGAACTATGGTTTCTTAAGTGATGCTGTACATTTTAAACTAGCAAATCCAACGATTGGCAAACTAGAATCAGGTAGAATTGGAATATCACGTGAATTCTTTGATGATAAGCTTAAACCATTTGCAGAAGCCCATACAAAAGAAGAAGTTGATAATTATCTAGCTAACTTTGAGAATAGATTTGAAATTTCCAGTTACCCAGAAGAAACTACGAATGCAGAGATAGAAGAGGATAAAGAGCTAAATAATATTGATAACGCATTTCTTGAAGATTGGGGAATTAGCTATTTAAATATTTACAAATTCTGCTTTTCTTGTTATATGCTTTGTGTTGAAAGCGAAAGTTCAACAATATCAATGAGTGAATCTGAACTAGTAAAAAAATTAGTTGCTGAATTTAAACTACTCGAAGAAGAAGTAAATAATGGCATAGATCATTTCTCAATATCTGAGAGAGAAGATTATTTGAAAGCACCTGACGGTTTTAGTAACAATGAAGTTTTTCCTTGGAAATACAATCGAGAATTTAGTTTCGCTAGAAGGTTTTTAATAAAACATGTAAATGACAAAGGTCAATCAATACTAACATGGGGTTTCAGAAATGCTATTTCTGCACAGAAACAGCTTCATTATTTGTTGCATGAAGGCAAGCTAAATAATGGCGGGAAAAATATTGAAAAACTATTAGGAACATTTCGAGAAAGAAAAGGAAAGGAATACCGCAACCAAGTAAAGGATTGGCTTAAAGGGGATAAGAATCTTGTCGTGATTGACTATGAAGTTGACATTTCTCCTAATGGTCACCTAAAAGCAGATAAGAAGTATGACGATGTGGATATTTTAGTGTATTGCACAGATACAAACATTGTTTGGAGTCTTGAATGCAAGGACACTAACAAGGCTAAGAATATTCATGAAATGAAAAAGGAAATGGATAATTATCTTGGTCGTGAAGGTGGTAAAGGAATGATAAAGAAGCATATTGAAAGGCATGAATGGTTAGTGAGTAATACAGATAAGATTTGTGATTTCTTAAAAATAGACAAACGAATTAAAGTAGTTTCATATATGTTGACTTCTGAAGTTATCCCAACTTCATATACGAAAGCGGAAGAATTACCAATGCCTATAATTGCTTTCCCTGATTTAAAACGAGAAGGAGTAAAATTATTATATCCAACGCTCTAAGCCGTGCACATTAAGCCAACGCACATATCAACCGCACGACCAAATTTGCTTAAAGAGCATGGCTTTCTAACACACAGGTTGACAGCGAGGATAAAGCACGAAAACGCAATCGGGTAGGTGGCTGACGGCCAAATGACCGCCAGTGCACCTCTCACTATTTATCCCGCTATGCGGGAGCACCTTATCCCGCAAAAAAAAGCGGGACAGGCTGTATACAGCGGTTCACCTAGCCTACTTAAACTGCTCTTTTCACCAGTCAAAGCTTTTCAATACTTTAAGAAAGGGTTAGCATCCGGCAGTTGCCGGATGGATCTCCCAGTCAAATTTCTATCAACTAAATGTTCAGCCCCTGTCAGCTTGCCGGCTTCTCCAAATTGTGAGGCCTCCGCATATCTTATTGCAGCTCGTTGCTGTTGGATACTATGGCCTCTGCACGTTGTCCGCTTTTCGCTCTCCGCTCCCTACTCATTTCCCACATATACTCCTATAACTGCATGTTTTACAACTATCGGTATATTCGGTTTGGGTAAAGGATATTTCGCTGTTAAAAAGATCATCCAGATGCTGTTTCAGTTGTTCCAAATATTCCTCTTCCACTTTTTTAAGTGTGAGTGTTTCGTTGTTCGCAGGTGTACCTATTTTAAGCGAATAATCAGGTGAGGTAAATATCTTTTTTATCCATACCACACCCGGCAAGTAGGTAGATGCATCGGAACCGCTTTGCTTTAAAATATGACTATATAACAAGGTTTGAAAGATGGCTTTTTTTGCTTTGTGCTTGCTTTGCAAAAATAGCTCTGCCACCTCTTTAAAATACTCTTCGCCAGCACCTGTTTTATAATCGATAACGCGGACAGTACTTTCCTTTTGGTCCAAACGGTCGATGGTGCCTCCAACGCAAATGCTTTTGTTTGCTAACTTGATGTGGCCTTTCACAGGTTTTTCCAATCCCAATAAGAAGAAAGGAGCATGTTGTTTTTCTACCGATAAAAATTGATGAATATATTTTTTTATAATATCGAAAACCAAAATATTTTTACCCTGGATATCGTTAAAATCACTTTGTCCCAACTCCTGGTTAAAATAATTGTTAAAGCTTGTCCGTAATGCCAAATCGATGGCCTGCGAGTCCTTACTTAAGGTTTCAATATCAATGGCCTGTATTTCTTTGCCTACAAAGAGTTTGTAAATTTCTTCTACTGTTTCATGAAACAAGTTGCCGAAAATACGAGGATCGATGTCTTCCGTTATCTCCTCCGGCTCCTTTGCCTTTAAAATATATTTATAATAAAAACGCAGCGGACACTCAAAATAGGTGCTTAGGGCACTGGGCGAAAGCTGTTTGGTTCCTCCTTCAAGGTAGAGGTTAAGGATTTCCATTACCTGAGCATTCTTGCTCACATAATATTCTTTTGGCGTGGTAATATTTACTTTATCCACCGCTGTCGAAAAACTTAGCTTTTCGGGTGGGTATTCATATTTAAGTTGAAATAAAAAACGGCTCATTTCGCCTGTACGCATACCTTGCGACGAGGAGTTGTAAAGCAATCGTACTTTTTTTGAGCGATGGATCAGTCGATAAAAATAATAAGCAAATATGGCATCTTGGTGCTCAATGGTGGGCAATAAAAAGGCTTTGCGCAGGTTGTAAGGAATCATGGAGTTGGTAGCCCCGGTCTGCGGAAAAACACCTTCGTTCATATTAAGGATGATTAGGTTTTCGAAATCCAGCGCCCGGGTTTCCAATATGCCCATTACTTGCAATCCTTTTAAAGGTTCGCCGCTAAAAGGGATGCTTTTTAGGTCGGCGGCTCTTTTAAACAGTTTTATCCATGTTTCGGGGGTGATTTCGACACCAAGCTTTTTAATCAAATCAGATAATTGCGTGATGGTGAGGTGCAGTTGATAGATAAACTCCTTTTCCAAAGCTTTGCCGTCGCTGTTTTTTTGCAGGCCGCTAAATACAAGTTGTAGTAGTTCAATCAGGTACGTGGAAAAATCGTCACTCTTCTTAATTATTTTAAATATAGTTCCCAACAGTTTGCTTTTACTCAAATCCCCGGCCTCAATATATATTTGGTTGCGCTTAACCAGAGAGTAGGCCATTTCCTTATGCAGTTCCGAATCAAGTGCTTCGATATATTGATGGGTGAGAATGGGGAGCACATTTCGGAAATAAAACCAAGTTTTGCCCCCTTTAGTGCGTCTTCCGTTTTTTTGCAAATCAAAAATGAGTTCCAATAATCCATAGGCAGGGGTGTTTTTTATGGGATAGCCCATGGTAATGTTTACTTTATCTATATGCTCGGGGATGGCGTGCAGTACCGGCAAAAGCATGGTTTCGTCGGTTAATATTACGGCTGTTTTTAAGGCCGAATCGAGTTGAGCTTGGCTTTCGTGCGCGGACATATCCTCCAAGTACTGATTTACCACTTGCGTTTGAGCCGTATCAGACGCCACCGAGGTTATCGTAATGTGAGGCAGGTCTGTGTTGTGTGGGAAATGCCAATCCTGGGGTGGTGGAAAATTGAGCATATTTTCCCGGATAAAACGCACCGCTTCGTGTTCTTTCATTCGGTCGCCAAGAGCCGTGTTCGGAGGGTTAACCTGTAATAGCCAGGGTGTATAATCCCATATAAAATCGGCTTTATTGGCAATGGCTAAATGATGGAAAAGTTTTTTTTCGCAGGTGTTTAGCGCGTTAAATGCCACAAACACAATTTTGGGATGACGAATGTTGAGCGCCTTTTTCTGGTCTATGTCCTCGGCAATACATCGGTAAACGGCACCTTCGTAGGCCATGTTCTTCGCCTTTAAACGCTTGTTCAGTAGCTCATAAACCTCATAAAGTTTCTCCCATATTTTCACAAACTCCGTTTGGTGCTCCGATAGCTTGTTTGGGTTAAAAGTGAGCCAAAAGCTTTTGATGGTTTTTATCTGTTCATCCGACAAAAAACTGTAGTCGGCCTCAATTTCTTTGATAGATAAAAGATTGGAGAATACCTGAGCCGCATTGGCTCTGTACTTGTCAATATCGTCAAAATCGTTGATGATAATTTCGCCCCAAGGCAAAAATTCATCAAAGCCGGTATCCGTTTTGTAAATCTCTTCGAATACCTGATACAGTTCAAACACCAAGCTTATCTTATCGGCTATCTGATACGGTGTTAGCTCCTCTACAAACTCATTGATAGTAATGGTTTTTGGCGACCATAGTGGTTTCTTGATGAGCGTACTCAAATGCTGCTGAAAAAATAGCCCCGCTCTACGTCCTGGAAAAACAAAACAAAACTCCGATATATTGGTTTGATATTTATCGAAATAATATTGTGCCAAATTTTGTATAAAATTGCTCATTGAAACACATTGTTGATTTAATGTTGATTTATGCGAATACAAAAGAATGAAATTAATGACAAAAACCACAGTTTTAGTTGCGGTTTGCGGTTAAACAACTCAAAATACATATCTTGCAAGTTAATCTGAACAATTTAAAAATAAAGGATTAATTAAGCTATAAAATAAATCATTCGGATAAGGAACTATTTATGGACGAATTTTCATTTATTGGGAACAGCGAAATAGAGACTATTGAACAACTGTACCAAAACTATTTAAAGGATCCCGGATCCGTTGACCAAAGCTTCAGGCAATTTTTCAGAGGCTTCGACTTTGCCCGTAAAAATTACGATGCACCCAGCTCTTCGGGCATGGTAAGCAAGGAATTTAAAGTGGCCAACCTTATTCGAGGCTATCGGCAACGGGGACATTTATTTACCAAAACCAATCCAGTACGTAGCCGTCGCAAGTACTTTCCTACCCTCGATATCGAAAATTTTGGTTTGGAAAAGGCCGATTTGGAAACTGAATTTGAGGCTGGAAAGCAAATTGAGATGGGAAAAGCCAAGCTGAAAGATATTATCGATCACCTTCAAAAAACCTATTGCGAGTCCGTGGGTGTGGAGTATCTCTACATTCGTCATCCCGAAATAATAAATTGGTTGGAAGAAAGGATGGAGAAGCAGCTTAACACACCCAATTATTCGGTAGAGAAGAAAAAACGGATTTATGACCAATTGCTGGTGTCTGCTGGTTTTGAAAGTTTTATCCACAAAAAATTTGTTGGGCAAAAACGCTTTTCACTCGAAGGTAGCGAAGTAATCATTCCGGCATTGCATGCCCTTATTCAAAAAGGGGCCGAGATGGGTGCCAAGGAATTTGTGATGGGGATGGCACACCGCGGACGTTTGAATGTGCTGGCCAATATCCTGAATAAACCCTACGAAAATATATTTAAGGAATATGTGGGGCAGGAATATGCTGCAGGAATATCCTTGGGCGATGTAAAGTACCACTTGGGCTATCAAAACGATATTATTACCAGCGATGGGAATGAGGTAAGTGTTTACCTGGCACCCAATCCATCGCATCTGGAGGCTGTGGGCCCTATTATTGAGGGGGTTGCCCGAGCTAAAATAAACAATAAATATAACAACGATTACGACAAAGTGATCCCCGTAGTTATTCATGGCGATGCCGCAATCGCTGGTCAGGGCGTTGTGTACGAAGTAGTTCAGATGAGCCAACTACGCGGTTATAAAACCGGAGGAACCATACATATAGTTATCAACAATCAAATAGGTTTTACCACCAATTATTTAGATGCCCGCTCCAGTACCTATTGCACCGATGTGGGCAAAGTAACGCGAAGTCCCGTTTTTCATATTAATGGTGATGACGCCGAAGCCATGGTGTATGCTATGGAACTGGCCGTGGAGTATCGTCAGAATTATAATTCAGATGTGTTTATTGATGTGCTATCGTACCGTAAGTATGGCCACAACGAAGGCGACGAACCACGCTTTACGCAGCCTACGCTGTACAAGGCGATTTCCAACCATCCCAATCCAAGAGATTTGTACGGCGAAAGATTGCTCAAGGAAAAAATATATACTAAAAAGGAACTCAACTCGCTTCAACATGGCTTTGATGTTTATTTGGATAAGCAATTAGAAGATTCCAAAGCCATTGATAAGGTGGAGATTCAACGCTTTTTGAAAAGTGATTGGGAAGGCTTCAAATATGCTGAATCAAAGGATTTTATTAGCTCTCCAAATACAGGAGTGGATAAAGATAAGTTGTTGATGTTGAGCGAAAAAATGACTACCCTCCCCCCCGAATTACCTTTTTTTGGTAAGGTGGAGAAAATTATGACGGATCGGAAAAAAATGGTGGAGGAGGATAAGTTGGACTGGGCCATGGGCGAACTGCTGGCCTATGCCTCCTTGCTCACCGAGGGCACGCCAGTAAGGCTAAGCGGACAGGATTCTATTCGTGGCACTTTTGCGCATCGTCATGCAGGTCTTACCATTCAGGATACCGAAGATCAATATTATCCCTTAAAACATATGTCTGACAATCAGGGTCAGTTCGACGTTTATAATTCGAGTCTTTCGGAGTACGGTGTAATGGGTTTTGAGTACGGATATGCATTGGCAACACCTAATGGATTAACCATTTGGGAGGCACAGTTTGGCGATTTTTACAACGTAGCTCAGGTAATCATCGATCAATATATCAGTTCGGCCGAAGAAAAATGGGGTTTGATGAACGGCTTGGTATTGTTTCTGCCCCATGGTTTTGAGGGGCAAGGACCGGAGCATTCGAGCGCACGCATTGAGCGCTTTTTGTCGCTGGCAGCCAATGATAATATGCAAGTGGTGAACTGTACTACACCGGCAAACTTTTTTCATGTGTTGCGACGTCAGATCATTAGCGAGGTGCGAGTACCGCTCATCATATTTACGCCCAAAAGTTTGTTGCGCCATCCTAAATGTGTATCCAAAATTGAGGATTTGGCCACCGGTGGTTTTAAAGAAGTAATTGACGACGATAATGTGGATGTGGACGAGGTGAGAAGGGTAGTTTTTTGTAGCGGTAAAATATATTACGACCTACTGGCACGCAAGGAAGAACTCCAGGCACGCGATATTGCCCTGATTAGGTTAGAGCAAATGCACCCCTTCCCAAAAGAGCAGTTACAAGTGGTTGTGGATAAATATAAGAATGCGATATTGCATTTGTGGGTACAGGAGGAGCCCGAGAATATGGGCGCATGGAAATATATCAGAGGTATGTTTAAAGGAGTAAAATTAATTCCCGTGGCGCGCCTGGCAAGCGGAAGCCCTGCAACAGGTTTAAACAAACTGCATTTGGTGGGTCAGGAAGAAATAGTAAGTAAGATATTTAAAAAATGCCATTGCGAACTGAACCTTAAATATTGCGGATTGCTATGTATGGAGGGCAAAAGCAGAACGGAGATTTTAAAACAGCACAGATATTTTACGGAAAAACAAAAGTTTTCGATTTAATAATAAGATATGAGTATGAAGATATGAGTATCAAGTATCAACATGAAAGTATTAAAAAGTCTACTTAATTATCACGATTAAAGAATAAGCTATGATAATCGAAATAAAAGTTCCCTCACCGGGAGAGTCCATTACTGAAGTCGAAATAGCCTCATGGTTAGTGAAAGATGGTGATATAGTAAATCAGGATCAGGATTTGGGCGAGATAGAATCGGACAAGGCAACCCTTACCTTAAATGCCGATAAAGCCGGTAAAATTAAAATATTGTTGAAAGAAGGGCAAAGTGTAGGAGTTGGCGAGGTGGCTTGCACCATCGACACATCGTTTGAACCTGCGGAAGATGAAGGTAAGCCGGATGTTAAAACGAACGATTCTGTTGAGGAAAAAACGGTTGAGCAAGAAAAAGAAAGCGATAAAAAACACGAAACAGATAAAATTGCAGAGAAAAAAGCCATATCCGAAGAACTATCAAAAGTAAAAATAACACCCGTAGCCCAAAATCTCATGGACGAAGAGGGTTGGACTGTGCAGGATGTAATAGACGGTTTGCATCGCTTAGGTAAAAAAGAAATAGAAGCTATAAAGCAAAAAGGTGGGGCAGTGGCCGATATATCGATTTCCGGTGGTTTGGCTGCCAAGCCCAAGGAACGTCAGCTAGACCGCCAAAAAATGACTTCCCTGCGCAAGAAGTTAAGTGCCCGTCTGGTAGCCGTTAAACACGAAACAGCCATGCTCACCACTTTTAACGAAGTAGATATGAGCAATATCATGGATATGCGCAAAAATTACCAGAGTCAGTTTACCGAAAAGCATGGGGTTAAATTGGGCTTTATGTCCTTTTTTATCAAGGCATCGGCGTTGGCCATGCAAAAGCACCCAATGGTAAATGCCATGATAGATGGTGATGAGATAGTTACCCCCAACTATGTAGATGTTTCAGTGGCCGTGCAAACACCTAAAGGATTGATGGTACCTGTAATTCGTAACACCGAATCCATGAGTCTGGCGCAGATAGAAGAGGCTCTGAAGCAACTGGCCACCAAAGCCCGCTCAGGTAAAATAAGCCTCCAAGAAATGACAGGAGGAACCTTCACCGTTACCAATGGCGGCGTGTTCGGTTCCATGTTGTCCACTCCGCTCATCAACCCGCCACAGTCGGCCATCTTGGGTATGCACAACATCGTGGAGCGCCCTGTTGCAGTCAACGGGAAAGTTGAGATAAGACCCATCATGTACACTGCGCTCTCTTACGATCACCGTGTTATCGACGGAAAAGACTCCGTGGGCTTTTTAGTAACCCTCAAAACCATGCTCGAAAACCCCGAGCTCATGCTATCCGGAGGAGATGATTTAAAAAGGTTAGTGCTGGATTTGTAGGATAGAAAAAACTCCGTAGGAGTACTGTGTGCATATTCATAAGGTTATAAGTGTTGCTCAACTAGTGCTTAACATCTGGACAGTTAATCTATTACAATTTGATAATTGTGCAATAATCCGGCTAAGCTTGTTGATGAAAACCGGGCTTTGCGCATCGAATTTTGCTGGGGATCGATGGTGAAATTGAAGGACGAGCGAAAATCTGCCTTTTCCAGGTTGCTCTGGAAAAAAATAGCACCGCTCAAATCGCTATGGTCAAAAGAAGCCTCGCTGAGATTGGTTTGCGTAAAATCCACTTCCGTCATACGGCAGTTTTTAAAGGCGGTTTTCTTGATTTTGAGTTTGTAAAAAGAAGAATAATCCAACACACAAGCATTAAAACCAAACGAGAGCGAAAAAGTGTTGCACTCATCAAAGTGCAGACCCATCATTTTGCAGTCTTTAAATTGTACATCTCTAAAAGCACAAGCGCTTAGTTTGGCGTTGCTCAGGTCGCATTGTACAAACTTACAATCGACAAATATATAGTCCGACAGGTCAGCATCGGAAAAAATGCAACCGTTAAAAAGGCAATCTTCGTATTCGCCCTTGGATAATGCACTAATATCGATATTTTTAAACTGCTTGCTTACTTGGTAATTTGACATCGTTAATTAAATGCTGAAAAGGAAACCCATTTTAGGTCAGCCGAGTTAAACATAAGGCTTTATTCTGAAATAAAAACAGAAAGCATTTTCTAATTGTTTACAAAGGTAAGTAAACTGGATATTATGCATATCGTATTTGTGCGCAAAGGTGTATTTGAATACCTATCCATTCATAATCAGACATTCCGGTTTAAAAGTATTTAAGATAAGGCGCATTTTTTAAGAACCTTTGTGGATTGGATGATTCAAAAGGCCAACGAAGAGATTGCTTTTAAGGGTGGGGTGGTTATTGTTCAGCCACTTGAAAACGGGATGGTAAATCTATTGCAGAAGCAGGATAATTTATACCATGTTGTATTACGCACAGTATAACAATATAAAGCAACTTTTATTTAAATAAAAAGTGTTGTAAATGGTTAAGAAAAGTTATTTTCTTTAAATTAGCACTTTAAAGGCCTATAACATGAAACGAGCCCCCGAAGGGTCGGGGCGACCTGTCCCGCAGAATTGCGGGAGGCTATGATAATTGGGGAACAACGTTCTAGGTAAGTTAATTAACACACAGGGGATGATGAAATTCAGATATGCAACAGTCGTTTCCCTGTCTGCCATAGGTAGGTTATCTCTTATCTAATAGTCTCTTATCTAATAGTCTCTTATCTAATTATAAACACATGAAAGTAAGGATTATCGATATTGCTAAAAAAGCCGGAGTTTCTGCAGGTACTGTGGATCGTATCATTCATCAACGTGGTAAATGTTCCGATGACGCAATAGAAAAAGTAAATAAAGCCATAGACGAAATGGGTTATGAACCGGATATATCAGCTCGTAATCTGGCATTAAAAAAAGTTTTGCATTTCGTATGCCTGGTGTCCGACCCCAACGAAATAAAATATTGGTATCGTCCGATTGCCGGAATGGAAAAAGCAATTAAAGAGTTGGCTTTTTTTAAAGTGAAGGTAGATATTATCTATTTTTCCATTCGAGCCTTATCTTTTCGAGAGGCATATCAAAAGGCATTAAAGATGCGGGTTGATGGGCTTATTTATGCCCCGTTGTTTTTTGAAGAATCAAAAATATTTGCAGAAGAACTGCATCAAAATAACATCCCATTTATACATCTTAACATTTATCAGCGTGAGCTTAACCCTCTTTGTTTTATTGGGCAGGATTCTATTCAAGCCGGAAGGCTGGCAGCCAGCCTATGTGAATTAGGTTTAGGAGATAACGAACAGGTACTCATTGCATATATTTCCGGGATACACCAAGAGTATTCGCATATTAATTCGCGTATTGAAGGGTTTTTGCATTTTTTTGCCGAACAGGGTTTGCCTATGAAACAAATCAGTCAGTTTCAACTTGAAATTGATGAAAACGACAAAGGATATGAAGTGCTGTTTAAAGATTATATCGACAGCTCACCTAAGGTTCGTGTTATTTTTGTCCCCAACTCAAGAGCATATAGAATAGCCAATCTTTTAAAAAAGTTTAAAATAAAAGGAATCACCATCATTGGGTTTGATGCGCTTGAGGATAATGTTAAATTTTTAAATCAAGGTTATATTCAGTTTTTAATTGCACAACAATCCAAAAACCAAGGTTATCAAAGCTTAATGATGTTGTTTAAGGCCTTATTCCGAAAGGAGAATATAGTTAAAGAACAATACCTCCCCATAGATATATTATGCAAAGAGAATGTAGATTTTTATTCAGGCAAGATGGTGTAAATTACCATAGAAGCCATTTCACTTGTTCCAAATATCCCATGCTGCCTCGGCCTGCAAATGCAGCATCTCCAGTCCATTTTTAATGGTGGCACCTTGCAATTGACCTGCTTTTAAAAAGGCGGTTACCTCGGGGTTATAAATCAAATCGAAAAACAAGTGCTCCTTGCTACAGTATTGGTAAGGGATGTAAGGTTTAGCCTCCATGTCGCCATACATGCCCAATGGCGTGGTATTTATAATGATGGTGTTGAGTTTTATGGACGCTGCATCGAGCATATCATAAGATATTTGATTCTTTCCTTGCGGATTTCGGGAAACAAACTGATAAGTAATACCCATTTTTTTAAGAGCAAAACCTACAGCTTTAGCTGCACCACCAGTGCCAAGTATAAGGGCACTTTTGTGATGGTTTTTCAACAATGGTTTTATGGAATTGGTGAATCCGATGATGTCGGTATTAAAGCCTATCAATTTAGGTTTTGTAGGGTTACTCCAGTCAAATTTTACCACATTTACCGCTCCGGCTTCTTCAGCCATAGGATCCATCTCATCTAAATAAGCAATTATTTTCTCTTTGTACGGGATGGTCACATTGAGGCCACCAATATAAGGATGGTGCGCAATCAGTTGAAGCAGTTCGTCAATAGAGGCTATGGGAAAATTCAGATAGCGTGCTTCTATGGCATGCTCAGCAAACATGTTGCTAAAGTATTTCTGCGAAAAAGATTGGGATAGCGGATATCCGATTAAACCGTATGTTTTCATTACTTTTCTTCTGATTTTTGCGAACCCAGCGATTCTGTAAGCCAGATAGCGGCCATGCCTAAAATAATAAAGATAACAGCAATAAAAAATGAGGTGCTCATGGTGGGTAAAAACCAATCGTAACCAACCGTTTTTATTTTGTCGCCAAAGGTTTCTGTGATTTCGGTTTTCCAGGGCCATAAAATACCCAACGACCCCATAATAAAACCAGTAAGCATGGCTATGGTAGGGTTATGGTATTTTTTTAGGAGCCACGATAAAAAGTGAGAAAAACCAATGAGGCCAACACCTGCACCAACAGCAACAGGTAGCAATATTTTTAAGTTTAAATCGCTTACGGCATTTATCATGATCAGCTGGTAATTGCCCATTAAAATCAGCACAAAGGAGCCCGACAAACCGGGTATTATCATGCTGCAAATGGCTACTATGCCGCAAATAAACAAATATAAAGTGGAATCGTTTTCGGAAGCCGGGGTAAGCACACTAATTGAAAAAGCGATGGCCGTGCCTATAATAAAGGAAGCGATACTGGCTACGTTCCATTTACTCACTCTTTTGCCTACATAAAAAATACTGGCCAGCACCAGGCCAAAAAAGAAAGCCCAAATATAAATGGGATAGGCTACAAAAAGGTATTTAAACAGTTTTGCCAAGCTAATGATGGCAATACCCACGCCCGCAAATAGGCCAAGTAAAAACCACAGATCGATATATTTGATAAAACCTCTTATATCTCCTTTAAGCAATAGTTTAGCGGCTTTTAAATCAAAGGATTTTATGGCATTGATTAACCTTTCGAACACGCCGACAATCAAAGCGATAGTTCCACCTGAAACTCCGGGTATTACGTTGGCAGCTCCCATAGCCATCCCTTTAAAAACAAGCTGAAAAAATGATTTCGTATTCATTGTATAGTTAAAAATTTATAGACCCCTTGTAAAGCACTGATTTAAAATTGTTGCCATGAGAATGCGTATTTTAAATTAAGGCATTGTGCATTAAATTGATGTAGGTTGATATTAATGTTGGGAGTTTAAATACTCTGCTATTTTAGGCATGGAAACCAGAGCCGGATACTCATTAAGTACTATTTCCAGGTCGTCGGGCAAAAGCTGACGGGCAATGACCAAATGCCGCAATGCATCTTCGTTATGGTTGCTTTTGTTATAGATTACGGCAGCCAAATAATGCAAGGCACCATTGGTTCTGTCCTTATGTAATACCCGTTTTAAAAAAGTTAGGGCATTGAAATTTTTTTCGCTTTCTTCCAAAAACTGATACATTTCTATCCAACTATAGGTATCCTGATCCTGCGTTAGAAGTGCTTGTTTTAAACATTTTTTAGCTAGGGCACTTTTATTCATCTTTTTGTAGGTCTTGCCCAGCGATAGCCACAAACCCGGTGCATTAGAATCAATAATCTGTGCTTTTTCAAAAGCAGAAACGCTTGTTGCATAATCCTGAATGAGGTAGGATGACTTTCCCAACGCTAATAAAGCCTCTATATTTTCTGGGTCAATTTCAACCGCCAAACTGTAAAACCGGAAAGCAAAATTATGGTTATCCATATTTTCCCAACAATCGCCCATGTAGTAGTAGGTAAGTGGCGAGGGATAGTTATACGACATATACTCAGCATATACATTCAATGCTTCGTTATACTCACTAACTTGTGCCAAACTATTGGCCATGTTAAAATAGGCTTCCGATAAATCGGGGTCTAGGGCAATGGTAATTTTGTAGGCCTCAATTGCTTCCTGAAATTTTTCCTGCTTACTTAGTAGAATACCCATATTGTACCAGGCGTTCTCTAAATAAGGGTTTAAATCCAAAAGTGTATTATAAACCGATATTCCCTGTTCTAATTCGTCGAGCTTGTCGTGGGCATAGGCCAGCTCAAACAAAATGTTTTCGTTATTGGGGTATTGTGGCTGATATTTTATTAAAAGATTGCGAGCCTCCAGATTATAATCATCCAAGTTAAGGTTAAAACCTATTTCAAAAACAAAATCTTCAAGTTCTTCGTCATCGGCCAGTTTTAGTGCTTTGGAAAAATGGTTCAGTGCATCTTCTTTTTTATGCCAGCGGGTGTAAATAATGCCCAGGTTAAGAAAAACTTCCGAATTGCCTGTTTCAACCAGTTTTAGGTAATTCAATATTTCCAGTGATTCCTCGTCCTGGTGCTGTTCCAATAGTAAGGTGCTATATTTTAATTGTAACGAAGTAGAATCGGGGTGTTGACGTAAGCCCATTTGCAGAACGGAAATAGCTTTATCCATCATGTTATTCTCGTTATAAAAATCAAATATTGATTCTATTTGAGATACATCAAAATAGGACTCCTTGTTGCTGTGAATCAACTCTTCAAACCTTTCCACAGCTTCCCTTGTCCCGTCATTATTTGCGTGAGAGTATCCTTGCATATGATAACTTTGATTTACAACGCTCAAAATTACCACATTTTTAGTCAATAACAATAGCGAAAGCAGCTAAAAAGGGCATTGTTGATAAGTTGTTAACAATGCCCTTGATTATTTCAATTATTGATGAAGGCTTATTTTACGCTTTCCGGCTGATGCTGTGGACGTAGCAAATCGTTCACTGTTTTTACGGGGTTAAAAGTGCTGATGGGCACTTCCACAAACAGGGTGGTCCAATCGCTCATGGCACCATTCCAAAGCCCGGGTAATTCAAGAGCTTTGAGCTCTTTGCCGCCCAATGATTTGCTCGAAACAAACCCTGTTTTAGGATCCACAAATTCCAGTAGGTCGAATTTATTGCCTTTGTAATCCTTGGTTCCGCAAACTAAATCCACCGGATTAAAGTGAGTGCTCTTCTTCACCAATTTTTGCTTTGCGGCATTATCCATGTCTATTTGCGAACCTTCCACAATTTGCAGCGATGCTTCTCCGTATTTTCCAATACCCCAGAATGGGCCACCACCAGGTTCACCTTCATTTTTTACCATACCACAAACACGCATGGGTCTATTAAGTTTAGAGATGATATGAAGTCGCTTTTCGGCATAAGGGTAATCATCTATCCCTTCGGGCAGTGCTATAAACAGGTCATCTTGCATAAAATTCAAAATCTTTTTCAAAAGCAATGAATCTTCTTTATCATCCGATAACTGTTTTAGATAATCAAATGTTTTTTGCTGATATTGATACAAAACGCCGGCCAGTGCTTCTTTGTATTGAATAGTATCTTTTAAGCGATATTCGGGTATTACATTATCGATATTTTTTATAAAGATGATATCGGCATCTAAATCGTTCAGGTTTTCGATGAGCGCACCGTGTCCACCCGGACGGAACAATAGCTGGCCATCTTCAGTGCGGAAAGGGCTGTTGTCAGGATTCACGGCTATGGTATCGGTATGTCCCTTTTGTTCAGAAAAGCTAATGTTAAAGTTCACATCGTATTTGGCTTCGTAATAGGGCATATTTTTGTTCACCACCGCTTTAAAGAGCTCTTTGTGATCGCCCGAAACCGTAAAATGAATATTCACATTTCCTTCGTTGTCCTGACCATAGGTGGCACCTTCGCACAAATGTTCTTCGATGGGCGTGGTGGCTTTGTCGCCCTCCAAATGAAATTTTAAAACACCTTTGGGATGGTTTCCATAGTTTAGACCGTCGGGTAACAACAGCTTTTCAACAATTAAAACAGCATTGTCCATGACTGCTTTTTTATCCGAAAAATCAATACCACTTACTTTTGCCAATTCCTTAGAAAATGCAAAATGATTTATATGAGCTAGAAATTCCTGAATTGCACCTTCTTTTTTCAGCTCCTCTTGTTTGGTTTTGTTGGCATGGATAAAACCAAACATATCTTTAAACATCCGGGTGGCTGCGCCCGAGGCAGGTACAAATTTAATAACAGAGCACCCCTCGTCGATACCGGATCTGTATTGATCGGTAAACATCAGCTTTTCCTCTTCGTCCAATACAATAATCCCGCTACCGGTAGATGCAGGCTTTTGAATGTCCATAAAAGCAAAGCCTTTTTCAAATTGCTTCAGCTGTTTGTTCACGTTTTCGGTGGAAATACCTTTGCTATTTAAAAGCGTTTTGTCCTTGTCTGTAATCATAGTAAATTAATTTTTGAATGTGTTAACCTGAACTAAAATCATACAAGCGGTAAATATACTAAACAATTTTTCGATAGATTAAGCAAAATGGGATTTGTGTGTGGTTTTTTAAATAAATAGATAAAAGCATTTTTTATACATTTGTTTTTTACTTTTTATAATAAATGGATGGAATATGCATGGGGTCATACCCGACGGTTTAACGATTACAGCTCGTACCTAAAAAGGATGTTTGATCAGCGGGTTCAGAAAATTTCGGTGGATGCTGGTTTCACTTGCCCCAACCGCGACGGCTCCAAAGGGGTAGGGGGCTGTACCTTTTGTAACAACGACACCTTCAATCCTGCTTATTGCAGTCCGCAAGATAGTATTACTGGTCAGATAGAAAAGGGGATCAGCTTTTTCGCCCCCAAATATAAAGCACAGTATTATTTGGCATACTTCCAGGCCTACAGCAACACCTACGACAGCATTGAAGTGCTCAAAAAAAGATACCATGAAGCCTTGGCACATCCCCAGGTAATAGGTTTGGTATTGGGCACACGCCCCGATTGTGTGAACGACGAGTTGTTGGCTTATTTAGTCGAATTAAATCGCCATCATCATGTTATTGTTGAGTATGGAATTGAATCTACACTAAACGCTACCTTAAAAACGATAAACCGTGGTCAC
Organism: Saccharicrinis sp.; assembly: GCA_024635555.1. Taxonomy (GTDB): domain Bacteria; phylum Bacteroidota; class Bacteroidia; order Bacteroidales; family Marinilabiliaceae; genus Saccharicrinis. The sequence continues at coordinate 21,591 of JAGXIO010000196.1, forward strand.
GATTATGAAAGTGGGGTAGAAGCCATTCAAAAAACCTCCGATGCAGGAATTAATGTGGGTGCACACCTCATATTGGGACTTCCTGGCGAAACGAGAGAAGATATTTTGCAACATGCCGTTACCATATCGGGTTTGCCATTGAACTATCTAAAACTTCATCAGCTGCAATTGGTACGCGGTTCGCAAATGGGGCGCGACTATCTAAAAAATCCCTGTTCGCTTAAATTGTACGAGGAAGATGAGTATATTGAGCTGGTAGTGGATTTTCTGGAATTGCTCAATCCAAATATTGTGATGGAACGTTTTGTTAGCCAATCGCCCAAAGAGTTGTTGATAGCTCCTAAGTGGGGTTCTAAAAACTTTGAGTTTGTGGCCAAGGTGGATAAAAGATTAAAACAGAGAGATACTTGGCAGGGGAGGTTGTTTGTTGAGAGATTAAAAGATTAATAACGACTTATCAATAGACCTGCTTTCTCTTCGTTTTACCCTTCTGTTTTTTAGTATAAATTCAGAAAGGATCAGTTTTTTGTTCACATATTTCAGTCATTGCGAATTCATTTGTATTTATCGATTAAACAAGTTTATTTTTGTCCATTTTATTGGTGTCAGCAATTATATTATAATCAGTACAAGCTTTAATAACTTCTATAACCATCAGTAATTTAGGTAAATACTTTTAAATATACTTGTCGATTATTTTCTGTAACTATCATAAAACAGATTTCTGGAATCGAACGCGAATATATATACTTAAATGTATTGTAAGTTTTCTTCGTTGTGATTATTTCTGGAAAGGTTGTCCAAGTTTTTTTCACATCTATCGCAGACCTTTAGGCGTCCTTGGATCCTAAAGCGTCGATGTAACTGTGATACTATTTAAATTGGAAAGGCCTATAACCACCCCGTCTGATATTTCGTGCCTCAATATCATCCACCCCTCCTTGAAAAAGGAGGGGAATCGTTGTAAAATAGACTATTTAAGGCAAGTAAACCTGTCTCGCTGTAAAATTTATTAGTTGGGAACCAAAAGGGTGCATAAAGCAGGTTTGAAACTTGAAATAGCGTATCACCCAAACACTCTTTTCAGCAAATCGGTTACCCTGGCCATAGGATCTGTTCTTATTTTCTGTTCTTCGTTGGCTAGCTTAAGGAATAAGCCGTCCAATGCTTTTTGTGTCAAATAGGTTTCCAGATCAACGTTAACCGGTTTAAGATTGGCCAATTGTCCTACAATTGAGTTGGCTACCTGGTTGTAATTCGATGTCAGGTTGTTCCATGTGTCACCAGCCGAATATCCGGCCACCAAATCCTTGTTGATAGACGATTTTATTTTGGGGCTGTACAAATCGAACAGGCTTTGGTAGGTTTTCGATTTAAAATAATCTGTAGCGGCATTATTTCCACCTTTTAGTATGGTCATGGCATCGGTGATGGTCATGGCGGTTATGGCCTTATAAAAAACTGGGCCGGCTTCTTTGGCGGCATCCTCGGCAGCACGGTTGATGCCCAGCACTACATCGTCAATTAATTTTTGTCCACCCGGTATTCTGTTGGCATTTTTTACAATGATATCAGCTTCGGGAGGAAGTAATATTTTTACCAGCTCGTCTCTAAAGTACCCATTGGTGGCTGCCAAGCGGTTGGCAGCGGAGTCGGTTCCTATGCGCAAGGCTTCTTTCAATCCTCTGGCTATCTCGGTTTCGGTTAAGGGAGCATTGGTTTCCATAGTATTGATAACCTGCTGCAATTCGGCACAGGCAGTAAACAGAATGGCTATTAAGGGAGCCAAAAACAATTTTTTAGTCATGTCGGTTGTTTCTTTTTGGTTTGTAATTTTTATTTCTGTCCGATGACGATATACTCCTTTTTGGAGCAAAGTATATATCTTTTTTTTCCTTGGTGAATAGTTTGTTGATGAGCTCTTGTTGATTGCTGTGTTTCAGCAAACTCTCAATAGTTTTTTTGTACTCCGGCTTGTACCAAAACAAAAATACCCTTTGGTTTTGTTTTTCATCTTTTGTTTTTGCGGTAAATGTTTCCTTTAAGGTATAAGGATGTATGCCCGAATAAAATATAACGGTGGCCACAGTCATAGGCGTAGGTGTAAAATCCTGCACCTGCTCCAATCTAAAGTCGAGCTCCTTGGTTTCCACGGCCAGATTGGCCATATCTTCTATTTGGCTCCCTGGATGGCTCGAAATAAAATAAGGTATAATTTGTTGATTTGAATTGTTGGCCAGGTTTATCTCGTCAAAATCCTTTTTAAATTGATGAAAGAGCTTAAAATCCGGTTTCCGCATCAGTTTCAACACATTTGGCGAGGTGTGTTCGGGAGCTACTTTTAACCTACCTGAAACATGGTGAGTTACTAGCTCACTCATATATATTTTATGGCTTTCTTGTTCTTTGGTGCTGGCCATCTTATTGTATAACATATCGTATCGCACCCCGCTGCCAACAAATGCTTTTTTGATGTCTTGCATTTTGTTCACTTTCTTATAAATCTCCGTCATAGGGGAGTGATCGGTGTTCAGATTAGTGCAGATATTGGGGAAAATGCACGAAGGACGTGAACAGCGTTCGCAAATTTTTAGATCCTTGCCCTGCATTTTGTACATGTTGGCACTGGGGCCACCCATATCGGAAATGTAGCCTTTAAAATCGGGCATTTGGGTTATTTGTCGAACCTCTTTCAAAATGGATTTTTCCGATCGTGATGCGATAAATTTGCCCTGGTGAGCCGAGATGGTGCAAAAGCTGCATCCACCAAAACATCCGCGGTGCATATTTACCGAAAATTTAATCATCTCAAAAGCCGGGATAACTCCTTTTTTATTGTATTTGGGATGGGGCAGACGGGTGTAGGGCAAGTCAAAAGATGCATCCAGTTCCTTGCTCGACATGGGCGGGTAGGGCGGATTTATCACGATCTTACCCTTACCCACGGGTTGTATAAGCCTTGCTGCCTGCCATCGGTTCGATTCTTCCTCTACGTGCCTAAAATTCTTGGCATATTTTACCTTGTCCTGCAAGCATTCTTCGTGCGAGGACAATTCAAGGTCTTTCCAATTTTTTTCAGGAGCCAATTCGCCGTCGGTGTGCAGAAAGGCAGTTTGTGCAATGTTGGTGAGCGATTTAAAAGGAACACCTTTTTGTAGCAGGCGGAGTATTTCTTTAAGTGGCATTTCGCCCATACCATAAACCAGCATATCGGCTTTGGTTGTTTCCAGGATGCCAGGCATCAGCTTGTCGCTCCAATAATCGTAATGGGTAACCCGGCGTAACGAGGCTTCGATGCCCCCCAGTAAAACCGGCACGTCGGGATATAACTTTTTGAGTATCTGCGAATATACCTGCGAGGCGTAATCGGGCCTATAGCCGGCATTGCCGCCGGGGGTGTAGGCATCGTCGGAGCGTAGACGTTTGCCGGCGGTGTAATGATTCACCATGGAATCCATACTGCCTGCCGTAACCCCAAAAAACAAGCGGGGAACACCCAGTTTTTTAAAATCGCGCAAGTCGTCGCGCCAGTTGGGTTGGGGCACAACGGCCACTTTAAGTCCTTCCGCCTCAATAATCCGGGCTATAACTGCCGGGCCAAATGAGGGATGATCAATATAGGCATCGCCACTGAACAAGATAATATCCAACTCTTCCCATCCCCGTTCTTTTACCTCCTTAGCTGTGGTAGGTAACCAATCGTTTACTTTATATTGCACAGTATAATTTTTGTGGCAAAGGTAGTGATAATTCGATAATTACGGATGCTTAGGTATGAAATTGTTGTTGCCCACGTAGTGACTTGACTTTGAATACTCACGGGGTGACTATTAACATCTTGTGAATAGACTCCCTGTGAGTATCAAAAACGAGAGCTTCGCTTTTAACGAAACCCTCGTAAAACAATGAAATCCTTAATGGCTATACCGTATGTTGTGTGTATGTGCTTTTTTTAGATTTCTTTTTAATTTCAAGCTTTCTCTTAGCTATAAATTCACTAAGTTCTTTCTCTTGTTTTTCGGTCAGGGGTTTACTTTGGATTACAAAATCAACTCCTTCTGGTTCTCTTATAATTCCCATATTATTTCGGTTTAAAATATTTATCTACTAATCTTTTGGCTACAATAGTATCAATAACCATTAAGTGTCCACCAAAATGATATGCCCCTAAAGATTTAACATAGTGGTCAATCAATTTTGTTTTTGACTCGAATGATACAAAACCTTCCCCACCTCTTTGAAATGACACTTTACATGCATAAGCAACTAAGTTTCCAGAGACTCCTTCATATAGTTTGTTTTTTCCAAGATTAAACGGTGCGCTCTCAAGAAGAAACATGTAAACACGGTCAGTCTTTACCGTAAAACTTATTAATCCTTGAATAATATCAGGATTATCAATTATTGTCAGTTTATATACTTCTTTCTCGGGTTAATTAAACTCGTGTCTCCAATTGAATAACCATCCTCTTGTTTTTGTAATTGTCTTTAAATCTGACTTTGTCAACAAGGAAACCTCTGTTTGGAAACTGTCTCCACTAATCGTATTTAGTATCGAGTCAGTCAGCTTATCAATCTCAAAACCAAGCTTGTATATATCCTTTTTTGTCATACACAAATATACAAAAAATCAAGGGATTTATAGTGTGCTGGGCTGTCTATTGTCATTACAAACAATATGTAAATAGACTCTTGTTTGATAGTCATAACGAAAAAGGCAAGTTACTTCAGATGTTTAAACTTAATGGTTCTCGCCAAATACTCACAGGGTGACTATTTACATGACCCCAGTAGTCACTCCGTGAGTAAAACAACTGAGGGCTTCGCTTGGAACGAAACCCTCGGTTTTTCTTTCTTATTTCACCAAAGTCATCTCATCCAACAGATAACTGGCTCCAGCAAATTTATCTATTAAAAACAGTACGTATCTCATATCAAGACTAATGTTGCGACATTGCTCGGGGTTAAACATCATATCGCTCATCACGCCTTCCCAAGCACGGTCAAAGTTTATTCCTATGAGTTCGCCATTGGCATTCACTACGGGGCTTCCGGAATTACCCCCGGTGGTATGGTTGGTGGCCACAAAGCAAACAGGCACAGTTCCATTTGCCTCATATGCACCAAAATCCTTTTGTGCATATAGCTCTTTAAGTTTTTCGGGTACACGATAATCATAAATGTCAGGATTATCTTTTTCCATGATGCCATCTAAAGTGGTGTGGTTTTTAAATAATACCCCATCCCGCGGTTCGTAACCTTTTACTTGCCCGTAGGATACCCGCAGTGTGAAATTGGCGTCGGGATAAAAAATAGCATCGGGCTGATAAGCCATTTGTGCCGCCATATATTTTTTATCAAGCTCTTTTATTTTATTGCTCAGTTCAAGGTAAGGGATTGCAATCCGGTTATCTAATAAGTCGATAAAACTGCTGTATACGATATAGGCAGGATCTTTATTAAGTTTTTTAATATCTCGCGCTGTAAAACCAGCAGCCAGCTTAAGAGTGGCATTTTTATCGGTAAACGTGGTTTTTGCAAATAGGTCATCCACATATTTGCTGATATCGCCCTTGTATTTTTTATCTATATATTGATAAATATCCGGGTAAAATGCTGTGTCTACTTTTTCTTTAAAAATCCGCAACACTGCAAGTGTAACCTCCTTGTCGATGGGTTGATAATAATCTTTGTAAAAATCGTTAAGCTGTTTGTCCAGGTCTTTTTTTAGCCTTTCAATTTTCTCGTTATCCAAGGTATCCATTTGGTAGGCCAATTGTAAGTTTTTGAATTTGCCTGCCATTTGCACTGCTTCCATTCCGTTTCGGATTAATGCTTCCAAAATATAATTGTAGGCCAAACGGTAATCGCCATAAGTGTTATAAACCTTTTTATAATCGCTGAGCAGCGAAGCATATTCAGGCGCTTGAGTATTGGCCCAATCTTGAAAATCGCTTTCGTATTTTTCTTTTTTATTGATGGCATCCAGTTTTTCTAGTCCGCTTATTTCGCCTATCCACCGCTTCCAGCTGTTTGAAATACTTGCTGCTTTGGAGGCATACTGTATCCTAATTGCAGGATCTAGGTTCTGGTATCTTTTTATAATATCCAGCTTTTGCGTGCGTATATCAATTAATGCAGGGTTTACTTGTTCGGTAATCATCTTTAAGTGATAGGAGGGAGCATACTGTTCCGTAGAGCCGGGGTAACCAAACACCATAGTAAAATCGCCTTCTTCTATTCCTTTTAAAGAAATAGGAAAGTGTTTTAAGGGCTTATAAGGCACATTGTCGGGTGTATACTCGGCTGGGTTGTTGTCCTTGTCGGCATAAATCCTGAACAGTGAAAAGTCGCCTGTATGCCGCGGCCACATCCAGTTGTCGGTATCGCCCCCAAATTTACCGATAGCCGATGGCGGGGCACCTACCAAACGAATATCGTTAAATACTTCGTTTACCGATAAAAAATACTGGTTGCCTCCAAAAAATGGTTTTACGTTGGCTATAAAAAGGGTGCCGTCGGTAGCTTCTTTAATAATGGCGTTGATGTTTTTTTGAATACTGTCGGCCTTTCCTTTCATATCGTCGCTTATTCCTCTGAGTACCTTTTCGGTAACATCTTCCATACGTTTTAAAAACGTAACCGATAGGTTTTCGTTGGGCAGTTCCTGTGAGTTATCTTTAGCCCAAAAACCATTGGTAAGATAGTCATGCTCCACCGAACTATGTTTTTGTATGGCGTCGAAACCGCAATGATGATTGGTAATTAGGAGGCCATTGTCGGAGATTAATTCGCCGGTGCAGCCACCACCAAAGATAACCACGGCATCCTTCATGCACGCCTGGTTTACACTGTAAATATCTTCGGCAGTGAGCTTAAAGCCCATTTGTTGCATCTCCTCAATATTGTATTTTTTGAGCAAGATGGGAATCCACATCCCTTCTTTGGCTTGCATCGGTACGATAATGATGGCCGATATGATCAGTAAGATGAGAAATTTTTTCATTTGTCTTTTGTTTAGTATTGATTCAATTCTCTCGTTTTTTAACCTGGAAAATGCACGCATTTTTCACTTTCCACTATCATAGGCGGAAAGCCGAAAAAGTTTAAGTAAACTTTTTCGTGGGTTAAATAGTTTGGGATTTCAGGGAGCATTGAAAAAATAATGAACACTACCTTCCGAAACATCGAAAGGTAGTGTCTGATATATACGCTGTGGTAGCACCTATTTACTCGCTGGCCGCGCCAGTTACGGGGCTGATGGTAAAACTGTACGTATAGTTTTTATCGGTCAGCCTATACTGTTCGTGTGTCAATGCGCCCCAGCTGTTGTCACCGCCCACGCCCATTTGCCTGTGGTCGATGTTAATTGAGGTGAGCTCGCGGGGTTTCACGTCCGTGGTATGCCTGTTTACCACGGGTACCCCTTCTACTTGGCGGCCATCCGTGCGGTGTGGCGACTCAAAGTCCTCCATAATATTGTGATGAGCCGATACTTCTAGCAAGCCTTTACCTGTAAACTTGAGGCCCACGCCGTTGTTGTCGGTGATGCTTACCCAGCGTACGTCGGTTTTGTTACCATTCTCTTGTGGACGCAGATAGGCCCAGTATTGATCAGCCACAGAGCCCGAATATAGATCGACAAAGGCACCTGTTTTGCGGTCGGTGTATGATTCTTGCGGTCCGCGACCCAGCCAGGTCATTTGGTCGAAACTGCGCGGCATTACCAGGTTAGTGCCCATGCGCGGTGGTTCAGGGGCATCAATTTTAGTTATTTTCAACGCGCTTGACACCTCAATATTACCCGCTTGGTCAACTGTGTAAACTACATTTCCAGTTCCAATAGCATCTCCTTCGAAGGCGTACTCAAAATTATAGCTTACAGTTGCGTTTTGGGGTGTAGATGTTGTCTTGGCTGATGTCACCTTTTTATCTTGGCCTGCTTTGCGCCATGCACGCGCTCGCTGGTCTAGTCCGTTGCCAAAATCATTATCGGTGGGAGCCCTCCAAAAATTGGGGGTTGGCCCTTGTTCTATCATTTCCTTGTCATCGTAAACATAGGAGGTCAGTGTACCTTTGTCATTGTCGAACACCACTTTAAAGGTTGAATTACCAATGCTTGTTTTTTCATCAATCTCTTCCACTATAAGTTTTTCACCTTTTGCAACCGACGCGTTAACTGGCATGTAAACAGGCAGTTCAATTTGCTCTTTGGCTAATACAGTTCCGGACTCCACCAACCATTCGGTTTCTTTTAACTTAGCAAATATGTTTAAAAAATATTCAGTGTTAGGCTCAGGATTAAAACCTATATCCAGTTTAAAGTTTTTGTTTTCGTTGGGGTTCAAAGAAACATCTCCAATAACACCTTCTTTCACAACCTGGCCGTTTCCTTTTATTTGATAAGTAAAATTGAACTTATCGGTGTTGATAAATCCATAATTATTTTGGATTTCGATGGTGCCATTTTTCAGGTCAACAGGTTTAAACTTGATATACTGATATACCTTTTTTACTTCCAACAAATGTGGTTTCACGCCACGGTCGGGATCTACCAGTCCATTTAGGCAGAAGTTGCCGTCGCTGGGAACCGTATCGGGGCCAAAGTCACCGCCATAGGCCCAAAACTCTTCACCTGCATCGTTGGTGGTCAGTAAGCCCTGGTCCACCCAGTCCCATATGAACCCCCCTTGCAGGTTTTCTTCCGACTCGATCAAGTCCCAGTAGTCCTTAAAGTTTCCTACGCTGTTGCCCATGGCGTGTGCATACTCACATTGGATATAGGGTTTTTCGGCCACTTCTTCAGCATATTTCTTCATCTGTTCCATGCGTGCGTACATGGGGCACATTATATCCGTGTTACGTCCGTTGCCGGCCTGTTCATATTGCACGGGGCGCGATGCGTCCATTGATTTCAAGTAATCGTAGGTGGCATCAAAATTCACCCCGTTTCCGGCTTCGTTGCCCAGGGACCAAATGATAATGGAAGGTTGGTTTTTGTCGCGTTGGTACATGTTGCGTGTGCGGTACAGTTGCGCTTCTTTCCAGTTGGGGTCTTTGGCCAGGGATTCTGACCCGTAGCCCATGCCGTGCGATTCGATATTGGCCTCATCGATCACATACAGGCCGTAACGGTTGCACAGTTCGTACCATCGTTCGGGCTGCGGGTAATGCGACGTGCGCACTGCATTGATGTTGTGGCTCTTCATCACCTCAATATCTTTCAACATGGTAGCCTCGTCCATCACATGACCATTAACCTCATGATGTTCGTGAAGATTAACACCTTTTAAGTAGATATACTGGCCGTTCACCAGCAGGGTGGCATCTTTGATTTCCATTTTTCTGAAGCCAACGTCCTGACGGATTACTTCAATCACCTGTTCGTTCTCGTCCATTAGAGTAATCAGCAACTCATATAAATTGGGTGTTTCGGCTGTCCATTTTTTAACGTTGGGGATGGTGCTTTTCACAACACCTTTGGAGCCGATTTCCACCATCAATGATTTTATCACTTCTTCACCATCCTTCAACACTACTTTTACTTTACCCTGTTGTGGTGCCTCAATTTCCGTTTCTACCTCAAAAACACCGGTGCTGTAATCATCATTTAAAGTAGATGTTACTTTAAAGTCTTTTATATGCATTGGATTGCGCGCCATTAAAAACACATCCCGGGTGATGCCTGCCAATCGCCAAAAATCCTGGTCTTCCAGATAGGACGCATCGCTCCATTTAAATATTTCAACGGCCAGCGTGTTTTCACCTTCCTTTAGAAATGGTGTGATGTTAAATTCCGACGGCGTTTTGGAATCTTCAAAATAGCCCACCTGCTGCTCGTTTACCCAAACATATACCGCCGAACCTGCCGCCCCAAAATGAAGGGTGATATCTTTACCGTTCCAGCTTTCGGGGACAGTGAAGGTGCGTTTGTACGAACCTACCGGGTTATAATGCTTTTGAATGGTAGGCGGTGTTTTTGCATGTGGATATTTTATATTGGTATAGATGGGGTATTCAAAACCCACGCACTCCCAATTGGCCGGTACTTTAATAGTAGTCCATTCACGGGTGTCAAAATCATTCTTATAAAAATAGAAGGGACGCTCCGATGGATTTTGGGCGATATGAAATTGCCACTCGCCGTTTAAGGATTGTATAAGCGACGAAGCCCACTTATTGTCGCCGTCCACCTCTTGCTCGTTGGCAAAAGGGATAAAATAGGCCCTGGGCGCCATGCGGTTTATTTGGGTCACCGCAGGGTTTTCCCAGTCGGTGGGAGCTTTATCTTCCCAGGCCACGTCGTCGTACGAATTGTACGACGTACAGCCCCAAAAGGCGAGCATAAGCAATGCTATACCGAAGTTTTTAAGTTGAATGATTTGCTTTTTCATTGTTATTTGCTTTTTCATTGTTATTTATTTTCAAAAATTCATCAGTTCAGTATATAATTTTTGTACGGGCAGCCCTACTACGTTAAAATAGGAACCTTCAATTTTCTCGATCCCTGTCATCCCTATCCATTCTTGGATACCGTATGCACCTGCTTTATCGTAGGGTTTATATTCATCTACATAAAATTCTATTTCGTTGAACGGCAAGATTTTGAAAAACACCTTGGTAGATGCAGAAAATGACGTGCTTTTACAAGCACTCATCAGGGTTACACCCGTTATTACCTCGTGTGCCCTGCCCGAAAGTTTTTGAAGCATAGCAATGGCATCATTCCGGTCGGTTGGTTTTCCGAGTACTTCGTTATCCACGCAAACAATGGTATCCGAGGTTATAACCAGTTTGTTGGTACCCTTTACTTCCATTTGATAGGGTGCTGCTTTTAATTGGGAGAGATAAATAGCTATTTCCACATTATTGAGACCTTCGGGATACACTTCTTCAACATTTTTACTATCCAAACTAAAGTCCAAACCCAGTTGCTTCAGAAGTTCGGCGCGCCGGGGCGATTGGGATGCCAATATAATTTGGTATTGTTTTAAACGATTTTGAATCATGCCGATTTTAGAATTCGGGTTTAAACTAAAATAAATATCCGCCAATGGCAATAAACATAATGCCCATCAGCATAATTATTTTGTACAATGTGCTTAAACGATGATATGCTTTAGGACTATCGGACTTATATAATAGATATAAAGACCATAAAAAAGGCAAGGTAATTAAACCCACAAGATACCAAAGAGTAACGTCAGAACTGTTCAGTATATCGATATAGAAATACAGTCCCCACAGTGATAGCAGGGTTCCACCGGTAAGGATTAGTACAAATATTTTGGCATAATTAATCCCTATTTCTATGGGTAGGGTTCGGCAGCCTCCTTTTTCGTCGCCGTACATATCTTCCATGTCTTTTACCACTTCGCGTATGAGCGTAGTTGCAAAGGCAAAAAAGGCAAAGCCCAATGTCCAAAACCATGCGGTAGAGCAGGCCTCTGAATTGATGACGGCACTACCATGCACACGTTCCAACATGGCAAATTCCAACGAAACTACCACTATGGCAACCAATGCCGTAAGACCCGAAACCACAATGTTTCCTATGAAACCTTGCTTTTTAAAGGTGGTAGAGTAGTACCAAAGAATCAAGGGCATGGCTAAAAACATGAGTGCCCAGGTTTCCTTACGGGCAACATACGATAGGAATAATCCGATAAATACACCCAAAAAGGAGAGGATTACATGCAGAAACATAGCTTCTCTTCTTTTCAATCCGTTATCAATAACCATCTTATGAGGACGATTGATACGGTCGATTCTGATGTCGAAGTAGTCGTTAATCACATAGCCTGATGCAGCCAAACAAACCGTAGCCAATACCAATAAGCCAAAACGGAAGTGCGACAATACAGGGTCGTATCCATAATGATTTAAGATGGGGATGATAAGACCATATCTAACCAAACTTTGCAGCAAAACAATGATGATTAGGTTGGGGAAGCGAACCAATCGTAATAGTGATATCATATTTTTTATTGTTTGTTTTTAAAAAAAAAGTATCAAGATAAAAGACATTAGATCAAAGTATTCGAGAACAGCATATTCGGAAGTTAACTTTTGTTAAATAACTACTCCTATCAGCACATCAATCAATCAGCACATCAACTAATCAGCACATCAGCACATCAAATAATCAACCAATCCCTCACCAGCTATGATCATGTCCCCATTTTCCATGTGCCCTGAGCACTTGCTCAATTACATCGCGAGCACAGCCTTCGCCGCCATTTTTATGGCTAATATGTTTACACAGCGATTTAATTTCCTCAACGGCATCGGCCGGACAAACCGGAACGCCTACCATTTTCATAACAGGATAGTCTGGCAAATCGTCGCCCATATACATCACTTCTTCCGGCTTCAGGTTTCTCTTTTCTAACCATTCTTTAAAAGGAGGTGTTTTCTGCGAAGCATTCATATATATATCTTCAATGCCCAATTGCTGGTAGCGTTTTTTTACCGCCTCGGTATTTCCTCCGGTGATGATAGCCATGGGATAGCCCAGTTTAACGGACAGTTGAATAGCATAACCATCTTTAATATTAACGGTACGCAGGGGTATTCCCTGTGCATCCATCGTTATTATTTGTGCCGACAAAACCCCGTCCACATCAAAGGCAAAAGCCTTTACCTTCATCAAGTCTTCTTTAAAATTACTCATGTAGTATGTAGTTTGTTGCGAATTTACAAAATACAATGAGAAAACCAGTTGTTTGTGGGTCAAAGGAAGGTGAAAATATTCAAAACACAGTGTAGGGGGGTACCTCTAAATGCATTACTCATGCTGTAAATTATTTATAGATTTCTTATCTTAAGGCTTAATTTCAAATGCCATATGCTTTTTTGTGATTGGAAGCTAATAATTTAACTATTTAATGATGAAACCTAATGCTAATATTTATCCGGCCAGAGAAAGAGCAACTAATGTAGAACTGATTAAAGGTTTACTCTATGCCGAAAGTCGGGAAAGCTACGACGGAGCATTGACTCGTTTTATTGAAAACATCCATCCATCCCTATTTGCCGAACTGGACTGGATGGAGAATAGTGTTCCTGCGCAGAGAAGGGAAAATGCCCAGGCCATGAACGATGCCTTGTTTTTAAACAATCTGGAAAGCATCATAAAACTCCGTGAGATAGAGTTTGAACTTCCCCAAGACGAATTGTTTGATGAGATAAAGGAAAATAGGGATTTTTATAAATATATACTGGAAACCGAGCCTAAAATATCGAAGGTTTTTAAGGAGAATAACTATCGGGCCATTGTTAGCGCATATGAGCAAACCAACGAAAAAAGTACGTATGCAAACCCTAACAAATACAAGGAAATAGCTCGTATAACTGAACACAAACTATACCAGATCAACGACAGGCAAAACCTTCCGTTGGTAATGAGGGAGGTTTTAATGAACCTGTTGGCTCTTTCGTTGGATCATGTTTCGACGCGCATGCGTACCAAGAAATTTGTGAGGAAAACCGGAATGGAAGTTTTTCAATTTAATGTTGGCGAAATCACTTCGGAGCATCAGATAATGGAATTGAAAGATATGGTAAGCTATATCAAAGAAAATGTCCATGGTTATGGTTTGCTGCCTTTGTGGGAAAGTTTAAGTGTGATGGAGGATTTTTTGGATCACGGCAATATATTGAAGGCCGATAGGTTTGATGGTGAAAAAGCAGTAGGTTACGGTCATTGCGGCCATTGTGCCATGATGTTTTGCAGCGCTGCGGTTATTTCCTTAGATTCTACCTGTCCATATTTTATAGATCAAAATGACAGGCTGCATCTGCCCCTTGAATTTAACAGTGCACAATGCCCCTTCTGTGGGAAAGTAAGAAGAATTGATACACCCGCCATGTTTTACCGCCCTTCGAATAAAAAAGTGATTTACAACATACCCACCCAAAATCAGTATTCAGAATCGGAGGCCGAGGACTTGTACGGCGAGATGATAGGCAAGCTGCGGGAGCGATATAAAAAGCGGATATCAGCCGAAGAGGCCGAAGTATTTGACCGTTCCGGCGAAGAGATAACTTATAACATGGTGCATTTTATTACTGCGATTCAAATGGGTACTGTTAACAGGGTTTGGCATACCTTTTTAAGGTTGAGGCTCGCTGATGGTTCCGCCTTATTGTTAGATCAAACAAGCAATACGCTCATCGATTTGATATACCCGGCAGATGTGACTCAAATGTGGGATTTGATACCCGAAGATACGGCAGGTAAAATTTTAACCCTCGACAAAAATATCGATAAGCAAGCTTTTCGCGATGCAAAAGAGGTGTATAACCGAGGTGATTATCAGAAAGCCGAAACGTTATTTGCCAATTTATATAAAACCCATCCGGAGGATAAAATTATTGGCCGATACTTGGCTAGTGTTTATATGTATCTAGGCAAAAATGAGATGGCCGTAGCAATATTCAATACAAATTAATATGGAAAGTGTTCTGGAATTTCTAAATAGCAAAACAGGTATTGTTGCCGCCGTAGCAGCACTTGTAACAATTGTTGGCGGGGTATTGGGTGTTTTACGACCTTGGGCAAAAAGTAAAGAGGATAGAAAGGCTGCCATACCTAAATTGGCGTTTGCCGGAATAAAAACAAAAGAACCACCACCTTGGAGCGATGCTGGCGAGCTTACATTTAACCTAGTTAATGCCAGCGGAGGAAAGGCGGTTATGACAGAAATGTGGCTCCGTGTGCTTGCCCATGGGCCATGCGAAAAACAAAAAAAAGTTGAAACTGCCGCTCCCGTGCCCCAATATACCTATAAGATTAAACTTAACCCGAACAAAAAAAACTACGATGTAAGAGCCAGAAAATTCGGCCCAAAATCTCAACCTCATGCTTTTGAAAAGGATGAGGTTGAGGCTTATGTGATCGAATTAACTTCGTCGGAGCCGCAGTGGTACAGATTTGCCATAGAGGTGGTGTGGTATATTACCAGCAAACCACAGCAAATAAATACTTTGCGATCGGAAGAGCTGCATATGGAATTTTTACCCGATAAGTTATAAAATATAAAATTATTGGGGATTATGCTCAATCATCCAATGGTTGTCAAAAACAGGACGTTGAATTAATTGGCTATTCAACGTGCTTGTGTTACAATTCTCTGAAAAATCATTAAAAGGATAAAGAGATTGATATTGTCACCCATCATTTTTGATTTTCATTTTACTCGCCACTTGCACCATAATTTGGTAGTACTCGGGCACTGGGGTCGTCCACGTTACAGTTTTCCCATTGCTTGTTGGGCATCCAAAAATCTTTGATCAGACCCGATCTCCCTGGGAAATGCTTCTCAAAAATATCGCGATACATCAGCGATTCTTTGGAGAAAGGGGTGCCGTGGGGGTATTTTTTGGCCGCTTTGGCAAGATCTGCGCTGCTGTACATTTCTTCGGCATAAGCTTTTAGATAGTCCACGCAACTATGCCCAACGGCATCGGAGAAGGCAGCTTTTTGACGGTAGAGAATCTCCTGAGGCAAATAGCCATTTTCAAAGGCTTTGCGCAACAGGTATTTACCAACACCGGTATTGTTCATTTTCTTTTCAGGTGGTATGCTCATCACATAATCCACAAAATCCAGGTCGCCAAAGGGTACGCGGGCTTCTAAACCGCAGGATGATATACTACGGTCGGCTCTGAGCACGTCGTAAAGGTGGATTTCACGAATGCGTTTTTCCGCCTCCTGTTGAAAAGCCTCTGGGCTGGGGGCGAAATCGGTATATTTGTAACCGAAAATTTCATCGGCAATTTCACCCGTCATCAGCACCTTCACATCGGAGTTTTCACTGATGTATTTACATATAAGATACATGCCCACCGAAGCACGAATGGTTGTAATGTCCCAGGTTTCGATGTTATATATCAAAGTACTCAGATTATCAAAAATTTCTTGCTTCGTAAACAGCACTTCGGTATGGTCGGCTCCCAGATAATCGGCCACAATTCGCGCATATTTAGTGTCGATAGGGCCGTCTTCGATACCCACGGCAAATGTTTTAATGGGACGTTTGAGCATTTTGGCGGCTACTGCGCATACCAAACTCGAATCCAAACCACCACTGCAAAGGAAACCAACCGGCACATCGGCATGAAGCCGTTTCTCAATTCCGCGGGTTAATTTTTCATTGATGTTTTGGAAAATTTCATCCAAATCATGCTGCACATAGGCATCAACCTTGGATATGTCTCGGTAGCAAATAAAATTTTCTCCATCGTAATAGTACCCAGGCGGAAATGGTTTTATTTCCTTACAAACAGCATGTAAGGCTTTCATTTCACTGGCAAACATGATGTCGTCCTGGGCAGAATATCCATAAAATAATGGTCGAATACCGATAGGATCTCTACCCGCAAAATATTTATTTTTTTCAGAATCGTAAATTACAAATACAAATTCGGCATCCAGGGAGCTGACTGTTTCCTTGATACCTTTATCAAGGAACAAGGGGATAATCGCTTCGCAATCGCTGGTAGACTGAAACTCGTAATGCTGCTCATATTTTTCGCGTATCTGAGGATAGTTATATACCTCGCCATTACAAACTAAATGTATGTTTTTATACTCCAGGGGTTGATTTCCGTTACTCGACACGTCCATAATGCTTAAACGGTGAAACCCCATCCAGCCTTCTTTTCCAAAGTCCTTGATTAACGAATTATCAGGCCCTCTATACTTAATTTTGTTGAACTCGCTGGCAAACAATAGTTTGTCCATCAAATCGCTCCCTGTGTAAACTGCAAATCCGCACATACGCCTTTTTATTATGAATTGTACTTTGGTTAATAAAGTTGTAAAATTAAATAATTAAAACAATAATCCTAACATAAATATCAAATCAACACAATAAAATTGAATTTACTTTCTATTTGATACATATTGCTTGTTTTTAAGAGCTCTTTCTATTTTAACAAAGGCTTATATGTTGTATGCAGTAATTTTTGTTTTGCTTTCGATAACAGAAAGAATATGCTTCGCTTGTTTGTTATTGTTTTTTTTAGTTCATTTGTGACTCAATTATTATTATTATTATTAACACTTCAATAAAATAAGCCTATAGCAAACATTTACGCTTAATTATAAATTGTTTAAGCATGAAGAACATTCAAGAGATGTCTGATAACAGCTTGGTACAAGCTTATATCTCAGGCGAAGAAAAATGTTTGCAAGTTCTAATACATAGGCATAAGAACAAAATCTATTCGTACATATTAATGCTGGTAAAACAGCAGGAATTGGCTGAAGATGTATTTCAGGATACCTTTATAAAGGTGATTCAAAACCTGAAGAGGGGAAAATATGTCGATAACGGAAGGTTTGCCTCATGGGTGATGCGTATTGCCCATAATTTAGTCATTGACTTTTATCGTAAGCAAAAGCACATGAAAGTGGTGTCGAACGACGACAATGATTACGACTTGCTAAACTCGACCAAATATGCCGAATCGACAGTGGAAGATAAGATAGTTTATTCGCAGATTTTAAGCGATGTAAGCGAATTATTGGAGCTGTTGCCCGATAACCAAAAGGAGGTTGTAAAGTTGCGACATTTTATGGGGCTTAGCTTTAAAGATATTGCCGAGGAAACCGGGGTGAGCATAAATACAGCCCTTGGTAGGATGCGGTATGCGTTAATTAATATGCGTGCGATGGTTGAAGAAAAAAATATTTCGCTAACAATTTAATTTTTCTGCAATATTTGAAAATATTAAGCGTTTTTTAACTGTGTGTTAACATAGATACCGATACAACTGTAAAGTTTTAATCATGAGTAGATTAAGATTGAAAAAACATTTGTATCTGAAGATACAGTTATTCTATTTTACATAGAGAAATAAAACGCCTATGAATTCAAATGCTACTGAGGATTTGGCCAAGCTGGAAGAATACAGTTTGGCATTAATTGATTTTTTCGACAGTTTACCTACCAGTTTTTTCGATGATGAGAACCTGAGTCCGCCAAAACGTATTGTCGATCATATCGTTCGATATTCAAAAAGTCAGGTTTCGCCTTTCCAAAATAATGCGAAGCTTTATCGATTTAGCGTAAATTGATGACAGCATAGTCAATCGTAAAAATTTTTCTGGTAGGCTGTAAATTCGCGAGCTTTAAATAGTTTACGTTTTAAAGTGGCCGATATAAATCCAAGGCCATAGCCAATTATTTGGACCATGGCGGCTAAGCTTGCAGCAATGCCCACCGTAATGCTTTTTGTTTTAACACTGGCATCTGTAAAAAATAGGAGCCATGGAACAATTGCTAAAAGGAATAAAAACGGGAATAAGACACCTGCCAATAAGGTTATAATGTATCCAAAGGTAAACAACGCCGGTAGGGTATGAACTACTTTTAGCGAACCTGGGTGGCGGTAGTTTAAATTGATACGTGCAATACCCGAGTTATATACTTGCTTAAAAAACGATCGGAAATTATTGCGGCGTTTATGATATACTGCGGCTTCTATAATTAGTTTGGTTGTATAGTCTGCTTCGAGTATGCGCATGCTAAAATCCAGATCTTCGCCAAAGCGGAGTTTTGCAAATCCGTTTAACGCCTTAAACACTTCTTTTTTTATGCCCATGTTAAAACTACGGGGATAAAACTTATCCAGCTTCTTTTTTCCTCCTCGTATTCCTCCTGTGGTTAAGGTGGCTGTCATGGAATAGCTGATGGCTTTTTGAATGGTGTTAAAAGATGGATGTGCCATGTCCGGTCCACCAAAACAATCTACATTATCTAGCTTTTCATTTACCCTAGTAAAATACTCCACAGGAATCAGGCAATCCGAATCGAAAAATAGAAAATATTCACCTTGTGCCAGTTTGGCTCCTGTGTTGCGCGCAGGGCCCGGCCCTGTATTCTCCTGGTATTCGTACCGAAGGTTCAACTTATCGTTATATTTCAGGCAGATTTCTTTGGACGATAGTTGTGAACCATCCTCCACAATGATTACTTCAAAATTAGTATAATTGACCAGTGTAAGGCTGTGTAGAAGTTCATCTAGTTCATGAGGACGGTTATACACTGGTATGATAATAGAATACTTGGGAGCAGAAAACTTGGGCATAAATATCGTTTTGCTGGTTTGGGCACAAATATAGCTTAAAAAAAGGGTTTCGCCTTATGGCAAAACCCTTAAATAATAAATGCTTCGTACAGTTCAAAACAGCCTACATTACTACATATCTCTTGTCAAATACATCATCGGATCGCCAATAATATCTTGATATATGGGTCTGTAGCGTTTGGTGTCGTAATACTTGGTAATGTTAACTTTCTTAACGCTTTGGCCTTTATCATCCTTTTGAACTACTTCGATAGGTACATAATCAAATTTGCCATTTTTAACGCAAACCATGTATCCTGATTCTCCTTTTTTAATCAAGTCCAGCGCCATGTTTCCATAGGTGGTGGGGATAATGGAATCCAGTGCATCGGGCTGGCCGGAACGCACCAAATAGCCCAATTTTTGATTGATGACGTTTATCTCGTGTCCATTGTTAAACTGAGCAGAGTGCCGTTTGAGTTCCTTACCAATCATTTCGCCTATGCCACCCAGTTTTTTATGGCCAAAGGCATCGGTTTCGGCATCGGCATACACTGTATCCATCCCTTCAAAAGTGGCTCCTTCCGATACCAATACAACAGAATAGTTGCTGGGATTGCTTCTCCTGTCCTCTACCATTAATTTGGTAAGATGCTCGGTGTTGATTACAAACTCGGGGATAACGCAGCGGTCAGCTGCTCCACCAATGGTAGGCATAAGCGCCGAAAAACCAGCGTTACGACCAAATACTTCCAACACCAAAAAACGCTCATGCGAACCGGCACAGGTGCGTAGTTCGTGGGTAAGTTCGATGGTGCGGGTAATGCAAGTGCTAAAACCAATGCAATATTCTGTTCCCGGAACATCGCCATCCATGGTTTTGGGGATACCTATCACCTTGATGCCCTCTTTGTGCAGGCGCACGGCATAGCTCAGAGTGTCATCGCCGCCAATAGGTATCAGATAATCAATGCCAATATGTTTAAGGTTGGTAACCGCTTCGTTGGTCAAATCGTTAAACTCTTCTTTATAAACCCCTACTAAATGATCGGGCAAATCTTTCAAAGGCACTTTGGTGGCTTTTGTGCGGCTCGAGTGTAAAAAGGTACCGCCTGTACGTCCTATCTTATTTACAATAAGTTCAGTTAGGGGGAGGCAATAGGGTTGTTGTTCCAATGGTTTGGATGGGTCGATACTAATAACACCTTTCCACCCGTTTTTAATACCTATTACGTTGTATCCCTCACGAATGGCGCGCATGGTTACCGCACGAATGGCAGGGTTTAGTCCGGGTACATCGCCTCCTCCAGTGAGGATGCCTATGGTTAGTCCTTTTTTGCTCATAATAAAAATGTATTAGTTTAAATTGTATCCAAGTGATTTTGAAAGATATACAATTAATGACAGAATAAAAATTGTAAAAGGACTTTTGTAAATCTCATAGGGATAAAATATATGCAGAACAAACAGAGGTAAGGATAACAGACTCCAGAATAAATTATTACTCACAATTGCGGTTAATATTCATGGTTAGATTAAAGAACAAGAAGGATCCCGCAACCGGATATAAAACGAGCCCCCGAAGGGTAGGGGCAGGCTATGAGAGTTGCTTCTCACATAACCTGTCCCACCATAGCAGGAGGGGAATGATTGTAATGGCGAGTTCCATGTGGCAAAAAAATCAATTATAAACACATGAAATATTTAATAAATTATTTGGGCTAAAGCCAATAGCTCTTGTTATCTTTGCGGTTTTTATCGCACTAAAGTGAATAAATGGATTTGAAGGATTACATTGACAGATATATACGGTTTAAGGCCTCGGATAGAATTATAGAAAGAGGGATCGAATTGTACAACCAAGGAGCGGTAACGTTGAAATATGCCAACAAAGCTTCTGATACTTGGCACTTTAGGGTGCAGGGAGGTCAAAAATATTCGGTTATTGTTAGGGATATTACCAAAGGCGATTTAAAAACGACTTGTACTTGTCCGTTCGATTGGGGAACCATTTGCAAGCACACCGTAGCCTCACTCATGTTTATTAAAGATGGGGGAGAGCATCAGGCCTCGGCAATGGTTGAGGGCGAAACCCTTGTGCAAACTTCGTCATTGCGTACGGCCCACGGTTACCTCATTGAAAATTACCATTTTATTTCCAAAGAAAGTATTGAAGAGCACAGTTCAGTTAGTGTAATTAATGATATTTTGCACGGTTATAATAATTTAATGTTTAGCCATGCTGATATTAATAGTAATGAGATTACCTTTTTTTACTCTTCCTTTCATAATAAACCTTGGGCCACTATCAGCTTTCGCGATGGTAAGGTGTACATCAAAAGCGAAGGGAAAAAACCCATTCCTAAATTAAACAAGGTAGAAGCTAATACCTTGCTGATGATAGCTGATTCGGAAACACCCGACTTGTTGGATATTGTTTTTGGAAAAAAGTTTAATACCAGAAAAGAACATGCATTAAAAGTATATGGTTTGCCTCTGGATGCCGATTTTGACAAGTACTTTACTTACAGTTTCGATCCAAAACTTGGTCTAACAATGCTATTTAGGCCAGAAGAAGCGGGAATGCTGCCTGTTGATTCTGAACACAAATCGAATTTTAGAAATTTTATTGACGAGATAAATGGTGAGGAGCTGCAATTAGACAGCGTCCCGCGGAAAAACGAAGAACGATCAGTGGGATTTGTGATCCAGTTTAACGAGGATCAGTATTACGATTACAATGCCAGCTCTAATTTTAAAGTAGTGCCAGTTGTAGGCAAGCCAAATAAAGATAGAACAAAGCTTTCGAGTCATATCGAGCGCTATGAAGAATATCCCGACTCGGACAAGTTGAAATTGACGGCCAATGCAGCCGAGATTGTACACTGTATTAATAAGTTGAATACAAGTGAAAACGAAAAGACAGTTTTTACTGTTAAGCGGCGGATAGTCCAACTTTTGGGTAAAGAAAAAATACTCATGCTGCGCACCGAGAGTGAGTACAAAATAAAAAAGTCGGAACTAAAGAAAACAAAGGTTATCCCATTGCCGGTAACTGCAAAATACGTGGCTTTTGAGGATGAAACTTTTGTTGGCTTGCGCCTTGTGTTAAACATCGATGGCGAGGAGTGTGGGGTAGAAGAGATCGAATTGATGTACAGAGAGTGTCATGTTTATCTTTTTAAAAAGTGCATTGCTATACCAGCCAATTATACTATTGCCCGGCATGTCGAAATGTGGCACAATGATTTAAAGATGGTGAAAAGCCACAAGCAGCATTTTTTTAACGAGATTGTGATGCCGCTATCGCGTAACTTCGAAATTGACTTTGGCAGCAACGTGTTCGATATTGAATCCGTAGAGCTAGATTTCCGTAGAAAGCAAGTATTCCTCTCGGAGCTCCACGACTTTTTGATTATCACCCCGCAGGTAGAATACCACAACGGCGTGTCGGTAATGCTAAACCAATCGGGTAATGTGTTGGTTGACGAACATGGGGAAATAACCGAATACAAGCGTAACATTGAGCTCGAGGACGATTTTATAAGCGCCATTGCCGATCTGCACCCTTATTTTGAAGAGCAGGTAGAGGACAAGCGTTTTTATCTACACTACGACACCTTTGCCCAAGATATGTGGTTTTACCGCTTTTTTGAGCAAATGCAGCGCATGGAGGTGGAGGTTTTTGGACTTAAAGAACTGAAAAACTTTAAATTTTCGCCTTATGCAGGTAAGGTATCTACTTCTATAAGTAGCGGACAGGATTGGTTTGAAGTGGATGTTAAAGTGAGTTTTGGTGATACTAGAGTGAGCCTGAAAGACATTAAACAAGCGGTTCTTAACCAGCAAAAATATATTCAACTTAAAGATGGTAGCGTGGGTATGCTGCCCACCGAATGGATGCATAAGTTGGAGAAGTTTTTTAGACATGGCGAGATAAAGGATGATAAGTTGGCCATTTCTAAAATGCGTTTTTCAATCATCGACGAGTTATTCGAAAACATGGACGAGGTGGAGATAATGAACGAGATAGCTCAAAAACGGCAGCGTCTGGCCAGTTTTAAAGAGATTTCGGACACCAAGGTGCCTGAAACTATCAATGCTGAACTGAGAACCTACCAAAAAGAGGGATTAAACTGGCTCAATTTCCTTGACGAGATGGGATGGGGGGGTATATTGGCCGACGATATGGGATTGGGCAAGACCCTTCAGATACTTACCTTTTTACAACATGTGCTCGCCAAAGACCCCACACCAAGTATTATTGTGGTGCCTACCACCTTACTTTTTAACTGGGAAAACGAAATAGCCAAATTTGCACCCACGCTAAAGGCTTATTACCATTATGGTTTAAATCGCACCAAGGATACAGAAGTGTTTGCCGATTATGATTTGGTATTTACCACCTATGGCGTTTTGTTGCGCGATATCCAAATGCTGATGAAATTTAGATTTAACTATGCGGTGTTGGACGAATCGCAGGCCATAAAAAATCCTGCTTCGCGCAGGTTTAAAGCCGTTAACCTGATTAATGCCAATAACCGGATAGCACTTTCGGGTACGCCCATCGAAAATAGCACCTTTGATTTGTATGCCCAAATGAGCTTTGTAAACAAAGGCTTTTTTGGAGGCGCAACAGGCTTTAGATCCCAGTTTTCTAATGCCATCGACAAGGAGGGCGACGACAATATCGCAGCGGAGCTTCAGCGTTTAATTAACCCTTTTATTTTAAGACGTACCAAAGAAAAAGTAGCATCCGAATTGCCCTCAAAAACCGAGGCTGTTATTTATTGCGAGATGGAAACCGAACAACGTAAAATATACGATGCTCATCGCAACGAATTTAAGAATCAGCTGCTCGACCAGATTGAAAACAACGGCATAGAAAACTCAAAGCTGATGGTGTTGGCAGCATTGACACGTATGCGTCAGATTTGCGATTCGCCTGCCTTGCTCAACGATGATAATATTTCGAGTACCGAATCGGTTAAAATAAAGGAAATAGTGCAAATGATTACCGATAAAACGGGTAAGCACAAAATATTGATATTTTCTCAGTTCGTAAAAATGTTGGGCTTGATAAAAGTGGAACTGAACAAGCGGAATATTGATTTTGAATATCTCGACGGTAAGAGTACAACCGTTCAGCGCGAAAAATCGGTAAACAACTTTCAGGAAAACGATGATTTGCGGGTGTTCCTTATCAGCTTAAAGGCTGGTGGCACAGGACTTAACCTTACTGCTGCAGATTACGTGTATATTGTGGATCCTTGGTGGAATCCGGCCGTAGAAAACCAAGCTATCGACCGTTGTTACCGCATAGGACAAGATAAAAAAGTGTTTGCCTACCGCATGATATGCAAAGATACCGTGGAAGAAAAGATTTTGCAGTTACAGAGCAAAAAGAAAAAGATTGCGGGCGATATTGTTCAGGCCGACGAAAACTTTATGAAAAGCATTCAGATTGACGATATTAAAGCACTATTTTCATAGCGGAAAAAGCCCCCTCCAACTCCCCCAAAAACTCCCCCAAAATGGGGGAGAGACGTGACGCAGAGTATTGGTTGGTATGCAATTTTGACCGTCTAAAGTACTGTGAAATATAGAGACTGCTGGATGTAGTTTGGGATTGGGGCACGGATTTTATAGGAATCATATACTGGTAGAAAAACGAATAAACCACACGTTCCGTCCCATCCGGGACGGATTTCCTTTACGCTCATATTTCTACCCATATCAAGTGCCTAAAGGCACGGAGACAAGGAATGATGCAACGAGAAGGTAAATGTGTGCAGAGTTAGAGAAGATATATTAGAGATCAGATTTCTTGGCGGTACAAATCCCGTAGGGATCAAATATTGGTAGAAATATTTTACAATCTCGTGTACCGTCCCGTATGGGACGGAATATCTCCATTTGAAAATATCTTTTTATGATTTCACCCTCGAATTTATTACTCTTCTATTTCAATAACCAAGGGGTTCTTCAGCACCATTTCCGACAAATCTTCAATTTTATGGTGCCATTTGTCGGCTGCAACAATAATCTGCGCTTTTTTTACCCCATCGCCAATGCGGAAGATAATCGGGTGGTATCTGTTGAGCATGATGGTATCGGCATCGTCCATTATAATTAAGCTAATTTTGGTCATGGGCACACCGTTGATATTCACTAGCTCAGTCAAACGCTTTGGGGTGCATATCAGCACATCGAGACCATCGTAAACCTCGTCCTTTTGGTATTGTATGATACCCTTGTCGAAGGCCACAAAAGTGCGTAGTTTGCACACTTTGCCCAAAGTGGCAAATTGCTCTTCCATTTCAAATGCCTTTTCTTTGGTTGAGGTGATAATGATAGCACGGGGCGCCTCTTCGAAAGGTTTTTTTAGCTGTTGTATGGTTCCCATAACCAGCGCAGTGCTTTTGCCCGAACCGGCAGGTGCAATAAGAATCAGGTCGGCACCGGATTTTATTTTGGGCATAGCTTCAGTCTGAATTTTTCTGGGTTCTTTGTCGAATCCGGCATTGATGATTCCTGAACTCAATTCGGGTATTAACTTTTTTAAATTCATTTAGTTATATGATTTCCTAATTATTCAGACTTCTACCCATGTGTACCATTTTTATGGCAGTTATGGCAGCCTCGTCGCCTTTGTTGCCATGTTTTCCGCCAGCCCTGTCCTTGGCTTGTTGTTGGTTAAGGGTGGTGAGCAGACCAAAGATAAAAGGTACCTTATAATCTAAGTTTAACTGAGTAAGACCTTGGGTAACCCCGTTACACACAAAATCAAAATGTGGTGTTTCGCCTTGTATAACGCAACCCAAGCAAATGATGGCATCAACATCTGTGTAATCGGCCATGTATTTGCCGCCTTTGGTAAGCTCAAAGCTACCGGGTACATATTTTTTAATGATGTTATCGGGGTTGGTACCATTGTCAATTAGCGTGTTATAGGCACCTTGGTATAATGCTTCGGTTATTTCTTCGTTCCACTCGGACACTACAATTCCAAATTTCATGTTGGCTGCCGATGGCATTTTGCTTTTGTCGTAATCCGACAGATTTTTTAAACTCGTTGCCATAAAATTAATTTATTAGTGAAGTCGCTCTTTAAAAGCATTCGCATTCTAACTGTCTGATAGCACATCAAATTCCCGAACTTGTATTCGAAAAACTATGTCTTAATACATTATATGCAGCTACGCAGGACTGGTAATCTTATATTTATTTCTTACTTATTGAATATTTAAAATATGCAATGCTTTCCATGCCGCTTATTGAAATTGGGAGTTCGTTAATTTTCGTATTAACAACATCTACAATTTTCAATTTCTTACAGATTCCAAAATTTGGCAAGTCATTTAAATTTTGATTGTTTGATAAATATATTTCTTCCAAATTTTCGCAATACATTAAAACACTCACATCAATAAGCTTATTGTTCCTAACCGACAAGGATCTTAAATTTTTAAGATTTGCGAACCAATTCGGTATTTCAGTTAAATTATTATTGTCGAGAATTAGTATTTCCGCCTGAAGGTCTATCACGGGTAATTTTGAAAGATCCTTATTGCTAAGATCAATTATTTTATTCTCAAAATATCCATTCCCATGATATACAATAATAGAGTCGTTCGATTGTGAAAACGCAAAGAGGGGG
>JAGXIO010000197.1 GCA_024635555.1 Saccharicrinis sp.
GGGTACTTTCATTTCTAAAACCATTATAGTTATTATAATCGCCAATACCCCGTCACTAAATGCTTCTAATCTTCCTGTTCTCATATTCTATAATTTCTCAGACAAAGGTTTATCTCGCATTCCCTTTAAGGCTTCTGCCCAGCTTATGAGTTTCTTCAACATTAACTTTGCCGATTTCTCCAAGCTCTCGTTTCCCTCAAAAACACCATCATTATTAATAAATTGGGTAAAAAAAGGAATATTTACTGCTTGAGGAAGAGGCATCATTCCCAATGTAGTCACTGGAAGTTTTAAAGCTTGAACAGCTCTGGTACCAGCCGACACACCTCCATAACTCACAAACGCCATGGGTTTTTCTTGCCATTCAGCATAAAGATAATCGAAAGCATTCTTTAAGGTGGCGGGATATCCAAAATTATATTCGGGTGTAACCACAACAAAGGCATCGGCATCGCTTATGACCTTGCTCCATTTTTTTGTGTGTTCGTTGGCATAGTTTTGAAGTCGGGGATGCTCGGCTTCGTCTAAGAATGGCAGGTTTATTTCTTTAAGATCAAGCACTTCCACCTCAAAATCGTGAAACTGCTTTACGATATCTAAAAACCATCGGGCTACGAGGGGACCTTTTCTTCCTGGGCGGGTGCTGCCAATAATTACTTTTAATTTGTATTTCATATATTCATAATTAGATAAGAGACTGAGAGATAAGAGATAAGAGATGATAGATATGGAGCAAAGCGACCCCGAAGTAAATTAAACTATTGGCATCGGGATTTCGTTTTACTCAACATCCCGCAGAATTGCGGGAAGAGACTATGAACACAACTTGTTCCGCCAAAGCGGAAGAGACACTGAGACGCAAAGTTTTTCTTTTAATCCTCTAAGTATCCAAATTTTCCGGCATTAAAATCCCGGAAGGCCTGTTGCAACTCTTCCTTTGTATTCATCACAAAAGGGCCTTGGGCGGCAATGGGTTCGTTGATGGGTTGTCCGCTTAAAACCAATACCAATGCATCTTTTGTGGCTTCTATCTCAAAACTTTCGCCTTCATTAGCCATTAACACAAAATGGTTAGTGGGGGCTTTTTCTTTTCCGTTTACCGTTATATCGCCTTCAATTACAAGCAGTGCCGTGTTGTAATCGGCCGGAAAGTCAAAATCAACTTTGCCTCCTTTTCTCAATTTCGCATTGAACATATGAATAGGCGTAAACGTAAAAGCGGTGCCGGCAACTCCTTTGTATTCTCCTGCAATCACCTCAATTTCACCTTGGTTGTCTTTCAGCCTAAAACGCTTGACATCTTCATTTTTGATGGCTTGGTATTTTGAAGCACTTTTTTTATCTTTTTTCGGAAGATTTACCCAAAGCTGCACCATCTGAAAATCACCCCCTTGCTTGCTCCACTCCTCTTCGTGATATTCTTTGTGAAGTACGCCGCTTGCTGCTGTCATCCATTGAATATCACCCTGGCCAATTACGCCACCTCCCCCGCTACTGTCGTGATGGGCAACTCTTCCTTTATAAGCTATGGTTACTGTTTCAAATCCTTTGTGTGGATGCACACCCACACCTCTGGGTTTATCGGTTGGAGGAAAGTAAAACTTGGAATTATAGTCCATCAATATAAATGGATCCATTCTATCCATGTTTAAACCATACACGCTCGGTATAAAATTATGAACTCGGAAGCCATCGCCAACAAAATGTGGTTCCATGGGGCTTACAACTCGTTCTACTATTCGCTGCTTCATCATAATTAATTTGAATGTTATATTTCAATAACATCCACACTTAATCTTTGTTCTATTGAACATCGGAGTGCGAAGGCTTCGGGTTGTGATTTACAGCTTGGGGAATACTCCGGGAACAACGTTTACATCTTACTGATTACTCCGGATGTGACGTTTATAACTTGAGAAATACTCCGGGCGCGACTTAAAGTCGCACTCGGAGGTGGATGAGTTTATATATACTCCATGGTAACTTCTTTTAAAAACTTACTCTCCAACAAATAAGCGATGCGCTTGACCACGGTGCGCCTTATTTCGAGTTCTACAGGAAGACTGGGATCCTGATGAGCTACATTTATACGCGTTCCGTTGATAATCTGTATTTTGTCGCTCTCTAAAAACATCTTTAAAATTTGATTAGCCGGCCCTTTTCCCATGGTGCTGTCTTTATCAAAATGCTCCATTATCCTTACCACTTTGCCCAAAGTCAATATTCCCTCGGTAACCAAATCAATACCTTCCATTTGTGCTGTTGGGGGCAAATCGGCATCCGACATATCCAGTCCCGACGAAAACTTCAGTCCCAATTCGCGTGCTATGATTTCGGCCGTAGTCCCTCCACTCACAACTTTTTTACCTCCAAATCGCTGTACTTTCAAGGCCAGTTCTATATCCGTTTTTTCATCGAAAGGAGGCCCGGTTACAAACAGCAACCTACGCGGCTCGCGCAGATAAATGATTCCACATGAGGTATCATCGAGTGGACTCCCTCCATCGTTGAGCGAGGCCATATTTACAATTTTACGCGATAGTTTAGCCGATGCGATAAACGGAGTGTTTTTAATGCTTTTAATCACATATTTTTCGGCTTCGTCTCGCCCCCATCCAAAAGGCAGTGTTTTGGTGCCCATGCCCGATTGAACAATACCATCCGACCAAAACAATATACGATCTTCTTTACGAGCCTGAAAATGACAGGTATGTAATTTTTTACCTTTATTACGCTTGCTGTCCAAAACAATCTCTTTCCATCCCGGATCAAAGGGGCGATGGGTGCGCATAATGAGGCAGCGCGGGTTGTCATATTCCACAATGGTAGTGCTTCCCTCGTCGTCGATATCAATGATAGTAAAGGTAGAGTAGCTCACTTTGCGCACGCTGCACACGGGCAGCGTGTTCATGATTATTTCGGCCGTTTTCTGCACCTCTTTGTGCTCAACCGTAAAATTAACGGCCATAGATGCGGTGAGGGTAGCCAGTACATTGGCTTTTACGCCACTACCCATGCCATCCGAAAGCACCACAATGGTTCGTGCATCCTCTTTAATTCGACGCGACAGAAACACGTCACCACAGATGTATTCGCCAAAGTGGTTGTTCTGTTGGCAGTCTATATCGAGAAAAAAATCCGGTTCTTTAACCCCCATGGCTATCTCCTAATTTTTGTGCTTCGATGATAGAGCTCAATACTTTTTCGGTTTTGGAGGCACTTTCGCCCAGCAAGAAGGCTATTTGCTGTACGGTTTGCAGATTGTCGCGAATAACGGAACGGGCACGGTTGATTACCTCTTCACGTCGTACTTCGGGTGTAGTAAGGTCACGGATGATGCCACCTACAATTTGATGTTTTTTAATTGTAAACACGGACACGTTCCAAATAACATCACCTTGCGTGGTGTCGCGATTAATGATTTCTTGTCCGGTTTGCAACACGGTATTGAACATAACACCAAACGGAAGAAAAGTATTTATATCGGCTCCTTTTAAGCTGGGAATCACCTCATTGAGCTGCTTAGCATCGTCGCCCATCATATTTACAAAGCTCAGGTTGGCCTCGATGATATTTAAATTGGCATCCACCATTACTATACCTGCCCTGATTTTGTTGAGCATGGCGGTAATGGTTTCTGCGGCCTCTCGTGCAGCCAACTCTTCCTTGCGTGCTTTTTCTTCGCTTTCTTTGAGTGCTTCTTTGGTGCTTTTGAGGTTTTCGTTGGCTGCGTGAACCTTATTGATGTAAGTATGCAAGGTTTTAATGGAATAGGAATAGCACATCTCGAAATTGGTAAGTCCCTGACAGTAGGCTACAGCAAACTCTTTGCAACTTGGATAACCGCAAGCTCCACAACCTAGTTGGTCCTCTACATTACTCTTACCCATATCACGCAATACGCGCTGCACTTCCTGTTCTGTTGGTTGGGGCAAGCGGCGGTCGGTTACTTTAAAGCTACGGCTCAGGTCAATATCCTTAAACTCGTCCATATCACTTTTCCACTGTTCGCCATCAATTATTTTTAAGCGCTTCTCTACATAACGAATGATATTGGATTGACGCATAAACTTCTTATCGCCTGGCGACATGCCGGGACCCATAGCACAGCCCTCGCAATAGTACAGATCCAGATTTTGGCTGAGTGTACTGTTTACAGAGAATTCTTTGAGCGAGCCCAAAAAATTATTCCGTCCATCCACGGAGATAATATTGGTATTGAGTAAATCCTGTTGCATGTCTATGGCTTGCCATAGTCCTTGGTTGATGGGATACAGGGCGCCTTTCCGTCCTACGGGAGGGTCAAAATCGCTAAATTCCACCGAAGCTTCCTTAATGTCGGCCTCTTTAAACATGGTTCTTAGTTCTTGAAAAGTAATGACGGCATCCAACTTGCCATCGGTATGAGCAAAGGCCTTTGCTTCATCTTTAGCCGCTACACACGAAGTAATATACACCACTTTTATATCGCCATATTTTTTGTGCATCACTTTGGTCATGGCAACAAATGGAGGTACGATGGGTGCCAGGTTATCTACCAGACCGGGGCGATACTTTTCTACGTACGACCGCACTGGTGGGCAGTGTGTAGTAATATAATACTTACCATGAAAATCGCCCAACAGCTCCTTGTACTTATGCGCCACCAAATCAACACCAAAAGCCACTTCGCTAACTAAATCAAAACCCAACTCACGTATCATGGTTACAAACTTGCGGTAGTCGGATATATCATCAAATTCACCGGATATGGCGGGGGCACAAATAGCGGCTACCTTAACATCTCCACCGAACAGTTGTCGCACAACATCTACTTCGTTGCGGAAACTAATGGCTTTTTGGGCACATACAACTACACAATTTCCACAGCCTATACACCTATCGGGCATAATATTGGCATAGTTATCGGCAATTTTTATAGCCTTTGCAGGGCACACTCGTATGCAGGTGAAACTGAGGTTGCATTTTTCTTTATGTGCTTCGATTAATTGCGCCATACCTTAATTGTTTGAGTTAAAGTACTCGTTGAGTATCTGAAATACATTATCAGAATTTACCTGACTGTACGTCTCGTCGTCTATTTTCAAGATAGGCCCATTCTCGCAATTACCCGTACACAACTCACCTCTAAAGAATACAGATTCTTCGAGCTTATGCTTTGCTAAAAACCTTTTGACGACATTTAAAATTTCCTTGTTACCCCGCGCAAAGCACGAGCTACCCAAGCATATAGTAATGGTATGTTCGTTTTGCATAGCGTCAAGTTTTTAGCGTCAAGTTAATAAAGATAAACATCTTTTCCAGATTTGTGATATCTGTAATTTACTTAGCAAGCACCACTTAAATAATCAAAGGGATACTATGGTGTCGATAATTTTATATATGCACTGCCAGATTCTCTTACGATGCTTGTCTGGCACAACTTTTTGGGAGGCAAGGTATTTGAGCACTGTGATTTTTTTCTCGTTTTTAAATTGGCTTAACATGGTTAAATAAGTAACCACAAAGAAACATGGTGAACATTTTGTTGCCTTTGTGTACTTTGTGGTTAAAAATTACAAACAATAACGATATGACGAAATACATTTTTTTCAGAGTTCTATAAAAAGGTCAACCCTATTTTACGATTTAGCCCTGTTTCAAATATTCTTATTAATGTCGAAAGCTGGATATTTCCCTTTGCATTTTCTATTTTTGAAATGTAGCTTTTCTTTGTCCCCGCTTTTTCTGCCAATTGCTGCTGCGTGAGCTTTGCTTCTTTACGAGCTTCCTTTAACATCTCGCTCACAATGAACATTTGAGCTTTTTCTTCAAACTCATTTCTACTTTCAGTTCCAATTTTTCCGTGCTCAAGTTCAAGCAAATCGTCAAATGTTTTTATTCCTTTGTAGTCTGTCATAATTTCATTGTTTTCTGATTAAAATACTCCTCTTTCAATCTCATGGCTTTTTCAATTTCTTTCTTTGGTGTCTTTTGCGTTTTCTTTTGAAAGCCATTTAAAAGAATAATTAGTTTTCCTTTGTCAAAGCAACAGAAAACCCTATAAATATTTGACTGATATTCTATTCTAATTTCAAAAAGTCCTTCGTAACCAGTCATTGGAGCTAAAAACTTTTTAGGAACCATTTCAACTTGTCTGATTAACTCAAACACATATTGAAATTTGGATTTAACTCCTGCATCAAGTTCCTTATAAAAGTCAACAAAGTATTCTCCGTGAAATATAATTTGTCTGCTCATTGCACAAAGTTATCTTAAAAGATAACAATTACAAATAACTTCGACTTTGAATTTAGTTAGAGCTGGGAGTTTTTATTATACCCCATGACACGCGTCGAAAGATAGTTCTAAATGTTAATTCATCTAATCAAACCCTTTAACACAATCTCAATTTTTCCTCAACGGATCATACCTAATACCTATTCCTCTCGGTATAACTGGTATGTAACAACTCATGCGACTTATGCCCCAATGGCTTTTTCAGGAACTCTTTGTAAAGTTTTATTATTTCTGGATTTTCGTGCGACTTGCGGATAGGTTTTCCGGTATCCTCCCTATAAATGGCATCGCTACGCTGCTGGCGGATGGCGGCATTGGTAGGTATAGGTTGCCCTCCTCCACCTAGGCATCCACCTGGGCAAGCCATTATCTCGATAAAATGATAGCTGGCTTCACCGTTCTTTACTTTGTCCATTACTATTTTTGCATTGGCTAATCCGTGGGCTATACAGGTTTTCAACTCCACCCCGTTTAAAAAGTCCCACTCGGGCAATGCATCTTCAATTTTAATAGTAGCCTCTTTCACTTCGTCCATGCCCCGCACGGGTGTAATGTTTAAACCCTTAAAAGGCACTTCGCGCCCAGTTACCACTTCGTAAGCAGTACGCAATGCAGCTTCCATCACACCTCCTGTAGCCCCAAAAATAACCCCAGCACCCGATGATACTCCCATGAAGGAATCAAACTCTTCGTTCTCCAGCGACTCAAAACCGATACCCGCCTGCTGAATCATTTTTGCCAGCTCGCGGGTGGTCAACACCAAATCCACATCTTTATATCCGCTCGAATGCATTTCGGGCCGATTGGCTTCGTACTTTTTAGCCGTGCAAGGCATCACCGATACCGACACCATATCTTCGGGTTCGATATTCATTTTTTTTGCATAATAGGTTTTTGCCAGGGCACCAAACATTTGCTGTGGCGACTTGGCGGTTGATAAGTTGGGAAGATAGTCCGGGTACATATGCTCAATGTACTTGACCCAACCAGGCGAACACGAGGTTGTCATGGGTAAATGAACATCGGGGTTCTTATCTACCAAAACACTTTTAAGGCGTTGCAGCAGCTCGTTGCCTTCTTCAATTATAGTGAGGTCGGCTGTAAAGTCGGTATCCAGCACCGAGTTGAAACCCATACGACGTAATGCGCCCACCATTTTGCCTGTAACAATATTACCAGGCGGCATGCCCAAAGCTTCGCCTAAAGCAATACGCACGGCCGGTGCAGTCTGAACCACCACATGTTTGTTGGGATTACTGATAGCAGCCCATACTTCGTCGATGTAATTATGCTCTACCAAGGCTCCGGTGGGGCATCGGTTAACACACTGTCCGCAATTGGTGCAGATGACCTCGTACATGGGTTTTTCGAAAAAAGAGGATATCTTCATATCTTCGCCTTTATACGCAACCGTTAAAGCACCTATGGCTTGCAGCTCGTCGCAAGTGCGTACACACCTTTGGCAACGGATGCATTTGGAATCATCCTTAATGATAGAAGGCGAAAAGTAGTCG
Organism: Saccharicrinis sp.; assembly: GCA_024635555.1. Lineage (GTDB taxonomy): Bacteria > Bacteroidota > Bacteroidia > Bacteroidales > Marinilabiliaceae > Saccharicrinis. The sequence continues at coordinate 7,794 of JAGXIO010000197.1, forward strand.
ATGGTGTATTCTTTAAGTGAAACCAAGTCGATATAGCTATCTTCGCCAATCAGGTATTCGGACGAAAGCTGTTGAAGTTCGCAGTTTCCGTTTTTGAAACAGCGGGTACAATCGGCTCTATGCTCTGATACCAACAAATCAATTACTGTTTTGCGGGCATTTCGCACCTTTAAGCTATTGGTCCGTATTTCCATCCCTTCGGAAACAGGGGTGGCACAAGCCGGCAATAAACGGTCGGAGCCAACTTGCTCCACAACGCACACCCTACAGTTTCCGGCCACGCATAAATCTTCGTGATGACATAACGTAGGTATTTTTATTTTTAGCTCCTTGGCGGCGTTCAACAAGGTGGTACCTTGTGCCACGCTCACCTGTATGCTGTCTATGTTAAGGTTTACTCTGTTCATTTGCCTGATTTTTAACGATTAGTAAATCATTTCTTCCTTAAAATTCTCTACGATGGACGAAAACGAATTGGCCACCGACTGCCCCAGTCCACACTTGGCCGTAACCCTCATATTTTCGGCCAAATCTAAAAGCCGGTTCAAATAATCCGAAGAGCGTTCTCCCTTTTTTACCGCTTCGATGCCTAGGAGCAACTGTTGCGTGCCTACGCGGCAAGGCGTACACTGTCCGCAGCTTTCTTCCACAAAAAAGTCGAGATAGTTGTGCAAAACATTATACATGCTTCGCGAGGAATTAAAAATCATCATGGAACCCCCAGTAGGCAAAGACTCACCCGTCAATTTACCTTGATAGCCAATTTTTGTGTTGACAAATTTTTTCCGTGGTACACAAAAACCAGCTGCTCCGCCTACCTGCACCGCCTTGGCATCGCCATCGCCAAAATCCTCCACGAATTTTTGTACCGACATACCAAACTCAAGCTCATAAATACCCGGTATGGGTGTATCGCCCGACACCGAAAATACTTTAGACCCCCTTGAATCCTGCACGCCAAGATCCTTGAACATCTCCGGACCATATTTAAAAATAGAGAAGGCATGGGCCAATGTTTCCACATTATTTATCACGGTGGGCATACCTCTATATCCCGCTTGGGTGGGAAAGGGAGGCTTATTACGCGGCTCACCCCTGAAGCCTTCCATGCTTTCGAACAAGGCTGTTTCTTCACCGCAAATATAGGCGCCACTTCCTAAAAATATATTCACCCTGAAATCCATGCCCATTTTGTTCGTCCAAACATGAAAATCATCGATAACATCGTTGAGCTGTTGTAATAGAAATTTATACTCACCTCGCAAATAAATAAATCCTTGGTGTGCTCCAATAATTTTAGCACAAACCGCCATTCCAACTAAAACTTTATTGGGCACTTGGCTCAATATTTCCCGGTCTTTAAAAGTTCCAGGTTCACCTTCGTCGGCATTGCAAATCACATATTTCATCTCGCCCTCTGCCTCCGATGCCAACTTCCACTTTAAGCCCGTGGGATAACCGGCTCCTCCTCGGCCTTTTAGTCCCGAAATAATTAAATAATTGACAATTTCCTGTGCTGGCCGTGCCAATGTTTTCATCAGTACTTTCTCACCGTCGTGTTCGTTTTTAAAGATGAGGTCTAACCTCTTTAGATTTTTTTTTGGCATAACGTGTTAATTTAAAGGATTGGAAATACTACCTACCAAATCGCCCTTTTTTAACGATTGGATAATGTCCCTTATTTTTTCGAGTGTGAGATCGGTATATGGCGTATCATTAATCAGCATGGCCGGACCTTTGTGACATTGTCCTAAACAGTTGGTTTCTAAAAGTGTAAACTTTCCGTCGTGCGACGTCTCCCCCACTCTGATCTTCAAATTCTTTTCGAGTTCTTGTATGATAATATTTTTTCCGTGCATCATACAAGTTATTGTTTTACAAACCCGAATAACATATTCACCCATAGGCTTTGTGTTCAGGAATGAATAAAAGGAGGCCGTTCCAAATACCCGTGCCGCAGATATATCTAATTCGCGGGCAACCTCTACCATGGCCTCTTCCGACAAGTATTTTTCTTCCTGAACCACTCCTTGAAGTATAGGTAATAAGCTTTCGTGATATCGACCGTACTTGTCGGCCAAGCTCTTCACAAGATTTACAGTTTCGGTCATAAGGATTATTTTAAGGATTATAAAATAATGATTAAAGAAATATTTCCGTAATAAGTTAATGATAATGCCTATAAATCCAGCTAACAAATATCATGTTTTACAGCACACAAAAATCACTATGGCCTGATTATCAATATGTATTTAGACTAAATAAACAAAATACACACTTATACCAATCGTTTGTGCAAAACGTACAAAAGCCTTATTTTTGCCATACTATCCCCCATACGATTATCTTGGGGCTACACAGTCATAGAGACAGAGGAATATTATTATTATTTAAGATACAAGATGCACAACAAGGAGCTTCAGCTTAAAATTGCAGAAGGAGAACACCAACGGCAGGATTTTAAATATGCCATTAACGATTCCAAAAAAATTGCCCGGTCTTTAGCTGCCTTTGCCAATACCGATGGAGGAAGTCTACTATTGGGAGTTAAGGATAACGGAAAAGTGGTTGGTGTAGCCTCGGAGGAAGAATTTTATATGGTGGAGGCAGCAGCTCAAATGTATTGTAAACCACCTATAGATTTTGAGACCTATGAATGGGAGGAGGATGGCAAAATAGTGCTTGAAATCAAGATTCCTAAAAGTGAGCAGAAACCACATACTGCGCCCAATAAAGAGGGTAAACCAATGGTTTATGTGCGCGTGGACGACCAAAATTTATTGGCTAACAAGATTCTTCTAGATTACTGGAAGGCAAAAAAGAAGAACACCGACAACCTGTTCAGATTAAATGAACCTGAAAAATATATTTTAGATTATCTGGCAAATAACACATCCATTACACTAAGCTATTTTCAGAAACAGGCACATATATCGCATTATAGGGCCCAAAAAATATTGGTAAGCTTGTTATGTATGCAAATCATAAAAATACACATTACCGAACAAGGGGTGTTTTATACTTTAAGAAAAAAACCAGATAAGACAAAGACAATGTGACAACTCACTGAGTAACTCCCAACTACTCACGGGGTGACTATAGGCATAATGTAAATAGTCACCCCGTGAGTAATATATACATTCACCCGATGAGTATTACTCTTTAGACAAGCCTGTGACCGCTGAAGGATACAACAAATATTTAGCTCTTAGTTTTTCGTACGCTTGAAGATCGGGTTGCCACTTTTGTTTTATTTGTGCTTCGCTAAGTCCGGCCTGTATATCCTGTAACACTTGCCCATCGCCGGCCAAAAGGTTGAACCAAAGCTTATTGAGGCCAAAATCTTTATCCTTCCCAAACTTGGCATAAAAGGAAATGAAATAGGATAAGGTAAAGCGATGATCGGCAGAAGCTTCCCTTAAATCGATGCCGTAACACTTTATGTTCTCTTGCTTTGGATTCTTGCTCATGCCCGGGATGCTCAAGGGGATAAAGGTAAAGTCGCCGGCAGTGCTATCGGGATAACCGATAACCTGAAACGGGAAATAGGTGCCCCGTCCCACGCTTACATTACTAGCCTCGAAAAAGCATAAAGTAGGATACAAACGAAGAGAGATATAGTTGGGCAGATTAGGCGATGGTTTAACTGGTAAATGGTAGGGTTGACTATGATTCCAGTTTTTTACCTTAATAACCTGCAAGTCGCATTTTACACCATCCTTTAACCATCCTTCACCATTAATCATCTCGGCCAATTCGCCCACTGTTAAACCATGTACAACAGGTATAGGGTGCATGCCCACAAAAGATTTATAATCGCTTTTTAAAATGGGACCATCAAAGTAATCGCCATTAGGATTAGGCCTGTCCAACACCAGCATTTTTACCGACTCCTCGGCACAAGCTTCCATCATATAATGCATGGAGCTGATGTAGGTATAAAACCTCACACCCACATCCTGAATATCAAAAATAACGATATCTATATTTTTTAGTTGTTGGGCACTGGGCTTTTTATTTTTACCGTAGAGCGACACGATTGGCACACCGGTTTTTGTATCGATGTCGCTTTTTACTTCTTCTCCGGCATCGTGCTCGCCCCTAAAACCATGTTCAGGTGCAAATATCATTTTTACATCAATGCCACGACTCAGCAAAGTATCCAATAAATGTGTTTTATTCACCAATGAGGAATGGTTAACCAAAATCCCTACTCTTTTATTTGTAAGCAAATGCAGATAATCGTCCATACAGGCTGCTGCAGGAGTGATTTTAGTTGGCTTTTGTTCCTTTGGCTGAGAAGAACAAGAAACATGCACAGCAAATAAAACACAGATAACTAAAGGTATGAAACGGAACATAGGTATAAATTTCTTAGCCCAAATAATTCAAGAATTATTTCTACCTCCGGTAGCGACTAGGTTTCACTAATAATTTTTTTCAAAAATTAAAGTTCAGCTATGTCGGGGTTAACCTGAACTTTATTCATATTTTCGAAAATTTATGAATAGTTCAGGTTAGGTTAAAATGCAATATACAAAAATGAAAAATATTAGTTTGGTAGAACCGATTGGTCACCTTAATATTCCGTCCCGTCCGGGACGGGATTTCTCCATTTTGGAATCTCTACCCAAATTAGGTACATACAGTACCGAATCTTGAATTCTACCTATATTTGGTAAAAGCACTAAATCTTGAATTCCACCTATATTAGATGCCTAAAGGCACCGAATTTTGATACTTTGCACTTGATACTTGATACTTTTTAGGCTTGCGGGGTAGAACCAAAATTCATGGGTATGTTCATTCCCGGATTACCCTCGTCGATATTCTTTATGGGACCATGATTGGCCTCATAGCGCTTAATATTGTCCATCAATGCCATCATTAACCTTTTGGCATGTTCAGGAGTAACCACCACACGCGATTTCACTTGTGCCTTTGGTAGTCCTGGCATTACACGGATAAAATCCAATACAAATTCCGAAGGTGAATGTGTTATCACAGCCAGATTCGAATAAATACCCTGCCCTATTTCTTCGTTCAGCTCAATATTAAGCTGATTTTTGTTTTTTTTCTCTTCCATCCTGTTTTTTATTAGTGTAGAATTAATTCTAAAAAAAAAGGGAAGTATCTACATACTCCCCTTTTTGTTTATATGTTAGAATAACTAATCTTGTTCTTCTTCCACTTCTTGTTTCACGGTTAACTTATCGTAATCCTCCTGCGAACCAACTATTAGGCCTTTAAGCACCCTTTGTCCGGTACCGGCAGGTATCAAGTGACCGCATATTACGTTCTCTTTTAAACCTTCCAAATAATCAACTTTTCCAGATATAGCGGCTTCGTTGAGTACTTTAGTTGTTTCCTGGAACGAAGCAGCCGACATAAAACTCTTGGTTTGCAAGGCGGCTCTGGTTATTCCCTGAAGAATCTGGCTTGAGGTAGCTGGGATTGCATCCCTTGACTCTACCAGCTTAAGATCTTTACGCTTCAGTTGTGAGTTTTCATCTCTTAACCTTCGTGAAGTAACAATTTGTCCGGGCTTAAGGCTTGTAGAGTCACCTGCATCAACTACAACTTTTTTATCGTAGATGCTGTCGTTCTCTCCCATAAAATCAAGCTTATCAGCAATTTGCTTCTCCAAGAATTTAGTGTCACCCTGATCATCGATGATAACTTTACGCATCATCTGACGAACAATAATCTCAAAGTGCTTATCGTTGATCCTCACCCCTTGTAATCTGTACACATCCTGAACCTCATTCACAATATACTCCTGAACCGCAGTAGGTCCCATAATATGAAGTATATCAGAAGGTGTGGTTGCACCATCCGATAGGGCAATTCCAGCACGTACATAGTCATTTTCCTGAACAAGTATTTGTTTAGAAAGTGGCACCAGATATTTCTTAACCTGTGCAGCTTTAGAGGTGACAATGATTTCACGGTTACCGCGCTTAATCTTACCAAAAGATATTTCACCGTCAATCTCTGACACTACAGCCGGATTAGATGGGTTACGAGCCTCGAACAACTCAGTTACACGTGGTAATCCACCTGTAATATCACCAGCTTTACCGATGGCTCTTGGTATCTTAGCAACAATTTCGCCTAATTTTACTTTTTGTCCATCTTCAACCGAAACGTGCGCACCTACGGGGAGGTTAAATATTTTTAGCGTATCGTCCGAACCATCAACAATTCGTAAAGCGGGGTTCTTTGTTTTATCCCTTGTTTCAATGATTACCTTTTCCTTAAATCCGGTTTGCTCATCTGAAACCTCTTTATAGGTTATACCTTCGATCATATTATCGAAGTTTATAATACCTGCTTTTTCAGATATGATAACAGCATTATAAGGATCCCACTCACTAATCAAATCACCCGCCTTAACAGTGCTTCCGTTCTTTATATACAACTTGGAACCATAGGTGATAGGGTGATTTACCAATGCGATACCGGTATTTTTATCGATGATACGTAACTCAGCCAAACGACCAATTACAATATCTACTTCTTTACCATCATCGCTTTTTGTAGGTACGGTACGTAATTCCTCAATTTCGGCAACACCGTCATATTTAGCAAAAAGGTTACTTTCTGTAGAAATATTACCGGCTGTACCCCCTACGTGGAACGTACGCAAAGTAAGCTGGGTTCCTGGCTCACCAATACTTTGAGCGGCGATAACACCAACTGCCTCACCAATATGAACATAGTTTCCTGTGGCCAGATTACGTCCGTAACATTTGGCACATACTCCAACTTTACTCTCACAAGTAAGAACCGAACGTATTTCTACTGTTTCCAAAGGTGAGTCGTTCAATTTTTTGGCCTTGGGTTCATCAATTTCTTCACCCGACTCCACAATCAGATCGCCGAGTGTTGGATGATAAACATCATGCACCGAAACACGTCCTAAAACACGCTCGTACAAGGTGGCCACTACTTCTTCGTTATTCTTTATATCGGAAGCCGACAATCCTCTTAAAGTACCACAATCGTCCTCGGTAATAATCACATCCTGCGAAACATCCACCAAACGACGGGTTAAATATCCAGCATCCGCTGTTTTAAGCGCTGTATCGGCAAGACCTTTACGTGCACCGTGAGTAGAAATAAAGTACTCCAATACCGATAGACCTTCCTTAAAGTTGGAAAGAATTGGGTTTTCAATAATCTGACCACCTGTGGCACCCGACTTTTGCGGTTTTGCCATCAGACCCCTCATACCCGAAAGCTGACGAATTTGCTCTTTAGAGCCCCTTGCACCAGAATCAAGCATCATATACACTGAGTTAAAACCTTGCTGATCCGAACTCAACTGGGTCATCAGCGTATTGGTCAATCGGGCATTTACATGCGTCCAAATATCAATAATCTGATTGTAACGTTCGTTGTTGGTAATGAAACCCATGTTATAGTTATTCAATACCTCTTCAACCTCATCGTATCCCTCCTTAACCATGGCATCCTTAACCACCGGTATAATCACATCGCCTAAGTTAAACGACAGACCACCTTCAAAGGCCATTTTAAAACCAAGGTTTTTGATATCATCCAAGAAATCGGCAGTACGCGGGGTACCACATATTTTTTGCACTCGGCCAATAATATCACGTAGTGCTTTTTTAGTTAACACCTCGTTGATAAAACCTGACTCACGTGGAGCAAATTCATTAAATAAGATACGTCCAACAGTTGATTCTATCGTTTGTAGTTCGGGTACACCATCTTTATTCAAATCGTAGCCCTTAACTTTTACAAGTGCATGTAAATCAACCCTACCTTCGTTATAGGCAATACGCGTTTCTTCCAAATCATAAAAACTCAAGCCCTCGCCTTTTGCTCCTTGACGCTCTTTGGTCATATAGTACAGACCTAAAACCATATCCTGTGATGGTACGGTAACAGGAGCACCATTGGCTGGGTTAAGGATATTTTGCGAACCCAACATTAACATTTGCGCCTCTAATATAGCAGCGTTACCTAAGGGCAAGTGAACAGCCATCTGGTCACCGTCAAAGTCAGCATTAAAGGCCGAACAAGCCAGGGGATGAAGTTGTATTGCTTTACCTTCTATAAGTTTTGGTTGAAAGGCCTGAATACCCAAACGGTGAAGTGTAGGAGCACGGTTTAGCATCACAGGATGCCCTTTCATTATGCTTTCGAGGATATCCCATACTACAGGGTCTTTTCTATCCACAATTTTTTTAGCCGATTTTACCGTTTTAACGATACCTCGCTCAATTAGTTTACGAATAATAAACGGCTTATATAGCTCTGCGGCCATACCTTTAGGTATACCACATTCGTGCATTCTAAGCTCCGGTCCAACAACAATTACCGAACGAGCAGAATAATCCACCCTTTTACCCAATAGGTTTTGACGGAAACGTCCTTGCTTACCCTTTAAGCTATCACTCAATGATTTTAAAGGACGGTTGGCATCGGTTTTAACAGCATTGGCTTTACGCGAGTTATCGAACAGCGAATCAACAGATTCCTGTAACATACGCTTTTCATTACGCAAAATTACCTCAGGTGCCTTAATCTCAATTAGCCTCTTCAAACGATTGTTACGTATGATAACCCTACGATAAAGGTCATTTAAATCTGAAGTCGCAAATCTACCTCCATCTAAAGGCACCAATGGGCGCAGTTCAGGTGGAATAACGGGTACTACTTTCACAATCATCCACTCTGGACGATTTCGTCCTACAGAATCACGGAACGATTCTACAACTTGTAGACGCTTTAAAGCCTCGTTCTTACGCTGTTGCGATGTTTCGGTATTGGCTTTATGCCTTAAATCATAAGATAATTCATCCAAATCAATGCGCGAAAGTATCATATGAAGCGCGTCTGCGCCCATCTTTGCAATGAATTTTTTCGGATCGTTATCTTCAAGATGCTGGTTTTCTTTAGGAAGGGTATCCAGAATATCTAAATATTCCTCTTCGGTTAAGAAATCCATATACTTAATACCATCCTCCTCTTTAAGACCGGCTTGTATCACTACATATCGCTCGTAGTAGATGATGGAATCCATTTTTTTTGTGGGTAATCCCAACAAATATCCAATTTTATTCGGAAGCGATTTGAAGTACCAGATATGAGCTACAGGAACCACCAAAGAGATGTGTCCCATTCTCTCGCGTCGCACTTTCTTTTCTGTAACCTCTACACCGCATCGGTCGCAAACTATGCCACGGTATCTAATTCTTTTATATTTACCACAATGACACTCATAATCCTTAACGGGGCCAAAAATTCTTTCGCAGAATAATCCATCCCTTTCTGGTTTATAAGTTCTGTAGTTGATGGTCTCGGGTTTTAACACTTCACCGCTCGATCTTTCCAAGATTTCTTCAGGTGATGCTAACCCGATAGAGATTTTTGTAAAATTGCTCTTTACTTTCTGATCTCTTCTGAATGCCATATGTCGACGTCTATTAAATTTA
>JAGXIO010000198.1 GCA_024635555.1 Saccharicrinis sp.
CCTTACCGAGCTGCATACCATCAGCGACGAAATAATCCGAGACGCCATTACTTACGAGGTTGAACGCAACGGGCAGGTGTTTTTTATCCATAACCGGGTGCAGAATATTTATGCGATCCAAGCCATGATAAACCGGATTGTACCTTCGGTAAAAACGGTGGTTGGCCATGGCCAGATGGATGGTGCGGAACTCGAAAACGTGATGCTGGGCTTTATAAATGGCGATTATGATGTGCTCATAGCCACCACTATTATTGAGTCGGGATTGGATATACCCAATGCCAATACCATCATTATAAATAATGCCAACCAATTTGGCATGAGTGATTTGCATCAGCTTCGGGGTAGGGTAGGGCGTTCCAACAAAAAGGCCTTCTGTTACATGTTGGCACCTCCACTGTCGTCGGTAACGCAGGAAGCACGCCGCAGGTTAAATGTTATAGAGGAGTTTTCGGATTTGGGGAGTGGTTTTAATATTTCCATGCAAGATTTGGATATCCGCGGAGCTGGTAACTTGCTGGGAGGCGAACAAAGTGGTTTTATTGCGGATATTGGCTTCGAGACCTATCACCGTATATTAAACGAGGCCATCCTTGAACTCAGAGAAACCGAATTCCAGGATTTGTACCATGATGAGACAAAGCAGATTGTGGATACGAACATAAAGTTTGTGAGCGATTGCACTATTGAAACCGATGCCCGTGTACTGCTGCCCGACGATTATGTGGAAAGCGTGGCCGAAAGGATGCAGCTCTACCGCCAGCTCGACGGATTGAAAAATGAAGAGGAGCTCGAAACTTTTAAAGCAGAGTTGGGCGACAGGTTTGGGGATATACCCGGTTCAGCTAGGCAATTAATACAAGTGTTTCAAATACGCTGGAAAGCCATTGACCTAGGTATCGAAAAAATCATATTTAAAGAAAATAAATTGATTGTATATTTTGTTTCAAACCAGGATTCGCCTTACTACCGTTCCGCAGTATTTACTGGGATCTTGGCTTATTTGCAAGCGCAACATAAAAATGCAAAAATGAAAGAGAAGAACGGCAAACTTAGTTTGGTGTTTTCAACCATCCCCAATATCACAGACGTTAAAACAATATTTGACCTCATGCACACGGCAGTTTTTGTCAATCATTAATCACATATCTCGGTCAATATAACCTGCTCCATATTACCATTAATCGAGCATATTACATGTAGCATAAGTTTTACGTGTTGCCCAGTGCATAAGGTAATTTTGACTGCTTGCCCATTATGCGCTTGACAATCCATGTTTAGTAATGCGCTAAACCATGCGGGAGTACTTTTTATTAATGAGGAGAATTTGATGCCTACAATATTGTCATTGTTCAGTAACTTTTCCGTGAAGGCGTTGCTGCGTATTACATTAAATTTATTGTCTAACACAAAGCATACGTTGTTGCGGTTAAAAAGTACCTTTTCATAGGCCTCGTTTTTTCTTTGACTCAGTTTACTTTCCGATACATCCCTAAATATTAATTGTATCGATTTGTGATTGTTGAAGTTGACCATCGATCCGGTCACTTCTGCCCAATACTGGTCGCCATGTACCGTTTTCATCTTAATAAGAAACGGTTTTATAATTTGCTCGCTGGATATGGACGAGTTAATCACCTCGCAAAATTCGGCATAGTTACTTTCGGCAATAAAGTTTTTGATGGGCAACCCCATCACATCTTCAATATAATGGGTTTTAAAAACATCTAAGCCCAACCTGTTTAGATAAGTAATCTTTTCGTTGTTCAAAACCACTATTGGCATTGGCGAGTTGGAGATAAATTCGCGGTATCCTTGCTCTCTTTCCTTTTGTTCAATATCAACCCGGTGCTTAAAAAAGGCCAAATCAATGCTTATACCTAATTCTTTTTTGTTGATGGGTTTTACCAAATAACCGTAGGAGTTTGAAACGATGGCTCTTTCAATTACCGGCGAGGAGGTATCGCTAGAAATATAAATAATGGGCACTTCTATTTCGCGTTTCAGCATTTCGGCTGTTTGAATGCCGTCCAATTCACCATCCAAATGGATGTCCATTAAAACAACATCCGGCTTCAGATCCTTGCACATTTCAATGGCTTCGCGGCCTAAACTGCTTTTGCCAACCAACTCATGTCCCAAATCGCGAAGGAACATGGTAAATATGGCAGTGATAAATCGGTCGTCCTCAACAATAAATATTTTTCTCATAACGCTAAGTTCCATTAAACCTGTTTCGTATCAGGACTTTTTTTAGTATTTTTGCAGCGGCTACTTATAAAACTTTACAAAGTTTATAGTTAGGCACAAAAAATTAAATCTCAAAGTATATCCATCTTTTTTTTTGATGGATTGGCTTATTATTTTAAATCAAAATGCTGTGAATTTAGTCATTGATCAGGGAAATACATTTACTAAAATTGGTATTTTTGATAAGGGCATCTTGATTCATTCCGATTCGAGCAAAAATTTTGACAAAACCTTTGTTAATAGGGTTAGAGATAGGTATGCAATAGATAAACTTATCATATCATCTGTTCAAAATGATTATAATGATGAGTACGAATTGCGTGCCCATCTGGGATTGGACAATAACATTGAAGTTCACCTGTTAAGCCACAGTAGTAGTTTGCCTATTAAAAGCAAATATAAAACCCCGCAAACGTTTGGTAAAGATAGATTGGCAGCTCTGGTAGGGGCGCACGAATTGTACAAAGGCTGTCCCAAATTAATTATAGATGCAGGCACTGCCATTACCATTGATTATTTAGATGCGGAAGGAACCTTTTCGGGAGGTAACATATCACCCGGATTACAAACACGATTTAAAGCTTTACATGATTACACAAAAAAACTTCCTTTGCTTAAACCAAACATCAATACGCCGTTTATGGGCTTATCGACCGACGAAGCCATGTGGTCAGGGGTTCAAAATGGGGTGATTTTTGAATTAGACGGCTATATTAATCACTTTAACAGCTTAGATATCAGCACTAAAGCCATTTTAACAGGAGGAGATGCATATTTTTTTGTCGAAAAATTAAAAAATACCATCTTTGTAAATCTTAATTTGGTACAAAGCGGTTTAAATACAATACTTGAATATAATGCTAAAAACAAATAAATTAGTACTAGTGGTACTAACCTTTTTAACGATAACCCCAATCTTACATTTATCGGCACAACAGAGAACCTACTCCCCTCTTTCGCGCTTTGGTTTAGGAGAGTCGCAAAATATTGGTTACGGTGCAAGAAGCGCGATGGGAAATACAGGTATCGGTATGCGTTCGGCTTACGGTTTAAACAACCTTAACATAGCTTCGCTCACTGCACTTGATTCGTTATCGTTTTACTTTGATGCTGGAGTAAGTTATTTTTGGCAGTCGCAAGAAACAAGCGAAGGCAATATTGATAACAGCGATGCGGTATTTGATTATGTCGGATTGGCATTTTCAGTATCGCCAAAGTTAAGTTATACAGTGGGATTTAAGCCAATATCTAGCACCGGATATAACTTTTTAGCTACAGATACCTTGGTTGACGAATCCATTTCTTTGAACGAATTAACAGGAACCGGAAATTTAACACAAGCGTATTTTGGTGCTGCGGTAAAGCCTGTCGCCAATCTTTCTGTCGGTGCTAACATCTCGTATCTGTTTGGTAACTTACGTAATATCTCAAAGCAAAGTTTTGTTGGTTCAACGGGCGCTCTCTATCACGGCGATTATAGAGAGATGAGAATATCAACCGTGCTTTACGATTTTGGAGCTCAGTATACCCATAATTTGGATGATGAAAAATCATTAACTATTGGTGTTACCTACCGTCCTAAAATAAACCTTAAAGGTGAGAGCACCACATTAACAGCTCGAGGAGCAAGGTTTGGTGACGACAACAGTTTGTTCGTTCCCGGAGATCGTACAGTGGATACCTTAAATTATGAAAAACAGAATTTCGACAATAACAAAATAGAATATGCCTCTTCTTTTGGCTTGGGTATATCGTATAAAATGGATGATAAATTGATTGTGGGAGTGGATTATTTAAACGAGGCATGGGGCGAAGCGAAGCATTTTGACTCGTCGTTTGGGTATAAAAACACTTCAAATTACTCAGTCGGCGCCGAGTTTATACCCAACGATAGATCGGCTAAAAGTTACTTGGCACGAGTGCGATACAGAGCCGGTGCCTATTATCGCGACAATAATATTGGCCAATATCGTAACTTCGAGAATACGACAGTAAATAGTGACCTTTATAATTATGGCATAACTTTTGGTTTAGGATTACCATTAAAAAGATCCAGATCATCTATAAACCTTTCTGTAGAACTGGGTAAAAGAAGTGCAGACGGAAACAGTAATTTTAAACAATCATACGGGAAATTGAAAGCTAGTTTTACTTTGCACGAGTTTTGGTTTCGCAAAAGACAAATAGATTAATAATAATACTAAACTAATAAAATCATGTCAAAGACTTTTATAAAATTTTTTACCGCAGGAATAATAATCCTTTTGAGCGCTCAGGCATTTGCACAAAAGGGTGTTGATGACGGTTCTAAGTATGGGCACGGGGAAGACAGTCTTCGTTGTCTTAAAAACTTGTCCTTGTTTACCGAGTATGTAAAGCAAAATAGTTTTGCCGATGCACTTCCTTCGTGGGAAATTGTGTATAACGAATGCCCATTGGCAAGTTCAAGAATTTATACCGATGGTATAAAAATTATGGATTGGCGTTTAAGTAAAGAAAAAGACCCAGCTAAAAGAGATGAACTTTTTGAGAAGTTGATGGCCATTTACGACCAACGTATAAAATACATGGGCAACCATCGTAAGTATAACGAGAACTACCTGTTAGGTCGTAAGGCTACTCATATGTTGGATTACAAAAAAGATAGTCCTATATATAGAAAGCAAGCTCAGGAAATGTACGAGAAGTCGATTACAGGTCAGGGTGTAGATAGTGAAGTGGCTGTTTTAGCTACTTATATGATGAACACCATGGACATGTACAGGCAAAAGGAAGTTGACGCTGAGGTAGTGGTTAATAACTATATTAAGGTAAGCAATCTTTTATCGGATCAAATAAAGGTTGAAAAAAAGGAATCGGATAAGGCCCAAATCGCAGGAGTTAAGGAAACTGTTGAACAACTTTTTGCCTCAAGTGGAGCCGCAGATTGCGTAACTATAGAAAGGATATTTACTCCCCAGTTAGCCGAAAAGAAAGCAGACCTCGATTGGCTCAAAATGGTTAATAAACTGCTGGCACGTGCCAATTGCGATGATGCTCAATTACTGTACGATGTATCGGAAAACTTGCATGCTATTGAACCATCTTCGTCATCGGCCTATGGTTTGGCACGTATGTATTTAAAAACAGAGGACTTGGATAGAGCTGTTGAGTACTATAACGAAGCCATTAAATTAGAAGAGGAGAGTGACCAAAAAAGTACGCTCCATTATCAATTGGGTTTAATAAAATTTAATCAGGGTAAATTAAACGAAGCTAAATCAAATGCGGAGAAAGCCATTAGTTTGAGGCCTGATTGGGGCGATCCCTATATATTGATAGGAAATCTATATGCTGTTTCTGCACAGAATTTTGGCTCAAACGAGTTTGAACACAAAACAGCCTATTGGGCAGCAGTTGACATGTTTCAAAAGAGTAAAAGTATTGATCCAAAGGTAACTGATAAGGCCAATGAGCTCATCAATATTTACGCACAACATTTTCCAGGATTGGAAGAGATTTTCTTTCAAGGCTTTAAGGAGGGAGACTCTTATACTGTTGGAGGATGGATTGGCGTTTCTACCAAGATTAGAGCAAAGAAATAAGGATTGATTTAATAAGATAATGGAATCGGATTTAATTACAAATTGGATTAATACTATAAACAAAACTGCAAGTACGCTGCTACTTGCAGTTTTGTTTTTTAATTTGGCGTGTACCTCAAATAAACCAGAAGAAATAAAAGCTATCGAAGCAGGCCAAAATACCCCTTCGCTGGAGTTAACTGACTTTGAAACATTGGTATCCGATTCTGGAAAAATAAAATACCATATCATCACCCCCTTGTTGTTAAACTACGATAAAGCCGAAGAACCGTACAAGGAATATCCCAAGGGTGGGCATATTATGACTTACGACTCTGTTGGCGTTATTAATGCACAGATTAAATGTAAATATGCCATATATAAAGACAAAGACTTACTATGGGATTTAAGGAATAGTGTAGAAGCGGTAAACGATGAAGGGGTAGTGTTTAATACCGAACAACTTTTTTGGGATCAAAAAGTAGGGCGTATCTACACGGATAAGTTTATTAAAATAACTACTGCGGATGAGATAATTACAGGTTATGGTTTTACGGCAAAAGAAAACCTGAAGGAATATCGCTTAACTAAAATGAGTGGAACTATTTCGCTAGACGAGGAATGAAATTTGGGTTAATTTGTGATAAGAAAATAAACTTCTGCATAAATTTTTCCTTAGAGCCTGTATAATTGTTAATTTAGGCCAGTAAAGTAATCGAACTAATAAAATAAATGGATCAAGCTACCATCATTATTCTTGCTCTTGTATTCTCGGCATTCTTTTCGGGTTGCGAAATGGCGTTTATTTCATCCAATAGATTATTACTCGAACTCAACAAGAGCAAGTTCCCGCGACTGAGTAAGATTATCGACATTTTTGTGCGTAACCCAGGTCTTTTTATCTCGGCACTACTGGTGGGCAATAATGTAGCATTGGTAGTTTATGGTTTACAAATGGGCAAAATGTTGGAGCCTGTTATTCAAATATATTTTGAAACACCTATAGTAGTGCTTTTTGTTCAAACGGTACTATCCACTTTGCTTATTTTGGTAACGGCCGAATTTTTGCCTAAGGTTTTGTTTCGTATAAACCCTATTTTCGTACTTAACACGGCTGCCATCCCTTTAGTGTTTTTTCATGTTATTTTTTATCCTATATCCAAAGTGATGCTTGTGCTAAGCGAAGGGCTTATGAAAAATATTCTAAGAAAACCGGGTCTAGCATCTTCAAAAAATACCGTGCTCGGGCGAATTGATTTGGATCATCTTATCTCGCAGCACCACCAAAAGCTTGAGCATACCGATGAGATGGCCAAAGAGGTAAAGCTCCTAAAAAATGTTCTTGATTTTTCTAAGGTTAAGGTGAGAGAATGTATTATTCCCCGAACAGATATTTCTGCCATCGAAATTGGGGAAAGCTTGGATGTGCTAACCCAAAGGTTTATTGAAACGGGTTATTCAAAAGTTCTCGTGTATAAAAATACCATCGACAACATTATTGGCTACGTGCACGTTTCGGAGCTGTTTAAAAAACCTAAGCAGCTAAAAAATGCTATCAGCAGGCTAACCATTGTGCCCGAAACCATGACCGCAAATAAGCTGTTAGAAGCTTTTACGCAGGAGCACCGTAGTATTGCTCTGGTTGTGGATGAGTTTGGTGGTACAGCTGGTATTGTAACCATGGAAGATATACTCGAAGAGATATTCGGCGAAATAGACGACGAACATGATGTGTCGGACTTAATAGATAAACAATTGGATGATAATGAATATGTTTTCTCAGGACGAGTGGAAATAGATTTTATTAATGAGAAATACGGACTCAACCTACCTCATTCCGATAATTTTGAAACGATAGCCGGATTGATACTTCATCACAACGAATCTATTCCGAAAAATGATGAGGAAATTGTAATCGGCAACTTTAAAATGAAGATTCAGGTGGCATCAGATAATCGTATTGACCTGATTAATGTCACGGTTCTTAATAATTCGTAATAAATCATGTTATTTATGCCCTATGTGGACATGGTGGAACAAGGAACATGTTATCTTATATAGCTGATATTCAGAGGTGTTATTATTGGTAGATAATGTAAGGTGGAAAGTAGTAAGGTTTTTTTTGTGAATTTGTTCATTCACTACTTATCCACTCTCGGTGTTATCCAAATTTTTGTATATTCGTAACCTAAATTTTGAGACTTTAAAACTAACAATAAACAGAATGGCAACATTAGAAAGAATTAGAAAAAAAGGTGGTGTACTAGTCGCTTTTATGGTGGGTTTCGCCTTACTTGCATTTATACTAACCGATTTTTTTAGCAATAAAGGTGGTGGTCAGCCCAATAGTATGGAAGTAGGCGAGGTAAATGGAACCGCAATTTCATATAGTACCTACCAGAATGAGATTACCCAGGCTGAGGATTTTCGCAAATTGAGCTCTGGACAAAGTAGTATCGACGAGAATCTGCAATTTCAAATTCGTCAATCCGTTTGGGACCAAATGGTGATGGATGTGGTAATGGGTGAAAAGTACGAGGAAACTGGTATTGCTGTAACTACCGATGAGGTGATTGATATGGCAACAGGTAAAAACCCGCATCCGGGAATACGTCAAATGTTTACCGACCCGCAAACAGGTGCTTTTAGCCAAACTGCGGTGGTTAACTTTTTGCGTAACCGAAAAAATGATCCCAACGCTAATTTTTACTGGGAGTTTTTGCAAAAAAGTCTGATAAACGAAAAGTTGGCAAGTAAGTACAATAACTTGTTTCAAAAGGGGTTTTATGTAACCCGTAGTCAGGCAGAAAAAGAAGCAAAAGCGAATTTGAGGAATGTTGATTTTGACTTTGTGTCAGTTAGCTATCAGACTATTCCTGACAGCACTGTTACAGTGACTAAAAGTGAAATAAGCTCGTATTTTGATGCGCATAAGGACAACTTTAAACAAGAGGCGCAACGCACCATACAGTATGTTACATTTTTGGTAGAACCATCGGAGGAAGATAAACAGATGGCTGAAAAATGGATTAGCGAAATCAAGACAGAGTTTTCAAATCCTACTACCGATCCTGCACAATTTGTAACCATGAACTCCGATATTCCTTATCAGGATCAAAACCTAAAATTAGAGGATGTGCGACTGGCATTAAAGGATTTTGTGGCTAATGGTAATCAAGGTGATGTTTACGGACCTTACCTTGAAGACGAAATTTACAAGCTAAGTCGTTTGGTTAGTGTTAAGCAAATGCCCGATTCAGTTAAGGCCCGACATATACTTATACAGGAACAAGATCCTGCACGGACTAATGCAATAGCCGATAGTTTGATGGTTTTAATTGAAAATGGTGCTGACTTTGCTGACCTAGCTCGTAAGAATTCAAAAGATACAGGTTCGGCCATTAATGGTGGTGACTTAAACTGGTTTAAGGAAGGCGCTATGGTTAAACCCTTCAATGATGCCAGTTTTAATACTAAAAAAGGTGATGTTGTTAAGGTTGAAACACAGTTCGGTATACATATTATCCAAATACAGGATGTGGGCACACTGGTAACTAAGTATAATATTGCCACTTTGGGCAGAGAAATAAAATACAGTTCCAAAACATATCAGCAAGTTTATTCGACAGCCAATAAATTTGCAGCCAGTAACAACACTCCAGCTAAGTTTAAGGAAGGTTTTAAAACTGAAAATCTTACCCCTCGCTTTGCTACCTTGCGAGCTGCAGATAGAGATGTGGCTGGATTAGAAGGTTCACGTCGTCTTGTGCAGTGGGCATTTGAGGCCGAAGTGAATGATATGTCGCCAACTATATACGAGTTTGGTAATCAGTTTGTTATCGCATTGGTTACTGATGTAGTAAAAGAAGGATACCAGGATGTTGAGGATAGAGAAGTAGCTAGCTCAATAAAAAGTATATTGGCAAAAGACAAAAAGGCCGCGATTATTAAGAAGCGATTTGAAGAGCACAAGACTTCCAGTCAAAGCCTCTCGTCGTTGGCGCAAAAAATGGATAGCAGGGTGCAGTCGGCTACCGACATTAACTTCGCTTCCTTCCAGGTGCCTGGTGTTGGTATGGAGCCTGCTTTAGTAGCGCTGGCTTCACTAAGTGATGTAGATAAAATGTCGGTACCTGTGCAGGGTAACCAAGGCGTTTATGTGGTTAAAGTAACCTCGGAGCAGATGGGCGAAAGTGCCGATGTGGAGAGTGCAAAGGCTCAGTTGGAAAATATGAATACCAACAAAGCGTACCGTTTGGCTCCTTCAATCAAAGAAAAGGCTGAAATAAAAGACGATAGACTGAAGTATTTTTAATGAATACACAGTATTATTAATAGCAAAGGCCATCGGATTCCGATGGCCTTTTTTGATAAAACTCTATTTTGAATTCTTTTTAACTGAAATAATTTACTAAGTGTGCAAACGCCTAGGTCGCCATATCTACAATACTTCCTTGACTAATATTTGCAAAAAATCGCGCGTATAATAGTCTTCATCTACCACTTTACCATTCCAGAGGATTACATCCAGATCAATTTCGCGGGGGCCGAATTTAGGACGAGTACGGTCGCGCCCCATGCGGTTCTCAATATCCTTGAGGGCAGTTTCGAGTAGGTTTAGCTCCAGGGTAGTTTCTAACACTAACGCTCCGTTAAAAAATATGGGCTGATTTGTTATGCCAATGGGTTGTGTTTGCATCCATCGCGACACCTTTACTACGCTAAACTGCTCTTTCAATAGCTCAACAGCGCGATCCATATTTGCCGAAGCATCTATGTTCGAACCTAATCCAATGACAGCTCTATTCATATTGAAATAAAAATTATTAACCTGCTAAAACCAAATATGAGATAGGCACAATTATGATTATAGCTGGTCGTATGGTCATTACATCGATTCATCGAAGCCCGTTGTAGCTTTGTCAGCTATTTTGGATTTGGAGCAGGCAAATGAAACACTTTCGGCAAAGCGGAGAGCATGAGGTTTATCCACTTCTATGTTTACCTTTTGTACTCGCTCTATTTCCATTATCAGGTTGCACACATTGTTGGCTACCTTTTCTAAAAGGGCATAATGACTGCTCTCCACCATCTGAATGATTTTTTTACAAATAGTGCGATAATCTAGTGCTTCTGCCGGATTATCACTTGTTTCCTCCCCGGCAATAGAATAATAAATCTCAATATTAAGCAGTAAATCCTGCATCTTCCCCAGTTCGTGTTGGTTAAACCCTATTTGGGTGCGTAACAAAAGATTTTTAATACGAATTATTTCCATAGCTATTTTAAATGAGCACCACTGTCACAGAATATTATCTGACCCGTGATGGAGGGGTTATTTAATAAAAAACTAACGGTTTGGGCTATCTCTGTGGTGCCCACCTGACGTTTTAAAGGGGTGTTATTGATCACTTTTTTTAGATGTTCCTGGTCTTCGCCCGGAGGCGGTAATACGGGGCCGGGTGATATCCCGTTAACGCGTATGGAAGGGGCCCAGGCTAGCGCAGCCATTTGGGTAAGCGCCTCTAAGTTTTTTTTGGCCAGTAGGTAAGCGGCATGGGTTTCCATGTTTTTAACAACGTTGGTATCCAGCATGTTTATAATATTTCCATTTCCTGAGTGCTTTTTGAAAGCTTGCATCAAAAACAGGGGTGCTTGAAAATTAACACCCATCTGTTGCGACAGAAAATCCGGTGTAATATCTTCAATGTTGCCGGGTGTAAAGATGCTGGCATTATTTATTAGCGCCGTTAATTCCATCTCTTTTATTACAGGCTTTTCAAACAAATGCATTACCTCCTGCATGTTGGATAGATCGCACTTTATAGTTGGGAATTCCTGCTCTGGGTTATTCGCCTTTAGTTCAGCAGCCAGCTTTAGTGCTTCCTCGTTGCTGCTGTTATAGTGGATAAGCACACTCCACCCTTCGGCTGCCAAATGGTGCGAAATTGCTGCACCAATTCTCTTTGCAGCTCCGGTAACCAATACAAATTTATTCATACTGCAAAATACATTAATTACTTATAAATACAAAAGGGTGACCTCTTTTCGAAATCACCCTTTTTATACTATGTCGTAAATGCGATATGAACTAACTTTTACTTTTCTTCTTTACGCTTTACGCTACTTTTTTTTCGCGATTCTGCGCTCCGCATACCGACGCTGTCAGGTCTAAGGACGCTGACAGGTCTTACTTTCCATCGTAGCCCCACTTCACGTAAATGGCTCCCCATGTAAATCCGGCACCAAATGCTGACAAAACAATATTGTCGCCTTTATTCAACTGCTTTTCCCATTCCCATAAGCATAAAGGAATAGTTGCCGAGGTGGTGTTGCCGAAGCGTTGTATGTTTATCATTACCTTCTCTTTCGCCAATCCCATTCTGCGTGCCGTAGCATCAATGATTCTAAGATTTGCCTGATGGGGCACTAACCATGCGATGTCGTTTGAAGTCAGATTGTTTTTTTCCATGATCTCAACCGATATGTCGGCCATCTTTGAAACGGCATGTTTAAATACTGCCGGTCCATCCTGATAGAGAAAATGTTCTTTGTTGTCTACTGTTTGGTGCGACGAGGGATACATTGATCCTCCGGCCTTCAGGTAAAGGTGATGGCGTCCTGCACCGTTGCTACGTAAAATAGAGTCTAAAACGCCCACTTCTTCCTCTGTTGGTTCCAACATTACGGCAGCCGATGCATCGCCAAATAAAACACAAGTGGTTCTGTCTGTATAGTCCGTAATGGACGACATTTTTTCGGCACCTACCACAATTACTTTTTTGTGTCCGGTTTTAATAAATTTAACGGCCGTGTCTAGGGCATATAAAAATCCCGAGCAAGCTGCGTTCACGTCGAAGCTTTGGATGTTATGAATACCAACCTTATCGCATATAATGGCCGATGTTCCCGGAAACATATGATCGGGTGTTACGGTAGCACAAATTAACAGGTCAACCTCTTCGGGTTTAGTGCCTGTTTTTTGTAATAATTGTTTAACCGCTTCGGCGCCCAAATCAGAAGCACCTTTTCCCTCACCTTTTAAAATCCTTCTTTCTTTAATGCCCACACGCGACATGATCCATTCGTCAGAGGTGTCCACCATGGTACTCAACTCCTCGTTGGTTAAAATGTAATCGGGAACATAAGCACCTACGCCGGTGATGACTGCATTAATCTGTTTCATACGTTAAGAATTAATAAAACCTATTAGCCTAAGCACTAAATCACAATCCAACTGATGGATATTATAATTGCAGTAGCTATGTCTATCTCTTGTTTTTTTATTTTTGGGCTTAACTTCTATGGGATAGAGCAAGTAATTACTTTTACTTTTGAGGCGATAGAATGCCTTAAAGCAAAATTTGCCTCGCTAAGCGAAGCAAATTTTAAAAAGTACTTTTAAAATAAAAGTTATGCAGTAACTGCTTTTTCTACGGCTAATTTTCCTCTATAGTAACCACATTCGCCACACACAGTGTGCATTTTTACAGTAGAAGCACAATTGGAGCATACGCCCAATGCAGGCACAATAGCCTTGTCATGAGTCCTTCTTTTGTCTCTTCTTGTCTTCGAAATCTTTCTCTTAGGATGTGCCATTTTATAAACTCTTTACTTATTATTATTGTTATTTTTCAATTTTCTCAAAGCATCCCATCTGGGATCTGTTGTTTCCTTAATTTTGTTCTTTGTGTGATTTTGTTCTCTCGAAAATTCTTCTAGTTTAGCTTTCATTTCCGGATCGCAGCTCAAGTAATCTTCATGGACAGATCGCAATGGCATGCTTACCACAATATATTCGTATATTAATTGTGCAATATTTAATTCGTTTTCCTCCTGCGGTATAATAATGATTTCCTCACTTGGCTCATCATATTCAATACCAAATTTTACATACACGCTACCTTGGTAGGTAACTGGTATGGTGATGTCCCCCAGGCAATTGTCACATATCGATTGAACATTTCCATCGATATTAAATTCTAATTGGAGCATTTGTGGTTTCTTGTTCATCACCACATCTACCTCAAAGTTTCCATCCTCTATTGTCGATCCTTCTATTGCTTCAAAAAATGACTTTCCAATAGTATAGTGAAATTGGTGCTTGCCATCCTTTAATCCTTTGAAGGTTATATTATATGCTTGTAGCTTGTCCATTTCACTGTAAGTAAAAACTTTGCAAAAGTATAAAAATAAACACTATTACATAAATATATCTCCAAATTTATTTCTAATTTTTGTTTTAGACATTGTTATTGGAGGTATGAGTATGACATTCAGCTTTTTATATTGTTTGGAATTATAGTTTATAGAATGATTCTGAAAACGGTTTTAATCCCGGGTTCCGATTCTTTCACCATTATTTTACCATTATGATAGTCTTCTATTATGCGTTTGGTTAAGGTAAGACCAAGTCCCCAACCTCTTTCTTTGGTGGTGTAGCCGGGTTCAAACACGGTTTTAAAATTTGTTTTTGTAATTCCTTTGCCATTGTCAATGATATCTATAGCCACCTTATTGCCAATTTTTTTAGTAGCAACAATAATTTTACCCTCTCCTTTAATGGCATCAATGGCATTTTTAATCAGGTTTTCAAATACCCATTCCATTAATATGGGATTTGCTTTAACTGTACAGTCTTCGTCCAAATTTAAAACGTATTCCACTTTATCGCTGGAACGTAATTTTAGGTAGTGTATGCTTTGCTCAACGGTGGCGTTTATGCTCATGTTTTTTAATATCGGCTTTGAACCTATTTTTGAAAATCGGTCGGCAATATTCTGTAGGCGGTTAATGTCTTTTCTTACCTCTTCAATTCCCTCCGTACCCGGGTTGCGTAATGCAAGCAGTTCGATCCATCCAAATAAGGAAGATATGGGAGTGCCCAATTGATGGGCTGTTTCTTTGGCCATGCCCACCCAAACCTGATTTTGCTCTGTTTTGCGCGCGTTGCTAAAACCTATATAGGCAATAACTACAAAAACAGTTACAATAAGGAGCTGCAGTATAGGAAACCATTGTAATTTGGTAAGTAGGGTAGAAGTGCGGTAATACAAATACTGCTTTTCGCCGTCGCCCAAATCAATTTCTATGTTATTGCCCAAGCTTTTCATTCGTTCAAGTTGCTGCCTGAGGTATCTATTGGATGTGCGCGCAGGAGTTACTAGATTACGGTGTTGCAGTATGGAGTCGTTTTGGTCAACAATGATAACCGGAACAGTGGTATTGTTTTTTAGCACTTCGAGGGTTAAACTGATAGAGCTGTCATCGCTTCCGGGCTGCACCAGCTGGCGTGTGGCCTCGGCCCAAAGCTCTACTTTTTTTAGTTCTTCGAGCTTTAGCTCATCCACTAAATAGTTGGTGTAAATGGTAGAAACTGTACCTATAACGATGGCGCCCAATAGCATCCATAGTTTAAATCGTTTTTTATGTTGATAATATTTCATGCTGTTTAATATTGCAATAGATGGTTAGATTTTTACCTGCCAGATGGCAGACTGGGATAATATCTGCCTGTCGGCAGTTAGGGACTTTAGACAAAATTACAAATCGCTATAGGTTAATCATTAGTAGTTTTATTTTTAATCGTACGTGTTATCAACACACAACAAAAATTTAATGAACTGTTATATTTTGTGAGCTTATTGTTATGGAAACGACGGAGCACTTACATTTATTGCATTTTACCAAGTATTGACTGATGTGGAATAGCTTAACGGTACTTTTCCTTATTGGTGTCAAAAATGTTTAAATAGCTGTTGTAACGGGTGGTTGCGATGGTTCCCTCCTCAACCGCCTTTTTTACCTCGCATCCTGGCTCATGGATATGTGTGCAGTTGGCAAATTGGCATTGGTGAGAATACTCAAATATTTCTACGAAAAAGTGGTGCAGTTCTTCCTTTTCTATATCTATTAAACCGTAGCCCCTTATTCCTGGTGTGTCGATGATGGCACCGCCAAAATTGAGCTCGTGCATCTCGGCAAAGGTTGTGGTATGTTTTCCGCTTTGATGAATGTCGGATATCTCGGCTACCCTTAGGTTTAAACCAGGCTGTATTCGGTTTATCAATGTCGATTTTCCCACTCCCGAATGACCGGCTATTACGCTAACACTATCTTTTAAAAGCTCCACCATAATGCCTAGGTCGTCTTGTGTTTTTGCCGATATAGTATAGGTTTTATATCCTATATTCTCGTATATCTCCCTAAGGCTTTCCACTATTTTTAGATGAGCCTGATCGTATCTGTCCATTTTGTTAAAAATGATTTTAACCGGAATACGATATGCTTCGGCCGAAGCCAGAAATCGATCGATAAATACAGTGGTGGTAACCGGATAATTAATAGTAACCAACAACAAAGCCTGATCGATATTAGAGGCAATAATATGAGATTCTTTGGATAAATTGGATGCCTTACGGATGATGTAGTTTTTCCGCTGCTCTATGCTGGATATAACGCCCATATCTCCATCCTCATCCAGCATATAGGTAATATGGTCGCCAACGGCTATTGGGTTGGTGCTTTTTATGCCCTCCATCCTGAATTTCCCTTTGATGGAGCAGTTTATGAATTTACCATCGCTTGACTTAACCAGATATCTACTTCCGGTAGATTTAAAAACAATACCCTTTTTCAAAATGCGGATCTTTAATTATTGTATGCTACAAAAATACCAAATCGTTTATAATTTTGATTAGTTTTGATGGTCTTAATCACTTAATCTTCCTTATTAATTAAATAAAAAGTAAAGTATCTTTGTTTTTATCTGCAAACACTGTATTATTATTTAACATCATGAATAAAAGATGAGGCTTAAAAAGTTGGCGTTAGCGCCGTTGGTATTTGTATTATTATTCGGCATTAAAATAAATATTTTTGCTCAATCGCCCATAGAGTTCACCGGCTATGTATCTGATATGCCTTCTTATTTGTGGCAAAAGTCTGAGGGAGAAGGGCTGTGGGATAATCTTATTCATAATCGTATAAACCTGGCTTATGCGCCTTCAACAAATTTGCATATTCGATTGGAACTTCGCAATCGATTTTTTGTGGGCGAAACGGTACGGAACAATGCTTTGTACAAATATTTCCTCGAAAGCGACCCCGGTTGGGTAGATATGAGTTTTAACTGGGGCACGGGCAAATCGCATGTGGTAAATACCGTGGTGGATAGACTGTCGGTTGAACGCACTTGGGGTAAATTAAAATTGAAAGCTGGGCGGCAGCGTGTTAATTGGGGGCAATCACTTGTTTGGAATCCTAACGATATATTTAATTCGTATTCGTATTTTGATTTTGACTATCCCGAGCGACCTTCAATGGACGGACTTCGTATGCAATATTTCACTGGCGACTTGTCGCGCATAGAGGCCGTTTTAAAGTTTGATGGCAACGATAATCTTACAAGCGCCTTGCTTTATGGATTTGATAAGGTGGGTTATCATTTTCAAATTATCACAGGTCAGGTAAATCAAAATCATCTCCTATTGGGTGGCGGATGGAAAGGTAGTATTTCAGATGCTGCATTTTATGGCGAACTCTCGTACCTATCACCCTTCGATAATTCGGAACGGGAAGTGTATTTGCTTTCCGTGGGCTCCAATTATAGTTTTAATAATTCGATGAAATTAACAGGCGAGTATTTGTATTCGAGTAACCTGAGTTCCTCCATTAATGATTTCAGTGATTTATCTTTTAGGCACACATCCATTCAAACCTTAAGCGTTACGGATCATTCGTATATGGTGTCATTGAGTGCACCTCTCCATCCTTTGCTTAACATATCGTTGTCGTACGTCGGATTTTCCTATCCTGTGTTCAAAAATTATTATATCGGGCCAACCATTGAATATTCGGTGCGCGAAAGTTTATACCTCTCAGGTATAGTTCAAATATTTGCACATCAAAATACCGAGGGCAATCAGATGAAAATAGGATCGTTTATTCGATTGAAAAAAGTTTTTTAGTATTATTTTCACTAGCACTCATTCTATATTGGCTGAGAATGGAATTTCCGTGTTTTCCTAAAAGACTCTATGTTAGTTAGTTATGCAATGTCACGTTTTTGTCACGCCATGTGTTTTACCTGTCACGCATTTGTCACACCCCTGTCACGCATTTGTCACGCTAAAAATTGCGATAGAATAAAGCTTAGGTGTAGATTTGTTTTCAAGAACAAACAATTACATCTAAAACTTACTGAAATGAAATACATCCGAATTAGTATTCGACTCTTGATTTTTGTTATCCTGCTAATTGCTGCTACGCTGCTATTGGAGTATTTAATCAACAATGTATATGTTATATTATTAGAATATTATTCTTTACCAAAATCCGATTCCGACATTACGGTTTTGTCTTTCCTTATTAGTCTTGTTTTTGTTGGTTTACTGACGTATGGTACCGGATACTGGCATATGCGAAAGGCGCTTGATTAAGACGCGGTGCTGCAACCAAGCCACATTAATTTTCCTCAAAATCAACCAGTGAAAAAGCTGTTCGAAATCGAACAGCGCTCGTTACAATTTACAGAAACGTCAAAATATTAACTTTAATTATTAAATAACTAGTGTCTCAGTTTTACATTTTAATACTTTTATCACTATATTGGCGAAGCAAAAACTACAATGCAATTGCTTAACTTCTAAAGCAACATCAAGTGAACAATAGTGTAATAAAAGTAAACGCATTACATAAGTCATATGTTACCGGAGCTAATTCCTTGCATGTGCTTAAGGGTATTGATATTGATATCAAAGAAGGTGAAATGGTTTCTATCATGGGTTCGTCCGGATCGGGCAAATCCACTTTGCTCAATATACTGGGCATTCTGGACAACTACGACAAAGGAGAGTTTTATCTCAACAACATCCATATCCAAAAAATGAACGAGAAAAAAGCCGCTGAATTCAGAAACAGTTACATAGGCTTTATTTTTCAATCCTTTAATCTTATCTCGTTTAAAAACGCGATGGAAAATGTGGCTTTACCACTTTATTATCAAGGCGTGAGCCGCAAAAAAAGAAATTTAATAGCCTTGGAATACCTCGATCGCCTTGGACTAAAAGATTGGAGCGAACATTTACCCAGCCAACTTTCCGGTGGTCAAAAACAGCGCATAGCCATAGCCCGTTCGCTTATTTCAAAACCCAAGGTTATTTTGGCCGATGAACCAACCGGGGCACTTGATTCACAAACCTCTTCAGAAGTAATGGATATATTGCAGGAGGTAAATGAATCGGGCATTACCGTAATTATTGTAACTCACGAAACTGATATAGCCCAACGAACCCAACGTATCATCCGCTTAAAAGACGGTTTGATCGAGGCTACTCATTCCAGCTCATCCGAGAAACAAGTATTATACACTAAGCAAACATAGGTACTATTTTACCATGCTCGATTATATACAAGAAATATTATCTACCCTAAAGCAAAACAAGCTTAGAGCAATCATGACAGGCTTTAGCGTGGCATGGGGTATTTTTATGCTGATTCTGTTGTTGGGATCCGGAAAGGGCTTACAAAATGGCATGGAAAAAAACTTCAGTAGCACTTCAAAAAATGCACTTTGGATATGGAGTCGCCGCACTCAAGTTGCATTTGATGGATTGAAAGCCGGACGACGAATACAATTTACTAACCAGGATGTGGTTGAGTTAAAAAGAAAACTTGGCGATGATTTCGATTATATTTCGGGTCGTTTCTATCTTAGAGGCGAGGCTAGGCTAACCTATAAAAACGAGTTTGGTACGTTTCAACTGGAAGGTGTGATGCCCGAGTTCAATAAAATTCAGATCATAAACCAAACCCAAGGGCGTTTTATCAATGAGCTGGATATTGATGATTACCGAAAGACTATTGTAATATCCGAACCTATTAAAAGCGCACTTTTTAAGGACGAGGAGTCCATTGGTAAATATATAAGGATAAACAATGTTCCTTTTATGGTTGTGGGCATCTTCACCGACCCAGAAGACAAGGAAAGAAAACGGGCCTACATGCCACTTAGTACGGCGCAACGGGTGTTCAACGGAAACAACCGATTGGGCGAGATGGCCATTGCCACCAATGCCATTACAGTTGCAGAGAACAAACGTATTGAAGAGGAAGTGAGGGCGCTGCTTGCAAAAAGGCATCGCGTATCGCCCGACGACAAACAAGCATTGGGCATATGGAATACGCTGGAACATTTTAAACAGGCCCAGGGTGTTTTTGCCGGTATAAGGATTTTTGTGTGGATTATAGGTATTATGACCATCATAGCCGGTATTGTTGGGGTGAGCAATATCATGATTATTTTAGTGAAAGAACGCACCAAGGAAATAGGGGTGCGCAAGGCCATTGGAGCAACTCCCTATTCTATTATTCGGTTGGTGCTAAGTGAGTCGGTGTTTATTACCGCTTTATCCGGATTTTTTGGACTGGTGGCAGGCATGGGTGTATTGTCGTTAGTTTCGTTGGGTTTGCAACAGGCAGGCGGCGAGGTGCAGCGTGCTTTTTCGAATCCTGCAGCCGATATAAATGTGGCACTTTGGGCACTTTTAATTTTGGTGATGTCAGGATTAGTGGCTGGTTATATCCCTGCCCGAAAAGCGGCCCGTATCCGGCCAATAGAAGCGTTACACGATGAGTAAATAGACCTAATAGGTTTTAAAAACCTGTTAGGTGTGTTGAATACACTTTATGTATTTTTAAAAATATAAAATCAAATGTTCGACCGAGACAGATGGCAAGAGATACTAAATGCTGTAAAGAAAAATAAACTGCGCAGTGCGCTCACTGCTTTTGGTGTGTTCTGGGCTATTTTTATGTTAGTGGTGATGATGGGTTCTGGCAACGGCCTCAAAAATGGTATCACCGCAGGCGTTAAAGATTTTGCCACTAACAGCGGTTTTATGTGGGCCGAAACAACCACCAAAGCACATCAAGGCTTTAAACGTGGCCGCAACTGGGAAATCAACAACCAGGACATACAAGCCATAAGAGATCAGGTGCCGGAACTTGATGTTATTTCGCCCAGGCTAAACGGTTGGAATTTACGAAGTGGCGAAAATATTGTCAGGGGCAAACGTGCCGGAGCTTTTAACGTGATGGGTGATTATCCCACTTATCGAAAAATTGATCCCTCTACCATGGTTTGGGGAAGGTACATCAACGACGAAGATATCAGATTGAAACGCAAGGTGTGCATCATAGGCGAAAACGTATATGAGGTGATGTTTGATAAAGATGAAGACCCCGTGGGAGAATACATCAGGGTTACTGGGGTGTATTTTATGGTGGTGGGTGTTTTTCGTTCCAACAATCCCAACATAAACATAGGTAGCAATAAAAAGGAAACCGTTTATATGCCCTTCACCTCCATGCAACAAACCTACAACTATGGCGACCAGGTTCATTTTTTTGGTTTGACGGCAAAAAAGGGCGTTAAGGTAAGCGAGGTAATGACCAAGATTAAACTCATTCTTCAAAAAAATCATAAATTGGCTCCCGACGACGAAGCCGCCATAGGTAAAGTGGATATAGAGAACGAGATAAAGACCATGTTCTATATATTTTTGGGTATCGACATTTTGATATGGGTGGTAGGTTTAGGAACCTTGATAGCCGGAGCCATTGGCGTGAGTAACATCATGCTAATCATCGTAAAGGAACGAACCAAAGAAATAGGGATACAGCGAGCCATAGGAGCGCCTCCCCGGATAATTGTGGGACAAATACTTAGCGAATCGGTATTTCTAACAACCATAGCCGGCTTTATAGGTCTTGCCGTTGGTACCTTTGTACTGTTCATGGTAGATATGGCGGTGGACGCATCGAGATTAACGGCTCCCCCCGATGAAGAGTCCTTTTTTTTAAATCCTGAAATAGGTTTACCCATAGCCCTGGCAGCATTGGGCACCTTAATATTTGTGGGTTTTATTGCTGGATTAATACCGGCTATGAAAGCCATACGCATAAAACCAATTGAAGCTTTACGTCACGAATAAACAAATTATAACCAGATGAAACCGGCATGGTCGGTGCAAATAATTAGATCATATAGGAGTATGATTGAAATTTGCACGGGTGATGAGGGTTTTTGCTAAATTTCAAAAATATGAAGAAAATAATTAGAATAGTATTGGTGATTGTTTTAATCGCCCTATTTGCTTGGGTGGTTTACTACCTTTACACTCAATCGAAAAAAGACCCGGTTGTGTATGAAACAGAGTCGATAGAAGTATCTGACATCGTAAAAAAAACGGTAGCTACTGGTTCCGTGGTGCCGAGACAGGAGATAGAGATAAAACCGCAAGAGTCGGGTATAATAACCGAAATATATGTGATTGCCGGTGATAAACTCAAGAAAGGCGATTTGTTGGCCAAAATACAAATTATACCCGAGATGGTGCAAGTAAACAATGCCGAAAGCCAGCTGAACAAAGCAAAAATAGGATACAAAAATGCCGAGATAGAATATAAGCGCACAAAGGAGCTCTTTGATAAAGGAGTGATAGCCGAATCGGAGTATCAGGATGGCCTGATGAGCTACGAAAATGCCAAAGTGGATTTGAATACAGCCGATAACAACCTACAACTAATAAAAGAAGGTGTTACCCGAAAGATGGGTGCGCAAACTAATACCATTATTAAAGCCACTATCGATGGCATGGTGCTCGATGTGCCCGTTGAAGTGGGCAACTCCGTTATTAAAAGCAACGCTTTTAACGATGGCACCACGGTGGCTATCTTGGCGGATATGAGCAAAATGATTTTTCAGGGTAAAGTAGATGAAACAGAAGTTGGAAAGATAAAAGAAGGCATGGATTTGGAGCTTTCGATAGGAGCTATTGAGGAAGAGAAATATAAAGCTACATTAGAGTTTGTCGCGCCCAAAGGCGTGGAGGAAAACGGGGCCATACAATTCGAAATAAAAGCTGCCGTAACCATAAGCGAAGGCCAGTTTATACGATCGGGCTATAGCGCCACTGCCGATATTGTGTTAGACCGCCGTGATAGCGTTTATGTAATAAAGGAAAAGCTCATTACTTTTAGCAACGATTCGGCTTTTGTTGAAGTGGAGGTAGGCGAGCAGAAATATGAAAAGAAGCAGATAGTAACAGGGCTTTCTGATGGCATTAAAATAGAAGTAAAATCAGGAATTTCAAAAGATGACAAAATTAAGGTTCCAAAATCGTAATTTTTCCTTATCCTTTTTCGCAAAAATCAAACAACCATAATTATTCATAAAATGACCCGTAAAATAATTATCACCCTTACTTTAATTGCATCTTTTATTACAGGCATTGCAAATGCTCAGATAAATACAGCAGAACCCTGGACTTTAGAAAGGTGCATCAACTATGCCTTAGAAAACAACATTAGTATTAAACGGCAAAACCTCAGTACCGATTTGCAAAAAAACGAGCTGGCACAAAGCAAACTTAACCGGTTGCCCAATTTGAATGGACAGTCTGCGTACCAACAACGTTACGGTCGCAATTGGATACAAGATGCTGGGAAAACAGGGCAGAATGTGGATGCAAACACCCGCTTGTTAAATATGAACATCGGTTCCTCGATAAGTGTTTTTGAAGGCTTAATTACCACCAACACCATAAAACGTAACCGATCTGATTTGATGGCTTCGTTGGCGTTGGAGGAAAAGATACGAAACGATATAGCGCTCCAGATTACAGGTCAGTATCTTCAAATATTA
Organism: Saccharicrinis sp.; assembly: GCA_024635555.1. Taxonomy (GTDB): domain Bacteria; phylum Bacteroidota; class Bacteroidia; order Bacteroidales; family Marinilabiliaceae; genus Saccharicrinis. Next base: position 23,521 of record JAGXIO010000198.1, read on the forward strand.
TTTGACAAAGAATTGTTGACCGTAGCACGCGAACAATATGATGTAACCGATCAGCAGGTGCGGCGTACCCAACAATTGGTAGATGCCGGGAGCCTGGCCCAGGGCAGTTATTTGGAGTTAAAGTCGCAGGCAGCCAAAGAGGCGCTGAATGTAACCCAGCAAGAGAACAGTTTGACTTTATCACTTTTGAACCTTGCTCAACTGCTCGACCTGGAGGATGTGGCCAGTTTCGATATCGTGTCACCCATTCTACCAGAAATTGAGAATATGAAAGTAGAACAGCCTGCCGAAGTGTATTCAACGGCATTAACCATTATGCCACAAATAAAAGGAGCAGATTACAGGTTGGAGAGTTCAAAAACAGATGTAAGTATCGCCCAAGGGGCTTATTATCCAAGCTTAAGTTTAAATGCCCAGTGGAGTTCCAGTGCCAATTGGCTGATTGATGATCCCAATAATTCTAACCGTTCGTTGTCTGATCAAATCAACTCCAATAAAAATACCTACATAGGTGCCACGCTTAATATCCCCATATTCAACAAGTTTCAAACCCGTACCAGGGTAAAAAATGCCCGCATCGGCGTATTGGATGCGCAATATCAGTTAAGTCAAGAAAAACTGAACCTGCGCAAAGAAATTCAGCAGGCTCATGCCGATGCCATGGGAGCGTACAATAAATATTTGGCGAGTAGGCAGGCGGTGGAATCTTTTAAGGAGTCGTTACGTTATACCGAACAAAAATTTAACGTGGGTTTAGTCAACACAGTAGATTTTAACGTGGCCAAAACCGATTATCTTCGTGCCCAATCCGATTTGTTGCAATCGAAATACGAATATATCCTTCGGAGCAAGATCCTAGACTTTTATAAAGGAATTGCTATTGTGCTTTAGGGCTTGGAGCTTGGGGCAGGGGGCTTGGAGTCAAAAACTCCTGCCGTCTGCCTACTTAAAACTACATCATAACAAAAGGTATTTCAAAATAAAAGGTGGAGCCTTGACCAACAGTTGATTGCACCCAAATATTTCCGTCCATTATATCCACCAACTTTTTGCAGATGGATAATCCAAGACCGGTACCTTTCTGTTTGCTGATACCAGGGTGTTCGGCTTGGGTAAAACGGTCGAATATAGTACTCATGTATTGTTCTGGAATTCCGATGCCGGTATCTTTAACGTAAAACATGGTTTCGCTGGCGCGGGTGATTATTCCAACTTCTACATGCCCCTGCTTTGTAAATTTAAGACTATTGCTAATTAGATTGGTGAGCACTTGCTGTATTTTGGCAGGGTCGCCGCTCAAAATAGCCAAATTGCATTTAGAGGTGTTGATGGACAATGTAGTATTGCTTTGTTCAGCCATGGGTTTAAAAAAGGTGATAATCTCTTTTAGCATCGATAAAATATCAAAAGGTACTTTTTCCAGCGTAATGTGTCCTGTTTCAATTTTTGATATTTCCAAAACGTCGTTGATAATGTTCAATAGTTGTTGACCGCTCGAAAGGATAATATTTAAGTAATCTATTTGTAGATTGGTCGGTAAATCTTGCTTTTTTAAAAGTTCGGTAAATCCAATTATCCCGTTCATCGGTGTTCGTATCTCATGACTCATATTGGTCAGAAACGAGGATTTTAACCTATCACTTTCCTCGGCTTTATCTCTTGCTGTTCGCAGTTCTTCATTTATTCTGAGTAAGTCGTCTTGTGCTTTCTTTCGTTCCCGTAAATCTCGTATTATAGTTAAAAAGTATTTACTATCGGGTTTTTTCGAATTCATTTCCACTGGGATTCCTTCGCCACTTTTCCCACAAATGATTCTTTCTATTATTATAGTTTCCCCTTGTTCGAGGAGGTCGAACCTTAAAGGTTTTACTTCCAATGAGTTGGGGGAAAAGATGACTGAGATGTGTTGGTTAAGCAGTTCTTCTCTCGAAAAGCCCGTCATATGTAAAAAGCTTTTGTTTACCTCAATGATATGACCGCTAATATCGCCAACAATAATTCCATCGCCGGCATTTTCGATAACTGTGCTGTATTTATTTTTACTTTCGGTAAGATTTTGGAGTGATAATTTATAATCAGAAATATCCCTTAAAACAACAATTCTGGCCTGTTTGTCTTTATAAACGCGGTTTCTGGATTTTACCTCTGCAAAAAAAGTACTCTTATCCTTTCGCAGCGCCATTACTTCAAAAACATCCTCCATGTTGTTTGCAATTCTGTGTTGGATTTGCTCAATAAACTCTTCCGACACAACTTGTGTGACATGCATGCCTACTATTTCATCGGGGTTGTATCCCAACATCTCGCATCCTTTGGTGTTGGCGTACAGGCAAAATCCATTTTCGAGAATAAAAACTCCTTCAGATGTTATTTCCGATATGGCTGATAACCTTTCCTTTAGTTCGTTTAGTTCCTGCGTTATGGTTTCGGTAGTGTTATTATTATAATTGTCGGAGTTACCCATATTATGTTTGTTGTTGTTTGTGTGTTTATAAAGTTAAAAATTTCGTTGTCTTTTGATATGTTGTTTAAACAATCTTCATAGATAGTAAATTAAACGATTCGGCTAATATGTTTGTTCGAAACAATATTTTCATCCTAGCGTTTGACCTAAAGTATAAGGGATTAAATTTTTTTTTTTGCTTTAAATTGGATATTTTTGCACCCTCATTTGCCAAAAAATTAGCTGTGTAAAGTATTTTTTATGAGTTAAAGATTAGGCGATGCGAAACTAGTTAATAAATAAAAATAAAATAAATCAACATGAATAAAAAAACAATACTTGTCATACTAGACGGATGGGGAATTGGTGACAAATCGAAATCAGATGTAATCTCATCGGTGAATACTCCCTATTGGGACAGCTTGATTAAAAATTACCCCAATTCTAAACTCCAAGCTTCGGGTGAGTATGTAGGTTTGCCAGATGGTCAAATGGGCAACTCGGAAGTTGGCCATTTAAATATTGGCGCCGGAAGAGTGTTGTATCAGGATTTGGTAAAAATAAATCGTGCTTGTAAAGATGGTTCTATCGCTAAAAATAAAGAATTGGCAAGAGCGTATAACTATGCCAAAGATAATGGTAAGAAAGTTCATTTGCTTGGCTTGATGTCGAGAGGTGGGGTGCATAGCAGTCAGGATCATATTCATAAATTAATTAGCGTTGCGCAAGATTATGGTTTGAGCGATGTTTTTGTTCATGCGTTTATGGACGGTCGCGATACCGACCCAAAGAGCGGCAAAGGTTTTATGGAAGAACTGTTGGCTCACATGGATAAATCAGTTGGCAAGGTGGCTACTGTTACAGGGCGGTATTATGCCATGGATCGCGATAAGCGATGGGAACGTGTTAAGATTGCATATGACGCTTTGGTTGCTGGCATTGGTGAGTCTACTACAACCGATATATTAAGCGCCATCGAGGCATCTTATAAAGCAGATGTAACCGATGAGTTCATTAAGCCTATCATTCAAGTGGATACCAATGGCAAGCCAGTGGGCAGTATTGAAGAAGGTGATGTGGTGGTGTTTTTTAACTACCGTAACGACAGAGCCAAGGAGCTTACCATTGTGCTTACACAGCAAGATATGCCGAAGCATGGGATGAAGACTATTCCACTACATTATGCTACCATGACCCCTTACGATTCAACTTTTAAGGGAATGCACGTTTTATTTGATAAGGATAATGTACAAAATACCATTGGAGAGATAGTGGCCAAGGCAGGGTTAAAGCAGTTGAGGATTGCGGAAACAGAGAAGTATGCGCACGTCACCTTTTTCTTTTCGGGCGGACGCGAGTCTGTTTTTGAAGGTGAAGACCGTATTTTGGTTAACTCACCCAAAGTGGCTACCTATGATTTGCAACCCGAAATGAGTGCTTTTGAATTGAAGGATAAGGTGGTAGATGAGCTGAACACCAAAAAATACGACTTTATTGCCTTAAACTTTGCTAATGGCGATATGGTTGGCCATACCGGTGTTTATGAAGCCATTCAAAAAGCTATTGCAGCCGTCGACGTTTGTTTGAAAGAGGTTATAGAAGCAGCAAAAGCCAATGGTTACGAAGCCATCGTTATTGCCGACCATGGTAATGCCGACAATGCGGTTAACTCCGACGGTTCACCGAATACCGCACATTCGCTAAACCCGGTTCCATTTGTTTGGGTGAGCGATCGTAAAGGTGAAGTTAAGGATGGTGTTTTGGCCGATGTAGCGCCCTCGTTGCTAAAACTGATGGGAGTAGAGCAACCAGCGGATATGACCGGAAATTGTCTGATAGATATAAAATAAAGGATTGTAACCTATTGTATACAGGCGGTAGTCTTTTCGACTACCGTTTTTTTTTTTTGATTACTGATGTTTTTTATCTGCGACCCAGGTGGGCACTAGATAGGTAAGAATTAATTGTTACGAAATGATTCAAATTGATGATAAAATATTAAGCTTGGAGTTGTTCACCAACAAATTCATTTGCAATATAGCCAAATGCCATGGTGTTTGTTGTGTTGAGGGTGACTCCGGAGCGCCGTTGGAAGAGGATGAGGGGAAAATCATCGACGAAATTTACCCTAAAATAAAGCATTTGCTGTCGCCCGAAGCCATCAAAGTAATTGAGGAAGAAGGTACCTCTGTGATAGATTTTGACAAAGAACTGGTCACCCCCATCGTTAACGGTAAGGAATGCGCTTATACTTATTTCGATAGCAAAGGTGGCGTACATTGTGCGATAGAGATGGCCTGGAAGCAAGGTCTGGTGCCCTTTAGAAAACCTATATCTTGCCACTTGTACCCCATACGCACCCGTAAACTTAGCATGGGCGAAGCATTGAACTATGATGTTTGGCCTATCTGCAAGGATGCCATAGTCTTGGGCAAAAGAGAAGGCGTTTCGGTTTATAAGTTCCTTAAGGAGCCACTTATTAGAAAGTACGGCGAAGCCTTTTATGCCGAAATGGAGGAGGCTGAAAAGCAACTTGAAGAGCGGGGAATGTTGAAATAAGCCTTTTTAACTTGAATGGGAAAGAGGTTCCCTAAGGCATTTTTTTTGTTTTAAAATTATTCAGCTTTAACATTTAGGAGCTTTACTTCGGTAGCAAGCAATATTACGGATGTATTGCAATGATGATAACAAAGGCTCCCCCTGCATCAAAGAGCACCGCCATCCATGGATATCCAGTTGATTTTAGAAACTAAAAACACGTGGGGGTTAGTTCATTTACGAATCAAATAAGAGAATAGCATTAGAATTTACTATTTTCGAATGCAGTTTCGTAATATTGAAAACTAAATGGGAGAAAAAAATCTGATTATTAGACTAAAAAACGGCGATGAGCAAGCTTTTGAATTACTTTACCGAAAGTATTTTAGACGATTGTGCGCTTTTGCCAATAAGTATCTTCATGATTACGATGTGACACAAGAGGTAGTGCAGGAAGTATTTTATACCATTTGGGAAAAACGCGAACATTTAGATTCTAACAAAGAGATACTTCCATTTTTATTTCAATCTACAAAAAATAGAAGCCTTCACATCCTAGAACATCAAAAAGTTGAAGATAAGTACCAACAAGTTATCCAATATGCGTATTCTCAAGGTGATTTTTTTGATGTTCAGGATTCTTTATTAGCTAAGGAACTGGAAGCTAAACTGGGCGAAATTATAGAGTCACTTCCCGAAAAGTGTCGAAAAATATTCCTTTTAAGTAGGCAGGAAGGCAAAAAATACAAGGATATTGCCGAGGAATTGAATATTTCTGTAAAAACTGTTGAAACCCAGATGAGCAGGGCGTTAAAGGTCTTTCGTGAAGAACTGAAAGACTATCTTTCCATTGTTTTATTCGCCATTATTTAAAAAACATTAAAATTTTTGTAGGGGTAAAAAGCACTCTTCCGGTATTACCTATTAGAAGGTATAATTATGGAAAGAGAAAATAACTTTGATTTACTATTAACTCGCTATTTTGAAAAAGAAGTAAGTGATGAGGAATTGTTTCAACTCCAAAGGCAGTTAAAAGAATCAAAAGAAAACAGAAAGAGGTTTGACGAATTAAATGAAATTTATCAACTAGCCGACATTACTTCGAAAGGCTGGTTGTATGATGTTGATTCTAATTGGAATCAAATGAAAGCTCGTATCCAGAAAGATGGAGTTGCACCGATAATAAAAATGGTGACCCATGAAACGCTAATCTTTTGGAAGAGCACTGCTGTGATTGCATTATTGTTGGCTACTACTTTTATGGGATTGTTTTTTATCGACGGCTTAGCAAAAGACGACCGTATGGTAAAATTTGTGGCGCCTAAAGGAGAAAAAAGTAATGTAATATTAGCTGATGGCACCTTGGTTTGGTTGAATTCCGGTAGTGAATTGAGCTATTATCTTGATAAAAAAAACAATATAAGAAAAGTAGATTTGAAAGGGGAGGGATATTTTGATGTATCTAAGGACAGAGAGCACCCCTTTGTTGTCCACACAGAAAATTTTGACATTAAGGTATTAGGAACGCAATTTAATGTATCAGCGTATGAAGATGATATAATCAAAGAAACTACTTTAAGGGAAGGTAGTATTACTATTTTAAATAATAATACTGGAAAAGAGTTGATGGTTAGACCTGGAGAACAAGCTATTTTTAATCAAAACACCAATACAATAAAGATTGAAAAAGTCCGGGTCGGTAATTATATGTCGTGGATTGAAAGTAAGCTAAGGTTTGATAATAGTTCTTTTTCTGAAGTAGTTAAAAAATTGGAAAGATGGTACGATGTTAAAATTTCATTGGATGACGAATTATTGTACAAAGAGCGCTATACCATGTCGGTTAAAACGGAGAGCCTACGGGAGGTTTTGGAACTGATTAGGATAACAACGCCAATCACTTATAGGATCGAAGAAGAAAATGTATTTATAACCTATTCTAAAAAGTAGAATAAAAAAAGGAAAGTGCGCAAACACTTTCCTTATCAAATAACTCGTGCGCAAACACGAATTTACACTAATTAAATATTTACGAATTTATGAAAAAAAAGTTAATGTTTAAAATCAACCGGGCACGGGGTGCATGGTTAAGATACCTTAGAATTATGAAACTTACAACGTTTATATTATTGTTTACGGTTTTACAAGTATCTGCAACCCTTTATTCGCAGGATACTTTGCTGACTATCGAAATGAGTAATGCTACACTTAAAGATGTGCTCTATGAGATTGAAAATCA
>JAGXIO010000199.1 GCA_024635555.1 Saccharicrinis sp.
CGCAAGTTCCTGGACCAAAGATGCCGACGTGGTTAGGCACATCATTCCCGGCGGATCGCATCATGAGGCATTTAAAAAGCACTTAGATAAAGTTGCCGATTTTTTCAAAAGCCTTAAAACAGGCGACGGACAGCAAATACCATTTATTTTTAGACCATGGCACGAAATGGACGGCGACTGGTTTTGGTGGGGAAGCAAGCAATGCACACCCGAAGATTTTAAGGCGCTGTTTAAGTTTACGATAGCATATCTAAGAGAAGAAAAAGGCATCGATAACATGTTGAGTGCTTACTCGCCGGATAATAGGTGGAATACAAGCGATGAATACTATTCGTGGTATCCCGGCGACGAATATGTTGAAATAATGGGAATGGACAATTATGGCGATTTAAGAACAGAAAACGGCGTACAGGAAGCCATCCAGAAATTACATATCGTGATAGAAGCGGCTCAATCGAAAAATAAATTTGCTGCACTTACCGAAACAGGACTCGAAAACGTAACCGACAGCCTTTGGTTTACAAATAAGTTAGGTGTGGTTTTACAAGATTCTATCATAACCAAAAAATTAAGTTATGCGATGGTTTGGCGCAGCGACGATAAGGTTCATTTCTTTTTCACCTATCCCGGTCATCCAGCAGAGGAGGATGCACAAACATTTTTAGCAAGGCCCGAAATACTATTGCTAAACGATTTCATTGAATTACAGAACAACTAATCTTTACACAAATGAATAACGATTTTAACCTACGTCGCAAAGAAATCACCTCGCAACACGAGCAATTGATTACTAAGAAGAACAATCCCGTTTTTAGTGTGAACGGTGTTTATAATAGATATGAGAATCCCATTTTAACGCGCGACCATATCCCATTAAACTGGCGTTTTGATTTCAACCCAGATACAAACCCATTTTTTATGGAAAGGATTGGGTTTAATGCCACTTTTAACGCAGGTGCCATAAAAATTGACGATAAATATCTGTTGGCTGTGCGGGTGGAAGGAAATGATAGAAAGTCATTTTTTGCCATTGCCGAAAGTCCCAACGGAATCGACAATTTTAAATTTTGGGAACGCCCTATTTCTATCCCTCAATTAGAAAAATTTGATACAAATGTTTACGACATGCGTTTAACGCAGCACGACGACGGTTATATCTATGGCGTGTTTTGTACTGAGCGTAAGGACCCCTCAGCACCTGATGGTGATACCTCTACGGCTGTTGCCAATGCTGGGATTGTACGTACCAAAAACCTAAAGGATTGGGAGCGACTGCCCGATTTAATCTCCACCACCGGACAGCAGCGGAACGTGGTATTATTTCCTCATCTAATACAAGGTAAATATGCCTTTTTCACACGTCCTCAGGATGGTTTTATTGATACAGGTAAAGGTGGTGGTGTAGGTTTTGGTTTATCGGACACCATTGAAAATGCAGAGGTTAAAGAAGAGCAGATTGTAGATGCCAAAACATACCATACCATCTATGAGGTGAAAAACGGTTTAGGCCCCGCTCCCATCCTTACCGAAAAAGGCTGGTTGCACCTGGCACATGGTGTTAGGAATACGGCTGCCGGATTAAGATATACCCTGTATATGTTTATGACGGATATCGACCGCCCCTGGGAAATCACCCACAAACCACACGGACATTTTATAGCCCCCTTGAAAGATGAGCGCGTAGGCGATGTTTCCAATGTAGTGTTTTCGAATGGCTGGATTAAAGATGACAATGGCAAAGTGTTTATCTATTATGCATCCTCAGATACCCGCATGCACGTGGCCACCTCAACCATCGATCAGTTATTGGATTACTGCATTAACTCACCACAAGATCGATTGCACTCACACCTATCGGTTGCTACCATCAATATTTTAATTGACACGAACCAAAAGGTTTAAAATTGACCTTTATCGAACCAAGAATGATGGAAACGAAATTATATAAGAAATCAGAAACCAATCCTATTCAATCCGATGAATTATCATCCTTATCTGCGGAGCTTCAGGACGAATTGCAGCGCATATTGCATTTTTGGAGTACTGAGGCCATCGATACGGAACATGGCGGGTTTTTAGGTCAGATAAATTATCTAGGAAAAAAGTGCGACAAAGCACCAAAGGGTGCTATTTTAAATGCCCGGATACTATGGACTTTTTCGGCCGCTTACCGCACAACAAAGAATGAAGGCTATAAAAAAATGGCAGATTTGAGTTTTCATTACATCAACAATCATTTTGTGGATACCAAAAACGACGGTGTGTTTTGGGAAGTAGATTATTTGGGAAACCCCGTTAACAAACGGAAACAGGCCTACGCACTCAGTTTTGCCATATATGCCTTTGCCGAATATTATAGGGCTACCCATAATACCGAAAGCTTGAAAAGTGCCAAAGCATGGTTTCAGATTTTGGAAGACAAATTTTGGGACACCCGGTATTTAGGTTATATTGAAGCGCTTACAGAAACCTGGAGCCCAATTGATGATATGCGCTTGAGCGAAAAAGACCTTAACGCACCCAAATCGATGAATACCCATTTGCATATTCTGGAAGCATATTCAAATTTGTACCGGGTGTGGCCAAACGACAAGCTTAAAAATAGCATCCTAAACTTGTTAGATATCTTTAAGCATCGCATCATTGATAAAAGCACCGGCCACTTCAATCTGTTTTTCGATATGGATTGGCAGGTAAAATCATCGGCCATATCCTTTGGACACGATATAGAAGGCGCTTGGTTATTGCACGAAGCTGCCGAAGTTATTGATGATAAAGCGTATATTGAAAGCATCAGAAAAACAACGTTAAACCTAGTAGATACCACCTTGCGCGAAGGCATGGATAAGGATGGTTCGCTATTTAACGAATATCATCACAATATTTACGATAAAGATAAGCACTGGTGGCCACAAGCCGAAGCTATGGTTGGCTTAATGGATGCCTATCAAATTGAACCAAAGGAAGCTTATTTGACAGCGATTTATAAATTATGGCAATTCATCCAAACCCACTTGATGGACCGCGTAAATGGCGAATGGTTTTGGCGCGTGGATGAAAATGGAAAAACCGAACACACCGATGACAAAGTAGGTTTTTGGAAATGCCCATATCACAATACCCGTGCTTTGATGGAATTGATTCAGAGGATAAAAGGTTTAGAAGAGGTTTAAAAGAGGTCAGTAGATAAACACATACAGTTTTATCAAGAGACTTACTAAAAAAGACAAAACCCACACTGAGCCTAATAAACGATTCGACTAACAGCACATTTGGTATATTTAGAATTTATGTTTCGGTTAAAACCGATTCATGTGACGCAATGTTGCACAGCATAAATGCCGTGCCTAGTTATAAAAAATTTAATTTATAACACTCTTAACTAGCCCCAGGCTTCAGCCTGGGGGAAGTATCGAATAGCATAGGGCTTTAGCCCAACTTTAAACATAATTTTGTTGTGAAATATCATGGTTATTAGTTAAATTTTTTTGATTAAAATTAATATCCAGCTAACTACCCAGCTCTAAAAATTATAAACAATGGCACAAAAATTAGCAAGCAGAGAAAAAGTTGCATACGGATTTGGAGATTTTGCTTCTTCCATGTTTTGGAAGCTGTTCTCCATCTATTTAATGCTCTATTATACCGATGTGGTGGGATTATCTCCTGCCGCTGTTGGTACAATGTTCCTACTAACACGCATATGGGATGGATTAAACGACCCTATCATGGGCATTGTAGCCGACAGAACATCCACCAGTAAAGGAAAGTTTAGACCTTATTTACTGTGGATAGCAATTCCATTTTCAGTAATAGGCGTTTTACTATTTAGCACACCTTCAGTGGGACCTGCAGGCAAACTCATTTATGCGTATATAACCTATACCATGATGATGATGGTTTACACAGCCATAAATGTTCCCTACTCCTCATTGATGGGCGTTATGACCAGTAACACAAAGGAGAGGACATCTCTAGCCTCGTTTCGATTTATTGGCGCCTATTCCGGTGGTATTTTTATGACCGCGACCGTACCGTATCTATTGGATTTTTTCGAAAAATCAGGTTCAGACATGGCACAAAGATACCAGTATACTGTTGCTATTTATGCAGTTATTGCGGCATTGTTCTTTTTTATGACCTATAAATGGACCAAAGAAAGAGTGAAACCTTTAACGGAGCCAACCTCCATAAAAAACGATTTAAAAGATTTGGCGAAGAATGCACAATGGTTTATTATGCTTGGTGCAGGTGTTGCCGTTTTAATATTCAACTCAATAAGAGAGGGCGGAATTTTGTACTATTTTAAGTATATTGTTAAGGATCAAGTTGTACCTTACTTTGGAACAGTAAACCAAGATAAATTAGCAGGTGCATATCTTACAATGTGGCTGGTAACGAACCTTTTAGGTGTTTTATTGGCTAAGCCGGCTTCTGCAAAATTCGGTAAGAAAAAAACGTTTATTGCAGCAATGATTGTAGCATCTGTTTTTAGTGCTTTATTTTATTGGGTAAATCCAAATGATATTGGCACTATCTTCGGTTTGAACATCGTTATTGGCCTTAGTGCCGGTATTGTGTTACCATTAATATGGTCCATGTATGCTGACATTGCAGATTACTCCGAGTGGAAGACCGGTAGAAGAGCAACAGGTTTGATATTTTCATCTTCATCCATGTCACAAAAATTAGGAGGTTCATTGGGAGGCGCTCTAGTAGGATGGTTGCTTGCAGTTTATGGGTTTGAAGCCAATGTTGTGCAAACAGCAGAGTCCTTAAAGGGTATCCTTTTAATGATTAGTATCTTCCCTGCAGCAGGTGCGTTACTATCTGCAGTAATACTGGTTATTTACAAACTCAGTGATCCTTTTATGGATGGCGTTATTGCAGATTTGGCAAAGCGCAGAAAAGACGGTTAGGTCAGTAGATCGATAGGTTGATAGGTCACTAGATCAATAGGTCGATAGATCGACAGGTCGACAGGTCGACAGGTCGTTGGTTTGATTTATCCTTATCTGCCGATAGGAAGATTGGAATAATAGACATTGGATTTATTGAATTAGGCATTTATTTTATGTGATTCAAAATGTGGCTAAAGCCAAGTTTAATTACCTTTTATACCGTCAGCTAAAGCAGACGGCAATACCGTCCTTGATTCAAACTAAATAATAACAATATTTAAAAAGCATGAAACCTCTTCTTCACTCCAAAATAACGTTATCTATACTCCTCATTGGATTATTATTTTCGTCGTGCTCCCAAGGGGCAAAGGAACTAAAGAAGCTGCCGAATATTTTATTGATTGTAACCGATGACCAAGCCTATGGCGATTTATCTTTCACCCAAAACCCTATTGCCCAAACGCCCATTTTAGATAGTTTGGCAGCAGATGGGGTTTTCGCAACAAACTTTTACGTAAGCCCGGTTTGCGCACCTACCAGGGCAAGTTTACTTACCGGTCGGTACCATCAGCGGACTGGTGTTTCAGGCGTAACACGCGGAAGGGAGAATATGAACCTCGACGAAACCACACTGGCCGACATCCTAAAACAGAATGGATACCGCACTGGCATATTTGGCAAGTGGCATAACGGCGCACATTATCCCTATCATCCTTTGGGTAGAGGCTTCGATAACTTTGTAGGTTTTACCTCCGGCCATTGGCCCAATTACTTTAATACAACGATTGAAAAAAATGGAAAACCTTTTAAGACAGAAGGATATTTACCTGATGTACTGACCAAAGAAGCTATCGACTTTATTTCGGAAAGCCATAAAGAAAATACGCCGTTTTTTTGTTACATCCCCTACCAAACACCACATACTCCATTACAGGTGCCCGACGCATATTTTAATAAATATATAAACAAAGGAGCCGATGATTTTAATGCCACGATTTATGGAATGGGAGAAAATATTGATGACAATGTGGGTAAAATATTGGAGAAATTAGAACGCCTTGATCTTCGAGAAAACACCATCATCATTTATATGTCGGACAATGGGCCACTAAATTTCCGGTTTAACGCAGGATTAAAAGGACGAAAAGGAATGGTAGACCAAGGTGGTATTAAAGTACCCTTTATCATCAACTGGGAAAGTCATATGACGGGTGGTAAAATAATAGAAACGCCATTGGCCCACATTGATATTTTACCTACACTTTTGGACCTTGCAGGAATATCATATCAAAACCCCAAACCCATCGATGGCCTTAGTTTTAAATCGCTCTTAGATGGAAATAAAGATTTTACGGATAGAAAATTATTTATGGAATGGGGCGGAAATCGACGTGTCCTTTCCCAAAACTATTTGATGATCAATGAAGAGTTGTTCGATATAAAAAACGATCCGAGTCAAACTACTGATATACGGAATAATCTTCCACAGGTGTACGACTCTTTGTCCAACGATTATGAAGTATGGCTATCAGCAATGCCCTTAGAAAATAAGATCAAGCCCATTCCACTCGGCTATAGTGATTACCCCGTAACCATTTTACCCGCACACGAAGCCAATCTATTTCCACCATTTGAATTTCGGAAGGACCGAAAACACACTGGCATAGCTTATCACAGTTTATATGGTTGGGCTCATGATTGGATTGACTTTTGGACCAAAACGACGGCTTATGCCACATGGGATATTAATGTGGTGGAAGAAGGTGATTATGAAATTGAATTAAGATACGCCTTAGAACCCCTCAATAGCGGAACCCAATTACTTATAGAAATTGACGATCGGAAAATAATTCTGGATTCTCTTACACCCTTTGAGCATGGCGAATTTAAAAATTACGACCGTGTAATCAGAGAACAGGAAGCCCCCGAAACCGATTGGGAAAAAATATCTATCGGCACGTTGAATTTGTTGAAAGGAATAAAAACAGTTAAAATATCCGCATTAAAAATTCCCGGAGAAAAAAGTATTGAGTTAAAAGAAATTCTAATTACGAAAAAATCATGAAAAAACTAATATTACTTGCTTCAGTGCTACCGTTTTTTATGGCTTGTCAAACGCCAAAAACATCTTCTACTATGACAACTAAAAAAATAAATGCCAATTGGGTTTTTAAAGAGGTAAATGGAACACACACTGGCGCAGCAACTGTACCCGGAACCATCCATACCGACCTGATAGCCAATGGGAGTATCGAGGATCCTTTTTATCGTACCAACGAAAAACAACAACAATGGATAGACAAAAAGGATTGGGAATATTCCACGAACCTAAACATCACTCCAGTTGAATTTGAAAAGAACAATATCGTATTAACTTTTGAAGGCTTAGATACCTATGCCGATGTATATTTAAACGACAGTTTGATATTACAAGCCGACAACATGTTCAGAACATGGGAAATCAACATTAAACCATTTGTAAAAAATGGAGATAACACCTTAAAAGTACTGCTGCATTCCCCCATAAAAAAAGGCCTGGAATTATTAGCGGCATCCCCTTACGCCTACCCTGCCATCAACGACCAATCCGAGAACGGAGGGATAGGTGATAAAAAAGTTTCCGTTTTTACCCGAAAGGCAGGTTATCATTATGGTTGGGATTGGGGGCCACGTTTAGTGACTTCAGGCATTTGGCGACCCGTCATTTTGCAAGCGTGGAACGACATACGCATAAACGATGTGTTTGTAAAACAACCCAAAGTTACCGCCGAAGTGGCAGAACTCATTTTTGATATCGAATTGCAAGTGGATGAAGCCTTTTCCTGTAGTATCAACATACTTGACAAAAATACACAGACGCTATATACCTCTTCCGACTTTGATTTTAAAGCAGGCTGGCAAAAAATTTCATTGCCATTAGATATAGAAAACCCCAAATTATGGTGGTCTAAAGGTCTGGGAGAACCCAACATGTATAATTTTAATGTTGAGGTTTTAGATAATGGACAAAATAATATCTGCAAAAAGGAAATAACTACAGGATTAAGAAGTATAAAACTCATTAGAGAAAAGGACGCTATCGGAGAATCATTTTTGTTTGAGCTGAACGGGGTAAGGGTTTTCATTAAAGGTGCCAACTATATCCCCAACGATAACTTTTTACCCAGAGTTACAAAAGACAATTACCAAAAAGTAATTAAAGATGCCGTGGATGCCAATATGAACATGCTGCGCGTGTGGGGCGGCGGTATTTACGAGGACGATTATTTTTATAAGCTATGTGATGAAAACGGACTAATGGTTTGGCAGGATTTTATGTTTGCATGCTCTATGTATCCCGGCGATGAGGACTTTTTAAACAACATCAAACACGAAGCCATAGATAATGTAAAACGTTTACGAAACCACCCCAGCATTGCCCTTTGGTGCGGTAATAACGAAATTAACACGGCATGGCATCATTATGCCAAAGGTGGCTGGGGTTGGAAAGAGCAATATACCCAAACCCAACAAGAAGAAATACAAAATGCATACTTAGCTATTTTCCATGATATATTGCCCACGGTGGTAAAAGAATATACCGATGGCGACGATTATTGGCCCTCATCGCCACAGGCCGGTTTTGAACCTGAAAAACATGCAGGTTACGAAAATACCTCGGGCGACATGCACTATTGGGGCGTATGGCATGGTCAACATCCTTTTGAGGATTTTGGAAAGTATATAGCACGTTTTATGAGCGAATATGGATTTCAGTCCTTTCCTGACTTCGAAACGGTAAAAAAATACACCATCCCCGAAGATTATAACATCGAAAGCGACGTGATGGCCTCGCACCAGCGTAGCGGTATCGGAAACCTCCGTATCAAAGAATACATGGGATTGTATTATAATACACCTGATAACTTTGAGGATTTTTTATATATGAGCCAAGTATTACAGGCACGAGCATTAAAAATGGCCATCGAAGAACACAGAGGCGCCATGCCTTATTGCATGGGCACCATGTATTGGCAAATTAACGATTGTTGGCCGGTGGCAAGCTGGAGCAGCACCGATTATTATCATAAATGGAAAGCCGCGCATTACGCCATAAAAAAAGCTTACGAACCCATTTTACTAACTGTTAAAGCCGAAGATAAAAGCATTGTTATACGTGGCATTTCAGATCGATTAAAAGATATAAACGGAACCTTAAAACTCTTGCTACTCGATTTTAACGGGAAAGAAATCTCATCAAAATCGCTGCAAGTAAATATGCTTAAAAATGCGAGCACCAAGTTTTATGAAATCGACAAAACAGAACTGTTGGGAAAAGCAGACTCCCGAAGTGTTGTTTTAAAGGTTGATTTTTTAACTAATGACGAATCCGTTTCCAGCAACCTTTTTTACTTCGAGAAGCCAAAGGATTTAATTTTAGAAAAACCAACAATTAAAACAGAGATAGCTGAAAACAACGGCAAAGCATCCTTGAAAGTAACCACAGATAAATTGGTCAGAGATTTATACATCAACTTTCCAAATCAAAGCGTATTTCTGTCCGATAACTATTTCGATTTATTACCTGATGAGATTAAATGGATTGAATTGTTAACCGAGGATGAAATTGATATAAATGATATTAAAACTAAATACGTACAATAAAACTGGCATGACCACCTGCTTGATGGCCATAGCCGTCAAGCTAAGCAACTTTTAGTAAGTTAAGTTTTTGTAAATGAGACACATCTCCATTCTTGGTTTCCCGGAACAGATTTTTTTCCAATAGTTCCAGCACTATTTCGAGCCAGTCCTTCATTTGCTCCTTTC
>JAGXIO010000200.1 GCA_024635555.1 Saccharicrinis sp.
AATTATAAATATGGAAATAATAGTAAATGGTATCCCAAAAGAAATTCTTGAGAATACTATTCTGAAAGAACTTGTTGATAATATGCTGAATGACACCAAAGGCGTGGCTATTGCAATTAACGACGCTGTAATACCAAAGGCACAATGGTCTGATTTAAAACTAACCCAAAATGATAAAGTACTATTTATAGAAGCTACACAAGGTGGTTAATCTGGCAAATAATTATAGATAAGTACATAATAAACTAAGAATAGAATTATAAAGATATGAATGAAAATATAAATAAAATAATCACTCAAAGACCTTTTCCGGGCTCGAAGAAAGTATATGTAAAAGGCGAATTACACGATATTAATGTTGCCATGCGTGAAATTGAACTTTCCGATACCAAAGATTTTGATGGTAACGAAATCCTTAATTCAAATATTACTGTTTACGATACATCAGGGCCATATACCGATGTAAACTACAAAGTGGATATTACGGAAGGATTGCCTCGTATTAGAGAACAATGGATTCTTGAACGAGGTGATGTTGAGAAATTACCTGAGATGACTTCTATTTATGGTAAAAAACGATTAAAAGACAAAGGTTTAGATCAGATTCGTTTTAAGAATCATATGGACAAACCTTTACGAGCTAAAGAAGGACGTATAGTGTCACAATACTACTATGCCAAACAAGGCATAATTACAAAAGAAATGGAGTATGTGGCTATTCGCGAAAATCAAAACATCGATTTTTTAAATAATGATTTGAAAAATAATAACAAAGGTGAAAGTTTTGGAGCTTCATTACCAAAATCATATGTAACTCCAGAATTTGTAAGAAACGAAATAGCCGAAGGAAGAGCAATTATCCCTGCAAATATTAATCATCCAGAAGTTGAGCCTATGATTATAGGTCGCAATTTTTTAGTAAAGATAAATGCCAATATTGGAAATTCACCTACTACCTCAAGCATAGCGGAGGAAGTAGAAAAATCTGTTTGGGCAATTCGTTGGGGTTCTGATACTGTTATGGATTTATCAACAGGAGCAAATATTCACGAAACTCGAGAATGGATTATCAGAAACTCCCCTGTACCAATTGGTACCGTACCTCTGTATCAGACGCTTGAAAAAACAAATGGTAAAGTTGAAGATTTAAATTGGGAAATTTATAAAGATACGCTCATTGAACAAGCAGAACAGGGAGTCGATTACTTCACCATTCATGCTGGTTTATTGCTTCATCATGTGCCAATGACTGCAAAAAGATTAACAGGTATTGTTTCTCGCGGTGGTTCTATTATGGCAAAGTGGATGCTTATGTATCATCAAGAAAATTTCTTATATACTCACTTTTCTGATATATGTGATATACTTTCAAAATACGATGTTGGAATTTCATTAGGAGATGGATTACGTCCTGGTTCTATATATGATGCCAACGACTCTGCACAGTTTGCCGAATTGAAAGTTCTTGGTGAACTAACTAAAATAGCAAGAGACAAAGGCGTTCAAGTAATTATTGAAGGCCCTGGACATGTTCCAATGAACATGATAAAAGAAAATATGGATAAGCAATTAATTGAATGTCTGGAAGCACCATTTTATACATTAGGACCACTAGTTACAGATATAGCACCAGGTTATGATCATATCACATCGGCCATTGGAGCCGCACAAATTGGATGGTACGGAACTGCAATGCTTTGCTATGTTACTCCAAAAGAACATTTGGGTTTACCCAATAAAGAAGATGTTCGCGAAGGGGTTGTAACCTATAAATTGGCAGCTCATGCAGCCGACCTTGCAAAGGGTTTTCCAGGCGCTCAAATTAGAGATAATGCCATGGCGAAAGCAAGGTTTGAATTCCGCTGGCGCGACCAATTCAATCTAGCCTTAGACCCTGAAAAAGCAATTGAATTTCATGATGAAACGCTAGAGGGTGAAAGTTATAAATCAACTCCTTATTGCTCGATGTGTGGAGAACATTTCTGTTCGATGAAAACCACTCAGGAACTTCGTCAATTAGCAGGAAAAGAACCTATTATGACTAAAGAAGAATTGGATTTGAAACTCAAAAACAAAGCTGAGGAATTTAGAAAAAATGGTAGCGAAATCTACAAGTAATATGAATTCACAATTAATTATCATATCACCACCGGAAAATATCCCTTCTGAAATAGGAAAGGTAAAATCGCTATTAGAACAGGGCTTACAACAGTTCCATATTCGTAAGCCAGAGTTTTCTGATTTTGATATGATAAATTATATTACTTCGATCCCAAAGACCTTTCGCAAATTTTTAGTGTTGCATTCTCACTATCATCTGGCCAAAGAATTTGAACTAAAGGGTATTCAAATAGGAAAAAATAGAATTGCGGAAGCAAAAGAGTATAAGTCTAATTTTGAATATTTTGGATACTCAGCTCATTCTTTCGATGAAATTATTGCAATCAAAAGCGATTATACGCACTTCTTTCTAAGTCCTATTTTCAATTCTATCTCCAAGGCAAATTATCAACCTAAATATAACTTAGCTGAAATATCTAAATTTTTGCTAAGTAACTCAGACATAAACATAATTGCCCTTGGTGGAATTGATGCAGAAAATAGCCAGCAATGCTTAAATACAGGATTTTCTGGAATTGCATTACTAGGAGCAATATGGCAACACCATGATGTAGCGAATGCTTACAACGAAATAAAAGAATCATTAAATAGCAGACCCTTTGCTTTGAGTATTGCAGGCTTCGATCCCAGCTCGGGAGCTGGCATAAGTGCTGATATTAAAACATTTGAACAACACAAAATACAGGGTTTAGGTGTAAGTACAGCAATTACTTACCAAAACGATAGTGAATTTATTGCGGTTGATTGGTTAAGTTTTGAGCAAATAAAAAAACAAATTGAAGTATTAATGAAAAAATACGATACTCCATTTGTAAAGATTGGCTTAATTGAGAATTTTGAAGTATTACGACTAATTATTTCTCTATTAAAAGAATTTAATACTGAGATTAAAATTATTTGGGATCCAATATTAAAAGCTTCTTCCAATTTTGGTTTTCATAAAGACATTAATAAAGCAGAAGTTTTTGGCTTGCTCAAAGATATCTACCTGATTACGCCAAATATTCCTGAATGCATGGAGATATTTGGCACTAGGGATCCTAATGAAATTCAGTCTAAGATTAATGATTTCGCAATTTGCAATGTATTGGTGAAAGGCGGACATGCTATTAATGATGATGTGAGCGATGTATTAATTGAGCAAAATCGTATTACACATTTCCATGGCCAACGACTGCCAAATAAAGACAAACATGGAACGGGTTGTGTTCTGTCTTCGGCAATTTGTTCAAATCTGGCTAAGGGTATGCATTTACATTTGTCCATGCAACAAGCAAAAAATTATATCACAAAATTTATTGATTCAAACAATACATTATTGGGGTATCATAAAACTAATTAAATGGAAATAGCAAAACTTCAATTCATAACAAATTATTTATCTGACAAATCGCATATAGATCAGATTAAAGCAGTGGTAGAGTCTGGCGTTAAATGGGTTCAATACAGACCCAAAGACACAGACAAAATCACCATATTATCAGAAGGAAAAGAAATTGCAAGTTTCTGCAAACAACATTCAGTTAAGTTTATTATGAATGATTCTGTAGATATTGCCATGCAATTAGATGCAGACGGTGTACATCTTGGTAAAGAAGATATTTCTATCAGAGAAGCTCGAAAAATATTGGGGGATGATAAAATTATAGGTGGCACTTCGAATACAGAAGATGATATTATTGAGTTAATAAATCAGGGTGTTAACTATGTAGGTTTAGGTCCTTATAAATTTACCGAGACAAAGAAAAACTTAAGCCCCATTTTGGGTCTTAAAGGCTATGAAGAGATAATAAAAGCCCTCAATAGTAAAAATATTTCTATTCCAATTATTGCCATTGGAGGTATTAAAAGTGAAGATATTATGGATTTAGTAAATACAGGAGTGCATGGTATTGCCATATCATCATTAATAAGCGATGCCGCTGATATCCATAAAAAAACAACTGCTTTGCTTAAGCTATTTTAATTAAAAAAATTAATCATAAAATAATGGAAGTACTAAAAATTGCAGACAAAACATTTAATTCAAGATTGTTTACCGGCACAGGAAAATTTGCATCTGGAGAATTAATGAGAGACGCTTTAATTGCCTCTGAAAGTGAGTTGGTTACCATGGCTTTGCGTCGTATTGATTTAAAACAACAAAAAGATAATATTCTACAATATTTAATTGAAGCTAAATTTAATCTATTACCAAATACTTCGGGAGTACGAAATGCCAAAGAAGCTATTTTTGCAGCGGAACTAGCACGAGAAGCTTTGGAAACGAACTGGCTCAAATTGGAAATACATCCGGATCCAAGATATTTACTGCCTGATGGAGAAGAAACCCTAAAAGCTGCTAAAGAATTAGTGAAAAAGGGTTTTATTGTATTGCCTTATGTTCAGGCAGACCCAGTTCTTTGCAAAAAGCTGGAGGATGTTGGTACGGCTACGGTTATGCCATTAGGCTCTCCAATTGGCAGCAATAATGGTTTAAATACTAGAGATATGATTCGCATTATTATTGAGCAAAGCAATATTCCTGTTATTGTTGATGCCGGTATTGGTGCACCATCGCATGCTGCTGAAGCTATGGAAATGGGAGCCGATGCTGTTCTGGTGAACACTGCAATTGCTGTATCGCAAAACCCTGTTGATATGGCCATAGCTTTTAAACTTGCAGTACAAGCCGGACGTATGGCTTTTGAAGCTAAGTTGGCTGGGAAATCGACCGAGGCCAAAGCAAGCAGTCCACTAACATCATTTCTTTCATAAAAACGAATAAAAATGTTTATTGAACTTATCAATACATACGATTGGCAAAACACGACAGATCTTATTTATAGCAAAACAGATTCTGATGTTCAAACGGCATTACAATTTAAAAACAGAAGTATCGACGATTTTATGGCTTTAATTTCTCCTGCCGCCGAACCTTATATTGAAGAAATGGCCAGGCAAAGTCAAATGATTACTCAAAAACGTTTTGGCAAAACCATTCAACTTTACGTTCCTTTATATTTATCTAATTTTTGCGAGAATAATTGCGTTTACTGTGGTTTCAATACAGAGAACAAAATAAAAAGAAAAGTTCTTTCTTATGATGAAATTAAAGAAGAAGTAATTGCAATCAGGAAACTTGGATTTGAACATATACTATTGGTAACAGGAGAAGCTGATGTTAAAGCCGGCGCTACATACCTGAAAAAAGCATTTGAGATTATTAAACCTTATATGTCATTAATCTCTATTGAAGTTCAACCTTTAAAAGCGGATGAATATAGTGAGCTTATCAAACATGGTTTAAACACGGTTTATCTTTATCAGGAAACTTACAATAGAGAACGCTATTCAACATATCACCTTAAAGGAAATAAAAGCAATTTTGAAAATAGATTAATGACCTATGAACACTTAGGTAACGCACAAGTGCATAAAATTGGTTTGGGAATTTTGGCTGGTTTGGAAGACTGGAGAACGGATAGTTTTTTCACAGCTTTGCACCTAAACTACCTAAAAAAGAAGTATTGGAGAACAAAATATTCCATTTCATTTCCTCGCTTGCGTCCTCACTCCGGGAATTTTGAACCCAATTCAATCATGACAGACAAACATTTGGCTCAACTCATTTTTGCTTATCGTATGTTTGATGAGAATGTAGAAATAGCCTTATCAACTCGTGAAAGTGCCGTTTACAGAGATAATATGTTGAAATTGGGCGTTACATCCATGAGTGCAGAATCGAGAACAAATCCGGGTGGTTATGCCAATCCTGAGTTAAACACTGAGTTAGAGCAGTTTTCGGTTAATGATGATAGAACAGCAGCTGAAATAGCCAATATGATTAGAAGTAATGGTTATGAAGCTGTTTGGAAAGATTGGGACTGCATTCTACAATAAATTAAATTTTACAAATATGGACTTAGAAAGATATAACAGACACATTATTTTACCTGAAATAGGTATCGATGGACAAACAAAGCTA
This sequence comes from Saccharicrinis sp., assembly GCA_024635555.1. Taxonomy (GTDB): domain Bacteria; phylum Bacteroidota; class Bacteroidia; order Bacteroidales; family Marinilabiliaceae; genus Saccharicrinis. Next base: position 6,089 of record JAGXIO010000200.1, read on the forward strand.
AGCAAAGCAAAAGTTTTAGTAGTAGGTGCCGGTGGATTAGGTTCTCCGGTGCTAACTTATTTAACGGCATCGGGCATTGGGAATATTGGGATTGTTGATGATGACGTTGTGAGTTTAAGTAATTTGCAACGACAAATACTTTATAAAACCTGCGACGTAAACCAAATAAAAGCTGAGAAAGCTAAAGAGCGTTTGTTAGAAAATAATCCTGACATTAAAATTGATATTTATAATACCCGCATTACTTCAGAAAATGCAATTACGATTGCTAAAAACTATGACATTATAGTTGACTGTACCGACAATTACGACAGCAGGTATATTATTGACACAGCATCAAAAGAATTAAATATTCCCATGGTTTATGGGTCTATATCAAAGTTTTCAGGACAAGTAGCTGTATTTAATTACAAAGGTGGCAAATCGTATAAAGACCTTTTCGAAGAAAAACCCGAAATTGACGAAAATGATGCAAGTCGTTTGGGAGTTTTAGGTGTATTACCAGGTATTATTGGGGCAATTCAAGCTAATGAAGTAATTAAAATAATTGTGGAAATATCAGGTGTACTAACAAATACTTTATTTTTGCTTAACTCCAAAACAATGGAAACTAAACAGATTAGGTTTTAGATAAATAGTAAACAACAGATTGACTTCATATATAAAATGGCCAGTCGCCAACACCCTATGAATAAAAACACACCACTACCCGAGGTTTATAGAAGTTAATTCGTATTTTTAAATTTTCTCAACAACTTCTGGCTATATTTACTACTGCTCTGGCGGGGCACACACGCATATAATTTATGCTAACTTTGAAATTAAACAATGAACCAACAACCATTCCGTTGCCCTCTGGCTCTAAGTTTAAATACCGTAGTGCCCTATACTGTGGCGATAAACTAGATTGGTCAGACTGGAAAACAGAAAAAACGACTGAAGGTAAAAATGCATCAGAGTCTATTGCTTCATTCTTGACAGACATCCCTGTTTTTTCATTTGCTAAATATGAAATTATTGCAGAGTAATGCAGGAGATAATGATAAATATGGAAAAGGTTTTAGCAGTGGTTCTATAAATAGTTTTACGTTCTACAATAATTGATGGAATTAAAAGTACTATTGGCGGAAAAAATAATTATAAAATCACTGTTAACGATTTAAATCTCCTTGATGTTTCTGCGAAATAAGCAGCAAGCCTATAAACATGATTGCCCCATTTAGCATGAGTTTTTCAAAGCCCAGCTCAAAACCAAACCAGTTTAAAGCTTTATAATCTAAGATGCCCGTGATGATGGGGGCTATTAAAGCTATGGCGGGTACAAGCTTGTCACGCACCTGAAATTTAGAGAATAATCCGAAAGCGTACATTCCCAACAGTGGGCCATAGGTGTATCCGGCAAGGGTAAATATGGTGCTTATAATGCTATCGGCATTTAAAATTCTGAAAAGTATAATTACCAGCATCAACACCACCGAAATGCAAAGGTGAATAATTATCCTACTCTTTTTGGTCAGGGTACGGCCATTGCGCGATGAGCCTAAAATATCTACGGCAAAGGAAGTGGTGAGCGAGGTGAGCGCGGAATCGGCACTGCTATACGCTGCTGCTATCAGTCCAATAATAAAAAATACCCCTACCACTGCCGGTAATGCTCCACTGTTCACAATCATTGGAAACAAATCGTCGGAACGCTCGGGAAGCATCATACCCTGCTGATTGGCAAAAGTATACAGCAAAACGCCCAAGGATAAAAACAGCACATTGGTAGGCACAAAGGCAAAACCGTACCATTTCATGTTCTTTTGGGCTTCTTTGAGGTTTTTGCACGAAAGATTTTTTTGCATCATATCCTGATCCAACCCCGTCATTACTATGGTAATAAAAGCACCACTGAAAAATTGCTTTACAAAGTGCTGCTTTGAGCTCCAATCGTCAAAGACAAATACCTTCGAAAGCTCGCTTTTACCAATAAGCTCAACAACACCCGCAGCATTCAAGTCCATGCTTTTGGCAATATAAACGATGGTAATAATAACCGAGGTAAGCATAAAAACAGTCTGCAAAGTATCCGTCCATATAATCGTTTTGATGCCTCCCCTAAAGGTATAAAGCCAGATCAATGCGATGGTGATAAAAACGGTTACGGCAAAGGGTATGCCCAGTGCGTTAAATAAGCTAATTTGAAGTACGTTGGCCATCAAATACAAACGTGCCGATGCTCCAATAGTGCGTGATACCAGAAACAACCAAGCGCCGGTTTTGTAACTAAAGTTGCCAAATCGTCCTTGCAAATACGAATATATTGAGGTGAGGTTTAAACGATAATATACAGGAAGCAACACATGGGCAATTGTTAAATATCCCAGGAAGTATCCTAATACCATTTGCAGGTAGCTAAATTGCGTTGCATTAACCCATCCAGGCACAGATATAAATGTAACCCCCGAAAGGCTGGCACCTATCATCCCAATAGAAACGATATACCACGGGGACTGTCGGCTACCCACAAAAAAATCTTCGTTACTTGACTTACGTCCGGTTACATACGAAATAACCATTAGTATCATAAAATATACCGCTACTAGCAGTCCTGTGAGTAATGGAGTCATAATATAAAAGTTGCTAAACGTTAATTTTTAAGCGCTTTGGCAAAGATAAAAAAAACAAGATAGCTTTGAGCAAATCAATTTTCACATCATTTTAACTTCTGCGGTTTACGTTGGCAGGAGTTAAAAACTAGCAGAGCATAAAAGAGTGATATGGGAATTTTGGTTGAGCTGATTATTTAGTTGCAAAGTATAAAGCATTTAAGGCACAGTTATATAACACTGCAATTTATTTTAACTACAAAATTTATCTAATCTGAGATAATATTTCACAAAAAATACATCATAACATATCAACACTATTAAAAGATACCTTACTTTTGTACCTACCAAAGCAGAACGCCATACTTAATTTGCCAAATGATTAAATTCAACATAAACCCACAAAGCGAAATACCCAAATTTCAGCAATTGGTAGATACCGTGGTTAGCGCGCTTGCTACAAATAAATTGCACCAGGGAGATCAACTGCCCACCGTAAATGTGATGTGCCAGGAAAATAGCTTATCGCGCGATACCGTATTTAAGGCTTATAGCATTCTAAAAGAACAAGGCATTGTTGAATCTGTTCCCAACAGGGGATATTTTATCGCCAAAGAGGGACGAAAAATATTCCTATTTTTAGACACCTTTAAAGCCTATAAAGAAGTTTTGTACAGCGAGTTTGTTAAAAATTTGGATAAAGATACCATTGCGGATGTGCATTTTCATCACTACAATATCGATTTGTTTAAAAAGCTAATTACCGAAGCCAGTAATCGCTACAGCAAATATATTATTATGCCCTTTGCTCATAAGGAAGTAGCTGGAGTAGTTAATCTATTACCTCCCGATAAAACGCTGATAATAGACTGGAACACCAATATAAAAAGTATTAAAAATAAATTGTATCAGGATTTTAGTGCACCCGTTTCAGAGGTGCTTGAGCAGGCCAACCATTTAATGAGCAGGTACAAACGGATGGTGATGGTTTATCCGAACTATACTTATCACCCCATTATTACCGCCGAACGTTTTGAAGAGTATTGCAGGAAGTATAATTACAATTACATACGGCTGCAAAAAGAAGATGACTTAAATGTTAAGGCAGGAGATATGTATTTTAGTGTTAGCGACAGGATGTTAGGGCACATATTGGAGCAATGCCGTGAGAGAAAACTTGAGCCAGGTGTGGATGTGGGAATACTCTCGTATAACGAAACGCCAATGAAGAAATTTATATACAAAGGCATATCTGTTATTTCTACCGATTTTAAGTTAATGGGACAAAAGGCTGCAGCTTTTGCTTCTAATGATATTACGATGGATTTTTGTGTGCCCACGAAATTATATTTTAGAGAATCGTTGTAGTAATGTTTTTTTTTGTAAATTTGCACCACACCATACCAGAACAGAACGTAATAATAAAATGATATGTACGCATTAGGATTTGACATCGGTAGCTCATCGGTAAAAGTAGCTCTGCTCAATGTAAAAAGTGGCAAAGCAGTTTGTTCGGCTTTTTACCCAAAAGAAGAAATGGCCATTTCAACACCAAAAGTGGAGTGGGCAGAACAAAACCCACACGATTGGTGGACGAACCTAAAATTGGCTTTGGTCGATGTTATGGCAGAAGCTAATATTGATAAAAAAGATATTAAATCAATTGGCATCTCCTACCAGATGCATGGTTTGGTAACAGTGGATAAAGCTGGAGAGGTACTGCGTCCGGCAATCATTTGGTGCGACAGTCGTGCCATTGATTATGGTAACAAATCATTTGACGAAATTGGCAGCGAACATTGCTTATCGCACATGCTAAATTCTCCGGGTAACTTTACGGCTTCAAAACTCAAGTGGGTAAAAGAAAACGAACCCGAAGTATATAAAAAAATTGATAAAATAATGCTTCCTGGCGATTATATCGCTTATAAATTAACGGGAGATATTGTCACCACCATAGGCGGTTTATCTGAAGGTATTTTCTGGGATTTTAAAACGCAAAGTATTTCAAAAGAGTTGCTTGATAATTATGGTTTCGACCAAAACGTTATCCCAACCATTAAAGAAACCTTTGGAATACAAGGCGTTTTGAACAACGATGCTGCCAAAGAACTTAATTTAGAAGTGGGCACACCCGTATCGTACAGAGCCGGCGACCAACCGAACAACGCACTCAGTCTTAACGTGCTGAAACCCGGCGAGGTGGCTGCTACGGCTGGCACTTCGGGCGTTGTTTATGGTGTAAGCGACCAATTGAAATACGATCCAAAATCGCGCGTTAACACCTTTGCACACGTTAACCACTCCAACACCAATAATCGCTTGGGTGTATTGCTTTGTATTAACGGCACGGGCATTTTAAATTCCTGGCTTCGTAAAAATGTGGCTCCAGGCCTCAACTATGTGCAAATGAATGATGAGGCAAGTGTTGTTACCCCAGGAAGTGCGGGCTTGCTGTTTTATCCATTTGGCAATGGTGCCGAGCGTGTTTTATTGAATTCCAATCCCGGAGCTGCCATGAAAAACCTCAACTTTAATTTACATACCCGTGGCCACATGCTACGTGCTGCGCAAGAGGGCATAGCTTTTAGCTTTAAATACGGTATGGAAATAATGGAGCAAACAGGTATCCAAACCAAAGTAATTAAAGCTGGTAACGCCAATATGTTTCTAAGTCCAGTTTTCCGACAAACGTTGGCCGATGTTTCAGGGTCAACCATCGAGCTGTACGAAACCGATGGCGCTTTGGGTGCTGCTCGCGGTGGTGCTTATGGCGCAGGTTTATACGCTACGCTTGATGAGGCTTTTGTATCTCTCCAAGAAGTAGCGCTAGTTGAACCTATAAAAGAGAACACGGAAAAACTGACCCAAGTGTATCAAGACTGGAAGAAAGGATTATAACAATATTCATATCAAGAGTTGATTGAGTTTACTCACAAATTAACATATGTAAAATTTATTTCCATAATTAATATCATTAGACATGGCTACAAACAACGAATTTTTTCCAGGTATAGGAAAAATAGCTTATGAAGGCAAAGAATCAAAAAATCCATTGGCATTCAAATGGTACAATCCCGAACAAGTAGTTGCGGGTAAAACAATGAAAGAACACATGCGTTTTGCCATTGCATACTGGCATACGTTCTGTGGCGATGGTGGTGATCCATTTGGTCCTGGAACAAAAGTATATCCTTGGGACAAAGGAAGCGATGCATTGGACAAAGCTAAATACAAAATGCAAGCAGCATTCGAATTTTTCACCAAAATAGGTGCTCCCTTTTATTGTTTTCACGACACGGATGTAGTTGGCGATGGAACAGTATTTGAAATTGAAGAGCGCTTGGCAAAAATGATTCCTATCGCACAGCAGTATCAAAAAGACTCTGGGGTTAAATTGCTTTGGGGTACTGCCAACGTATTCTCTAACGCTCGTTACATGAATGGAGCATCCACCAATCCGGATTTTTCTGTTCTTGCACATGCTGGCGTACAGGTAAAAAATGCTTTGGATGCAACTATTGCTCTTGGCGGACAAAACTATGTTTTCTGGGGCGGTCGCGAAGGTTACATGTCGTTATTAAATACCGATATGAAAGCCGAGAAGGAACACATGGCAAAATTCTTGGGTATGGCACGTGATTATGCTCGTAAAAATGGTTTTAAAGGTAATTTCTTTATTGAGCCCAAACCAATGGAGCCATCTAAACATCAATATGATGTAGATGCCGAAACAGTAATTGGCTTTTTACGTCATTATGGTTTGGATAAAGATTTTAAATTGAATGTTGAAGTTAACCATGCTACTTTGGCACAGCACACTTTTGAGCACGAATTACAATGTGCTGCTGATGCAGGTATGTTAGGTAGTATTGATGCCAACAAAGGTGATTATCAAAACGGATGGGATACTGACGAATTCCCAACCAACATCTACGAAACAGTGCAAGCCATGATGGTTATTCTTCAGGCTGGTGGTCTTCAGGGTGGAGGTATCAACTTCGACGCCAAAACTCGTCGCAATTCAACCGATCTCGAAGATATTTTTATTGCCCATGTTTCGGGTATGGATACCTTTGCTCGCGCGTTGGTTATTGCCGACAACATCTTGACTAATAGCGAGTATAAAAAGTTAAAAGCAGACCGGTATGCATCTTTTGCCTCAGGTAAAGGTGCCGATTTCGCTGCTGGTAAATTAACATTGGAAGATTTACGTAAAATTGCCAAAGAAGCAGGCGAACCAGCCATGATTAGCGGCAAACAAGAGCGCTACGAACAATTGATAAATATGTATATTTAGTAAATACAATAAAGGTTCCCGTGGTTATTGATTTGATATCAAGATACTCCGGGAACCTCCAATTGTGTAACAAATTCACCTTGCAGAAGCAAGCTCAAAATATATCTTAAAATTCAAATTATTAAGTCTATGAAACAACAAAATATGGGCTTCATCATGCTCCTCACTTTAGTGGCTACCTTAGGGGGACTACTTTTTGGGTATGATACTGCTGTTATCTCCGGAGCGGAAAAATCAATTCAGGCTTTTTTAATCGATGGTCTTAATCTAAGCTCTTTTGTGCATGGAGCAACCGTGTCAAGTGCTTTGATAGGCTGTATAATTGGCGGCGCCATCTCTGGCATTTTGGCTTCTCGTATCGGTCGTAAAAATTCACTAAAGGTGGCTGCTGCGCTGTTTTTTTTATCTGCTCTGGGCTCCGGATATCCTGAATTTCTATTTTTCAAACACGGCGAAGCCAGCATGGGACTATTGTACATGTTTAACTTTTATCGGATTATTGGGGGTATAGGCGTTGGACTTGCCTCGGCCATTAGCCCTATGTACATCAGCGAAATTGCTCCTGCTCACATGCGCGGCCGTTTGATATCCTTTAACCAGTTTGCCATTATCTTTGGTATGTTGGTGGTTTATTTTGTCAACTGGAATATTGCCAAGGGGCAAAGTGTAGAATGGATTAATGAAATAGGTTGGCGTTATATGTTTTTATCGGAGGCCATACCGGCTGCTATTTTTGGCATACTATTATTTTTTGTTCCAGAGACACCCCGATACCTCGCCATGCAAGGACATCATGATAAGGCACTCAATATTCTGGAGCGAATAAATGGAGCCGAAATAGGCAAAAAAATACTTGCCGATATTAAAGTTACTTTGGCCAGTACAGCATCCTCAAAAATATTTGCTTATGGAAAGAAAGTCATCATCATTGGTATCCTTTTATCGGTATTTCAACAATTTGTTGGCATTAACGTAGCACTTTACTATGCACCCCGTATTTTCGAAAGCATGGGTGCCGCCAAAGATGCTTCCATGCTACAAACCATTGTTATGGGCTTGATTAATGTGATATTTACCGTGGTAGCTATATTAACCGTTGACAAATGGGGACGGAAGCCTTTATTGATTACTGGCTCCATTGGCATGGCCATCGGTATGATAGCCATAAGCCTTCTATCGTTCTTTAATGTGATTGGAATCAGCACATTGGTTTTTATTATTATTTATACCGCTTCATTTATGATGAGCTGGGGACCGGTTACCTGGGTGCTGATTGGTGAAATATTCCCGAATAAAATTAGAGGCAGAGCCATTGCTATTGCTGTTGCCGTGCAGTGGGCGGCTAACTATTTTATTTCGTCCACCTATCCGGCAATGATGGAGTTGAGTGGTGGTGCAACCTACATGTTCTACGGCGTAATGAGTATTCTTTCGGCCATATTTATATGGAAAATGGTTCCTGAAACAAAAGGAAAATCATTGGAAGAAATGGAACAGATTATTGAGAAATTATAAATCACCACTTAAATCCCCAGTTTCATTTGTGGGTTTTATAAGGATTGATAAAAATAAATAACGGGATGCCAAAATGTGGCATCCCGTTATTTATTTCTTACTGAATCTTAATTTGTTTAGCTGGTTTTGGTTTTACTTCTTCTCGCTTGGGTAAAGCGATATGAAGTATTCCATCGGCATAGCTGGCTTTAATTTTGTCGCCATCTACCATGGTTTCCGGAACGGTAAACGAGCGTTGGAACGATTGATAGCTAAACTCCCTGCGGGTAATCTTTTTACCCTCTTTTACTTCGCTCTCATTTTTCTTTCCCGAGGAGATTGTCAGGCGACCGTTATCGTAGTCCACCTTAAAATCCTCTTTTTTCAATCCCGGTGCTGCAACATCAATCTGAAACTCATCATCGTCTTCCTTAACGTTTACAGCAGGCAGAGTAGAATTAGAAGCGGCAAAGTTAGAATTGCCCCAATCCATCATGTTTCCCTCAAAAAAACGATCAAATACTGAAGGAAAAGATGGAAATGAATTTTGTGATAATTTTGCTAATGTCATAGCGTTTCCCTCCATAATTTAAGTGAATAATAAATTGCGATATAAGCACCTCAAAGTCAATGCCACGGAAGGGATTGTATAAAAGCAAATTTTATTAACCAGCAGTAAATCAAAAGATTAAGATTATTTAGGAGTAAAGCAGTGAAAAATTATCTTAAAATGCTCTGAAAGAATGACATAGCATAGATTGTTATTGAGAAAAAATGACATGAAAGCTGTATTTTTGGCAGATTTTAAAATGAACCGGATGGCTTTATCGTTGTGGGAATAAACTTTACTTAGGTTTTAAACAAAAAAAGGATAGATGAAACATCTATCCTTTTACCCTTAAAATCAACTTGTTAATCTAAATCTATGAAAAAAAATCTACACAACAAATGTAGGCTATTTCTTAATGAAAGAACATGAAAATAAGTTAAAGCTTGTTAATAGTACGTATTCGTAATCAGTTGCTTACGGTAAACCAACCCCTTCATTGGCCGTAAAATACTTTGAATTAATACGTTTGCTTGTTTTTGTAGATGTAAAGTTTTTGTACCCTGCTTTTTTTACTATTTTTGTGGCAAATACATAGCATTTAAGGGGATGGCCAAAAAGGGACCAAAAAAAAATAAAAAGCCTGCTGATAAATTAATAAAATCTTCGCTGTTACGAAGAACACATCAGGTTTCGTTTTTACTAAACGAAAAAGAAAAAGAGGCCATTGAATCGTATTGCAAAAAATATAAGATTTCCAATAAATCAAAGTTTATGCGCGAAACACTTATTGGCGCAGTGATGGAGAAATTTGTGTCCGATTACCCCACCCTCTTCGACAAAGCGGATATGGATAAAATGACCGTATCATCAAAAAACTTTAATCCATTCATTTAGCCTATAATCTGTTAAGTCAGGCTCGTTGTCCTCATCAAGTGCTAAGCCTACGAACTTTCCGTCCACAACGGCCATCGAATCTGAAAAGTCGTAATCGTCGATTGGCCACGATCCCACAAAAGTACACCCTTTGTCTTTGATAAGTTCGTACAATTTGCCCATCCCATTGCAATAAGTGTCGGGGTAGGTAAACTGGTCGCCAAGGCCAAACAAAGCAATAGTTTTGCCAGTCAAATCACTGCCTACCAAAGTATCCACAAATGTTTCAAAATCGTCCTGCATGTTACCTATTCCCCAGGTTGAGGTACCCAGAATCAAAAAATCATATTTTTCTATATCTTGTTGCGTAGCAGTTTCAACGGGGTTTAATTCCGCATGGGGAATTAAAAGTTCTAGCTTCTCGGCTACAAAGCGGGTGTTACCCACCGATGAGCCATAAAATATTCCTGTCATAGTGTAAAGTTTGGTAGAGTTAACATTTCATATTCAATTAATGTTTACCCAATAAATATTAACTTGTTTTTTTCCTGATCACGAAAATACCGTCCCTAAACGGAAATATTACTTTTTCCACGGCTTTATCTTCTTTAACCATTTGGTTAAACTCCAAAATACGTTGCGTATAAGTATCGTTACGGGCAATGGGTTCAATTACTTTGCCGTCCCACAATATATTATCAGCCAATATAAAACCGCCCGGTCGTAATATCTCCTTTGCCTGCTCGTAATATGTTGGATATTGCCTTTTATCGCCATCAATAAAAATCAAGTCGTATTGCTTGTTTAAAGTGGGCATTATATCAAGGGCATCGCCTAGGTGCATTTTAATTTTGTGCGCCAAGCCCGACCGGTTAAAGAAGGACTGTGCAAAGGGCTCCATCTCGTCATCAATATCAATAGTGTCTATAAATCCATCGTTGGGTAAAGTTTGGGCCATGCAGATGCACGAATAGCCTGTGAAGGTGCCTATTTCCAGTATGTTCTTAGGTTGGATCATCTGGCAAAACATCTTTAATATCTGACCTTGCAAATGCCCCGATAACATGCGGGGTTGTAAGATATGGATATGAGTTTTTCGGTTGAGCTCATAAAGCAATTCATCCTCGGTGTCGATATGCTCCAGTATATATTTTTCGAGGTCGATATTTTGTGGGAACATACTTTTATAAATAAATGAGTTGCGACATATCATCCGGATTCATGCATTCGTTGGCAATTTGCATTAAATCACTGGCACTCAGTTCGTCAATTTTTTGGTAGATATATTCCAGTGAATCCACCTTATTATAAAGCAGATGGCTTTTGCCAATATTAAGCATCAGGCTTTCTTTGCTTTCGGATGAAATGGCTATCTGCCCTTTGAGCTGCTTCTTGGCTTTATGCAATTGCATTGTACCCATGCTCGTATTTCGGAGTTTGTTCAGCTCGCCAAAAACTATCTTCAAACTTTTATCCACATTCTTACGGTCGGTACCCAAGTAAATGGAAAAAACGCCAGTGCCATAAAATGCAGCATACGACGATTCAATATTATAGGCTATCCCACTTTTCTCGCGAAGCGACATATTTAGTCGGCTGTTCATCCCAGGTCCTCCCAGTAAGTTGTTCAGCAGATGCATGCCCAAGCGTTTCGGGTGGTTGTAGTCATAGGCCACACCGCCCAATACCACATGGCTTTGGTAGGTACCTTTGTCTAAAACTACAATTTTAGCATCACTTTTAACAATTGGTTTCCGCTCCATTTGTCTTCTGTTCTCAGGTATTGACCCAAAATATTTCTCCGCCAATTTAACAACTCGTTTAAAATCATGTTGCCCCACGGAGCAAAACACCATTTGATCGGTATGGTAGTTATTGTCTATAAAACGATGAATGTCATCGCGGTTAAAGGATTTAAGTATTTCGGGCGTGCCCAAAATATTCCGACCGATAGGGTGGTTGGGATATAAGAGCTCTTCAAAATCATCGAAAATAAGTTCGGCAGGCGAATCTTTGTAGGAATTAATCTCGTCGATAATCACTTCTTTTTCCTTTTCCAACTCTTTTTCGGGAAAAACAGAATGAAAAGTGATGTCGGCAATCAGTTCCATAGACCGTTGATAGTCCTCTTTTAAAAAAGTGGCATATATACAAGTTTCCTCCTTGGTGGTGTAGGCGTTTAGTTCGCCACCCACATCTTCCAAACGGCTTATTACATGAAAGGCCCTGCGTTTTGTGGTTCCCTTAAACACCACGTGCTCAATAAAATGAGCCATGCCGTGCTCCTTTTCCTCCTCATCGCGCGAGCCCGCATTAATAGTCATTCCACAGTACGAAACTTCGCCATTTTCGGGCTTATGTATTATTCGGATACCGTTATTTAAAGTATGTGTAAAAAATTCCATTCAAAAAAAATTTGGTAGGCAAAAGTACTAAAGAACAATGTATTTAAAGGCCAAGCCATAAAATAAAACGAGATTTTTAAGATTTGGTTTTGAAGCAAAAAATCTTTGTGTATATTTGCACCGCCTTAAACAAAAAGGTACTTCTATTGAAAGCAATAGGGGGTATTATAAAAAATTGAGGGTGCCATAGCTCAGTCGGTAGAGCAATGGACTGAAAATCCATGTGTCCCTGGTTCGAATCCAGGTGGCACCACCCTTAAAGCATACAATACTGCAATTAGCAGGCCTCGAAAAAACGGGGTACCATAGCTCAGTCGGTAGAGCAATGGACTGAAAATCCATGTGTCCCTGGTTCGAATCCAGGTGGTACCACCTTTAAAAAAGCTGAAAGAAGAAAATTCTTTCGGCTTTTTGTATTTTTATACATCATAATTAAGCTACAAAAATTTATCTTGTTATCTTGCAGAAAATAAGCAAGCCCGATTTCTCTTTACCTTTATAGAGAAACAGTAAGCTTGTGTTACTTATATTTTAAGCATGAAGAAAAAAGTTCTGTATCCCCTAATTGCATTGGTGATTATTATAGTTGTACTTATCGTAGGCAAAAAACAAGGTTGGATTGGTGGTGAATACCAACAAAAAGTTAGCGCAGAAAAGGCAGAGCTTAGAACGCTTACAGAGCTTATTACGGCCAATGGTAAAATAAAGCCCGAAGTCGTGGTAAAGGTTTCGTCGGATGTGTCGGGCGAAATATTGGAGCTTACCGTTAAGGAAGGCGATGAAGTAGTTACCGGACAGATTTTGGCCAGGATACAGCCAGATATTTACCAACGTCATCTCGAAAAAATGGAAGCTTCGTTACGTTCTTCCGAGGCTAACTTAGCTCAAGCTGAGGCCCAGTTAACGCAAAAAGAACTGTCGTTTAATCGTAACAAAACACTTTGGAATCAGCAAACCATATCCGAATCGGAGTATGAGTTGGCACAGAGCGATTATAATATATCCAAAGCCAGCGTGGAAGCTTCAAAAGCAGCCCTGCGAAATGCCAGAGCATCATTGAACGAAGCCAAAGACAACCTTACCAAAACCTGTCTCTTATACA
>JAGXIO010000201.1 GCA_024635555.1 Saccharicrinis sp.
GCTTTGTTAAATTAAAATAGGTTAAGAGTACTTCGGGAAGTAATAAATTGGCTATAGCTAGTAGTGAATCTGAGGGCATCGAAATCTTTATTTCAAAGTTCCCTCATTTTTAGTTACTCCACAACTTTTTGTGTTGAGCCTTAAAGAGCAGGATCAATGCGCTTATAGCGATCATAAGGGTGCATCCTTATTCCTGCCACTAAAAATAAATCGATACAATTCAAAAAAGCTAAAAGTGGCATTATTTGAACTGTTTTACATGGTTCGAATCGATCTGTATTATCCAATGTCAGCCTGAGTTATGGCCGATAAATCATTCCTTTTAAAGTTTATCTCTTCTAAACAGGCTAATCTCCATAAAGGCAATCAGCCAAAGAACCAGTTCGGTCAACCCCAAAGGATCAGGGCGTTCATGTTGGACCGTACCAGCCACAAGAACCCTTAATTATTGTGCAACGTCTTTTCCTTGTTAGTGTTCCACTATATTTTCATTTAGTTTCTGCTTCTAAATTCAGATAACCGTAATCCTTGAAAATCAAATTTTTAATTTATAGAACTCCTTTAAATTAATTACATTTTGAAATATACCTTAAATGTTTATTTCTATGAATTACATTTACTAAGCATCAACGGTCATAAACTTTTAATTGATTTTGGCTATATTCCATAATATGACTTAGACAAGTTGTATCTTTCTTGAAAACCAAAAAAATGATACCAGACATTTTTCAGAATACTTTAAAAGCTTAGATTTATTAGGCATCAGGATATTGTTAATGAACTTCTGTTAATGATTTCGTCTGCTACTGGCGACATTTCCACTATGTTGTCTAGTGTTAATGAAAAATCATCTACATTGTTGCCCTAATTGCAAGGGTAATGATATACGCGCTAATGGTAAACACAAAGATGTGCAACGTTATTATTGTAAGGACTGCAAAAAATATTTCAGGGACACTACTGGCAAGGTACCTTATGGTTTAAAAAAGCCAGAATTATTTTCTGCCTACTTATACCATATGTTTATGGGCTGTTCCATAAAAAAAGTGTGCAGAACAAACAGGTATTTGTATTCAAACCTCTTTTGATTGGAGGCATAAGATATTGAAAATCACAGGATGGTGTTCACAGGATTGATTTAAACAAACAAAAATGACTGTCAGGTTTTATACATATTTGGTTTTTGTAATTGTAATAGCTAACGTATCCTGTGTAAATAAAACTCAAAAACCATTTTACTTTGTTCAATTATGCGACACCCAATTGGGCATGGGTGGTTATGAACATGATGTAAAATCATTTAAACAGGCTGTGGCGCAGATAAATGAGTTAAACCCAGACTTTGTGGTAATATGTGGCGATTTGGTCCATCATGCCAATGAAAGCTCGTATGCTGATTTTAAAAGCATCAAAGATGGATTTAAAATGCCTTGTTACCTGGCGCCAGGAAATCATGATGTTGGAAATGTTCCCACGGATAGCTCGTTAAAATATTATCGGAATGTTATTGGGAAAGACTATTTTACATTTCAGAATAAAGGCATACCATTTGTTGTTGCCAACACGCAATTATGGAAAGCACATGTAACAAATGAGTCTGATAAGCATCAGCAATGGTTTAAGCATACTTTGGACAGTTTGGGCACCACAAATACCAAGGTTTTTGTATTAGGGCATTACCCAATATTCTTAAAAACACCTGAAGAAAAAGAAGAATATTTTAATTTACCTATAGCTATACGCCAAGAGGTTTTAGTTCTTTTAAAGAAAAATAATGTAACGGCATACCTGTCTGGACATACCCATGAAAGCATAATAAATAATTTTGAAAATATCCAAATGGTAAGTGGCGAAACAACCAGTAAAAATTTTGATAAAAGACCACTGGGATTTCGGTTGTGGCAGGTTACTTCGGATACTGTTTTTCATGAGTTTGTGCCTTTAAAAACTATTGAAAATTAAGGCTAAGGGCTATGAGGCCTTCATTCAAAAATTGATGCCTTTTGCTCAATATCATTTCTTATCACTGCATTTTTACCCCTTTTTCGTAGAAAATTATTCCGTTCCGCAATAATTATTTATTAATAGTTGCCTCTTTAATTAGCATAAAATTCAAATTATTCAATCTAATTTCAATAATGAAGAAAATCATCATTTTATCAGTTCTATCTTTTTATTCAATAGTCTCTTCTTATGCGCAAGAAGATTTTACTAAATATGTGGATCCCACCATTGGTAATGTATCCCGTTTTTTAGTGCCTACTTATCCAACCATGCATCTTCCAAATCAGATGCTACGCATGTTTCCTATAAAAACGGATTATATAGCAGATCAAGTAGATGCCTTTCCACTACAAGTAACAAGTCATAGAAGTCCTGGGATTTTTCAAATGAAAGTCTCTTTGGGAGCCATTTCTAACGAAACTTGGAATAAAAAAATGAATATATACCACGATTTGGAGGTATTTCATCCTTGGTTGTAAAGCACCTATTTAATTGATGATGCTATTCGGGTCAGTTTTGCACCGGGCAAAAAAGTAGCCATTTATAAAATCGATTTTCCCGAAGGGGCGGACAAGAACATCCTGATAAAAGGGTCAAATGATATGACCGTTGCTTCAAACGAAAATAGGTCATTTGAATTGGTTGAAACAATAAAATACACCACAAAAGGGACGGACCCCGTTACCCGAGAAATGCACTCTTATGTATATGCACGGATTACAGATGCCAATAATAACATAGTAAAAAATGCAACAATTCATTCTACAAATGGAAAATTTTCTATTTCCTTTCCAAAACAAACCCCTTCAGAAGTGCATGTTAAATATGGGGTTTCATATATAAGCCATGAACAGGCCAAGATAAATTTCGAAAAGGAATTAACGGCCAATGGATTTGATGAATTGGTTGCTTCTGGTAAAAAAGCATGGGAAATGGTGATAAACCAGATAGAAGTAGAAGGAGGGACTGAAGCACAAAAACGCACTTTTTATACGTCATTATACCGCACCTACGAGCGTATGGTAGATATAAACGAATACGGAAAATACTATAGCGGATACAATGGCAAGGTACACGAAAGCAATCGACCATTTTATGTAGATGATTGGGTTTGGGATACCTACCGAGCGCAACATCCATTACGCACCATTTTAACACCAAAAATGCAAAACAACATTCTAAACTCATATACCTTAATGTATGAGCAAAGCGGATGGATGCCAACATTTCCACAAGTGCACGGAAACCATATGTGTATGAATTCATACCATTCTGGCGCTTTGTTTATTGATGGCTATCGTAAAGGATTAAAAGATTATCATGTACAAAAAGCTTATGAAGGCATAAAAAAGAATATGACCAAAGCCACATTTATCCCATGGCGTCAAGGCATTCCAAAATTGGAAATAGACGATTTTTATCATGAACATGGCTATTTTCGGGCACTGCAGCCTGGAGAAAAGGAAACCATAGCAATGATGGATGATTTTGAAAAACGTCAAGCAGTAGCGGTAACGTTAGGAATTAGTTACGATTATTGGGCATTGGGCGAACTATCAAAAGAATTGGGCAAAAAAGAAGATTATGAGAGGTTCTCAGAAAAAGGAAAAAACTATAAAAAGTTATGGCATGAGAAGAACCGATTGTTTATGCCAAAAGATGATAAGGGCAATTGGATTGATATAGACCCAAAATCTGCCGGAGGAAGAGGCTATAGAGATTATTTTGATGAAAATAACGGCTGGACATATGCCTGGGATGTTCAACAGGATATTAATGGATTAATAGGCTTGTTAGGAGGGAAGAAAGCAGCTGAAGACAGATTGGATCAAATGTTCAGGGAACCATTAGGGATGAAGAAAAATGAGTTTTATATCAATGGTTCAAATTCAACAGGCATGGTCGGGCAATTCTCAATGGGCAATGAGCCTTCTTTTCATATTCCTTACCTGTACAACTATTTTGGCGCACCTTGGAAAACTCAAAAGCGTACGCGGTTTTTATTGGATGTATGGTTTAAAGACAACATTTTCGGAATCCCAGGTGACGAAGATGGTGGTGGTATGACCGCTTTTGTGGTGTTCTCGTCCATGGGCTTATACCCTACAACTCCGGGGCTTCCATTTTATGATATTACAAGTCCTGTTTTTGAAAAAGTAACGATTAATCTTGAAAACGGGAAAAAATTTACCGTGGATGCCAAAGGAGCAAGTAGAACTAAAAAATACATTCAGAAGGCGTTTATAAATGGGAAGGAAAGTTCAAGCCCGTTTATCACACATCAGCAAATTATGGAAGGTGGCACATTAAAGCTGATTCTGGACGAACTTCCAAATAAAGATTGGGGTAAGTATGCCGAAATTCCGAAATTTTAACTAATTGAATAAGGTAGATGAACGTAAATGTTAAATATTTAAGTAAAAACTGTCGAAAAAAAACCAATATGTATCCCTGACAATATAAATATATTACTTCTAGTTTTGATTGTAATTCTATTTTTAGGTCACGATGTTTTCGCCCAAAATAAACACGCCAAAAAAAGCAAGTTTATGAGCTATAAAGGGTTCGTAATGGAAGAATATCAAAGATGGTTTAATTGTGAAGGCGACCGAGCCAACAGAGGATGGACGCACTATAGTAAAAAACGGAAAATTCGAGGATGGCAATTGATCTATAGATTTTTGGCCAGAAATGGACGAATATGAAGTAAAATATAAAACACCCTTTAAATTTGCCGATGGTTCACCTGCTTATGTTTTTAGCTCTTATGACGAAAGTACTGTTGACCTTCATTTTAAATGGATGAAAGAATATGTTATTGATGGGGTGCTCATACAGCGCTTTTTTTCGGTATTAACGGACAAAGGCCGTATAAATCATAACGATAAAGTATTGGCCTCAGCCATTAAAGCAGCCAATAAGTATGGTGTCGCTATAGCCTTGATGAATGATATAGGCAGTATGGATGATAGCAAGTATAAACTGGTTATAGAAAATTGGAAACATATTATTGACGATTTAAAACTGACGAACAGAAGCACCGTTGCGTTATGGCTCTTGTGTATAAATTTACTATTTTGTGACATCGAGTCATAAAATAGTAATAATAAAACGAGGCAAGCCTCGGGGAATTAAACCCAATTGAGATTAAAGAAAGAGCAAGTAACTTACAAAGTAAAAAATTGGTTTGTTTAGATTTCAAAATAAATCAATGGTACTTCATGGAACGAATGCCTAAATTTCTTTTAAACACACTATTATTTTAGCAAAAACATATATTAATCCAATATTAATTTTTAATTAATTAATTATTCATTCATAATTAATAACGGTTTCTATTTTTGATTCAAAATTAAATTAGTCGTTATATTTTATAATATGAATAGAATTTTCAAGTTGACCTATTTGGGTGTCGTGTTATCATTTGTCGCATGCTCAAATGGAAAAAAAACCAATACTTTAAAAAAAGAAGAAAGTAAAAACAACATTGCCTACGTAAACCCTTTTATTGGTACGGGTGGTCATGGTCATACGTTTCCGGGGGCAACCACCCCAAATGGCATGGTGCAACTAAGCCCAGATACTCGTACAGCCGGTTGGGATGCTTGTGGTGGTTATCATTACACCGATAATTCTATTCTTGGGTTTAGCCACACCCATTTAAGTGGTACAGGTATTGGAGACCTTGGCGATGTGTTATTTATGCCTTTTACTGGAAAATCAAAAATAAACCGAGGCACGCCAGAAGACCCAGATTCTGGATATAGAAGCCGTTTTAGCCATGAAAAGGAAACGTCCATTCCAGGATATTATGCCGTCGATTTACTCGATTATGATATAAAAGCAGAATTAACCGCAAGCACCCGAGTTGGATTTCATCGTTACGGATTCCCTAAGGATAAAAATAAAGGCTTGGTCATCAATTTAAACCATACAATTCATGACCGCCAAGTGGTTGACAGCGAATTTAAAATCATCAGTGATACCGAAATTGTTGGTCGCAAACACATTAAAGGGTGGGCACCCAATAGGCATATTTATTTTCATGCCAAATTTGATCAACCATTTACTTGCCAATTATTTCAAGGTGATTCAGAACAAGCGGACATAAACCATTTAGAGGGTCAAAATTTAGTCGCTATTTTAAATTTTGAAAATGAAAATTCTAATACGGTCCTGTCGAAGGTTGGAATTTCGTCCGTTGATTATGAAGGTGCCAAAAAGAATCTGTTAGAGGAAATTCCAGATTGGGATTTCGATAAAACCAAAGAAGATGCTTATAAAGCATGGGAAAAGGAGCTTGATGTAATTAATGTGCAAGGTGGGTCTGAAGATGAAAAAACCATTTTTTATACGGGGCTTTATCACACTGCTATGACTCCATACATTTTTAATGATGTGGATGGGAGGTACCGAGGGATGGATCAAAATATTCATGTTTCCAAAGATAAAAATATGTACACGGTTTTTTCGCTATGGGATACTTTTAGAGGGTTTCATCCTTTAATGACCATCATTCATCCCAATAAAAATGAAGATTTTATAAACTCACTGTTAAACCAATATGACCAAGGTGGCATTTTACCAAAATGGGAACTGAACGGGAATTACACAGGCACCATGATTGGCTACCACTCGGTTCCTGTAATTGTAGATGCCTATTTTAAGGGCGCACGCAATTTTGATGTTGAGAAGGCTTATGAGGCTATGGTGCATGCCGCAACCTATAACGTGAATGGTATCAAGACATTTTCAGATGTAGTCAAAGAAAAATTATCCCCAAAAGCCAAAATGTATAATGAAACACTTGGTTTTATTCCATCCGATTTGGAAAACGAATCCGTTTCAAAAGCATTGGAATATGCCTATAACGATTGGTGTATCGCACAAATGGCCAAAGATTTAGGAAAAAATGAAGATTATCAGCGCTTTATGGAACGCTCTAAACATTATCAAAAATATTTTGATAAAGAAACAGGTTTTATGCGTGGTGTCAATGAAGATAAAACTTTTAGAGAACCCTTTGATCCCAAGTTTTCACAACATAGAAAAGATGATTATGTAGAAGGAAATGCATGGCAATGGCTATGGTTCGTACCTCATGATGTTGATGGGTTGGTCGATTTGATGGGAGGCAAAGAAAAGTTTGTGACAAAATTAGATGAATTGTTTTCAACCGGTTCGGAAATTACAGGAGAAGAGAGTTCAAGCGATATTTCTGGGTTGATAGGGCAATATGCTCACGGTAATGAACCTAGCCATCATATCACCCATATGTACAATTATGTTGGCGAGTCATGGAAAACCCAAAAACTGACCGATAGTATCATGTCCAGCCTGTATTTTAATAATCCAAACGGGTTGTCGGGAAATGAAGATTGTGGGCAAATGTCTGCTTGGTATATTTTAAATGCAATGGGCTTTTATTCTTTTTGCCCAGGAAATACAACGTATTCCATCGGTCGTCCAATTTTTGATGATGTGGTCATCAATTTATCAAACGGCAAGCACTTTACTATAAAAACAAAAAATAACAGTGCTAAAAACAAATTCATACAATCCTTAAAACTGAATGGGAAAACCATGACAGAGCCTTTCTTTGACCATAGTGATATATGGAATGGAGGCACTTTGGAATTTGAAATGGGACCTGATGAAAACAAGCAACTTTTTAATTAATAATAATTTGGAGAAAATGAATTTAAAGCACGCTTTACTATTAGGACTGATTGTTTTTTTTACGATACATTCAAACGGTCAAAACAAACATTCAAAAACCAGTAAATATCCCAGTTATAAAGGTCTGGTAATGGCAGGTTATCAAGGTTGGTTCAGGGCACCTGGAGATGGGTCGGGTTCTAAATGGGGACACTACGGTGCCGATGGCAAGTTTGATAAAGACCATAACACAATTGACTTTTGGCCAGACGTATCCGAATACAAAAAAACTTACGAAACAAGTTTTAAACTTCCTGATGGTACCAAGGCAAGGGTTTTTAGTTCCGTAGATAAAAGTACTACCGATTTACATTTCAAATGGATGAAGGATTATGGTGTGGACGGTGTTTTTATGCAACGCTTTTTTGGGGTGGCAAGAAATCATGACGACCCAAACAAATCTCAAGACATTATATTAAAAAATGCGGTTAACGCAGCCGAAGAAAATAACCGTGCCATAGCGGTTATGTACGATCTGTCGGGAATGAGAGCTAGTGGCGAAGATTGTTCCGCAATCATTGAAGATTGGAAAAAATTGGTGGATAACCTAAAAGTAACCAACAGCGAAAATTACCTGCACCATAACGGAAAACCATTGGTTACTATTTGGGGGATTGGCTTTCCAGATCGATCTTATAACATTCGTGAAATTGGCATTAACCGTTTGATTGATTTCTTAAAAAATGATCCAGAATATGGTGGGTGTTCCGTGATGCTAGGCGTGCCAACATATTTTCGGGAATTAGATAAAGATTGTCTGCCAGATCCTTATTTGCATGAGGTTATAAAATCGGCAGACATTGTATTGCCATGGATGGTGCAACGTTTTACGCCCTTATTGCATCAAGATGAAATTAGATATCGCGATCATGTTATGGCCGATATCAAATGGTGCAAAGAAAATAATGTGGATTATGTGCCTTTGGTGTATGCCGGGTTCAGTTGGCACAACCTATCGAAAAGAAATCCAGGTTTAGCAAGGCATACTTCCTATGGTGCCATTCCAAGGGTTGGTGGTAAATTTTACTGGGATTTGATCTATAATGCCATCTTAGCAGGTTCAGACATGTTGTATGTGGGGATGTTTGATGAGGTCGATGAAGGAACAGCGATCATTCCTGTTTTAAATAATCCTCCAAATAGTGAGGATGTCCATTTTGTTGGGAATGACAATGTCCCTTCAGACCATTATTTGTATTTGACTGGAAAAGCTGGAGAAATGTTACGTAAAGAAATACCACTAAAAGCGGAAATGCCAACTAAAAAATAAAAAAACTGGATCAATTTAAAAATCAATGAACAGTTGAAAAAGTATGTTATTTTAATTTTTCTGATTGGTTCATTCATTACAGGGTGTTCAAAATCATCAGAAAAGAACGAAGAGGAAATCATTGAAAATCCATATCCTGAAGATCCGGATTATACAGCCGTTGTTGCACAAATGAAATCATGTTTAAATTACTAATAATATAGTAGCGATAATTTTAAAATAGAACTCATTTTGACTTTTGTTTGTACCGAAATTTATATGCGAAAAAATAAATCGAAATAGGTTTATAGTATAAATTTAAGAAAAGATTGAACCTATGATAAAAATGATAAAAAAAACTAAATCACAATTCAATTATATAGCTCTAATATTAATTTTTGTATTAGGCTTATCATCAAGTCATGCGCAACTTAAAATAAGCCCAAAAGATAATTTTGAAGCTACAGGTTTTACAAAAGTTGGTAAAGGGGTCTGTTTTGTTAACGATGGAACTCTTATTAGCAGAGACGCATATGCAAGTTTTGGGAATACCGATTGGAAAAATTACCGTGTGTCCTTTGAAGCCAAAGTGCCCAGTACCGAAGAGCTAGTTCAAATATGGGCGAGTTTTAGGGAGCAGGGTAGAAATGAACGTTATATTGTTGGGATTAAAGGCGGTTTACAAAACGATATAGAAATTGGTAGAATGGGACTTATGGGCGATGATGCCTTTTTGGGAATTAGAAACCTCGATTTTTCTCCTGCTTTAGATACATGGTACAAAATAAGTATTGAAGTGTGCAAAAACAGGATTCGCGTTTTTTTAAATGATGAAGGAAAACCACGTATCGACGTAATTGATGAGAATGCTCACTTGTTACCTTCGGGAAAAATTGGCTTAGGAGGCAGTTGGATACAAACCGAATTTAGAAACCTGGAAGTAAAAGAACTACCGGAAAACTATTTAGATGGTATAGCAGTAGATGAGTACAATTATTATTCAACTAAAGAAGAAAAAGAAATTCAACGTAAAAAGGAGAGAGGTTTGTATAAACCGATAGTGGTTTCAAATATTAATGCCACTAGAACAGAAATATCCCTTGATGGCAATTGGTTATTTAAACCGGCCCATGAAATTGAAAATAATGATGCCGCTTTTTCTGCAACAGCCGATGATAAGGATTGGCATATTTTAGAGGTCCCAAATTTCTGGAATCCATCCCGTATTTGGTTGCACGGCGAAACATTTATGGAACAAAATTTCCCTAAAGGCGTCTCCGACACCTATTACCAAAAAGAGACAGACCGTTGCGAAAATTACACATTTGATTATAAACAAACCAAAATAGGGTGGTATCGCCAATGGATGGAGTTACCCGAAACCATTCATGGAAAACATTTAGAACTTTCTTTTGATGCGGTTTCCAAAGTGGCTGAGGTATATGTGAATGGAAAAAAAGCAGGTAGCCATATTGGTATGTTTGGAGAGTTTATTGTAGATATAACCAAGTTGACTAAACCTGGTAAAAACCTTGTTGCTATAAAGGTTATGCTTGATTATGTCAAGGATATTGAAAATGCCAATGATATTGCAACCATAGCCGTTACTGTGGAAGTGACCAACCAAATGCTGAAAGACTTGCCTCATGGGTTTTTCCGTGGGAATCCGTCGGGGATTTGGCAACCCGTAAAATTAGTCATTACAGAACCCATTAAAATTGAAGATGTATATATTAAACCATCGCTTACAGGTGCTGATTTTCAGGTTACGATAAAAAATTACAACTCAAAAAAAACGAAATTTAATATCAATACCAACATTTTAGATCATAAAACAAACAATCTGTTGGCATCTGAAACGTCTTTAAGTAAGCTTGAGTTAAAGCCAGGAGAAGAAAAAGTGTTTTTATTTAAGATTGACGGGTTACAGCCAAAATTATGGACACCTACAACGCCCCATCTTTATGACTTTAATTTCACTGTTTCTGAAAATAAAACCAATGCTATTTTTGATACCGAATCCATTGTTTCTGGTTTTAGAACGTTTGAAACCCGTGGCGATTTCTTCTATCTTAATGATAATCAATATTGGTTACGGGCAGCAAACCACACACCACATGCCCTGGGCATAAATGATGAGGCACTTGCCAACAAAACCATGCAACTTTATCATGATGGCAACATAGCAGTTACCCGAAGCCATACCATTCCTTATAGCAAAGTTTGGTTGGATGCTGCCGATAAGAATGGTGTAGGGGTAAGTTTTGAAGGTACTTGGCCATGGTTGATGATTGGCGTTGGTGAAAATTCCATTCCAAAAGAAGAATTATTAAATATATGGAAACAGGAGTGGTTGGATTTAATGAAGAAGTATCGCAATCACCCTTCATTATTTTATTGGACTATAAACAATGAAATGAACTTTACGCACAATAAGGATGATGTGAAAAGGATTGAGACTAAAATGGGTATTGTTTCTGATGTTGTAAAGGACATGCGGGCTTTAGACCCCACACGACCAATATGTTTTGATTCTGGATACACCAGACAACAAGTAGAACACGATCATGATGATGCTTTTTTTGAAACCTTTGATGATGGCGATATCGATGATGGCCACAACTATTCTGGCTGGTACCACAGTTCGTTATTCGATAATTTTTCTGGAAAACAGTTTATGGAGAGAAAAACAGAAGGCCGCCCGTTAATAAGTCAAGAGTGGTCAACTGGCTATCCTAACACCGAAACAGGGCATCATACACGTTCTTATTTATGGCAACATCAAAACACACAAACCCATGTTGGGAATCAAGCATATCCCTTTGGAGACCCGAAGTACAGTTTGGAGAACAATGCTTTCTTGAGTTCGGAATTAGCTGAAGCCGTTCGTAGATCACACGACAAACTAGCGGGTTTACACAACTTTTCAAGTATTACTTGGTTCCGTAATGTGTATGATGCGCAACGTGTGGAACCTTATCCTACGTATTACCGAATGAAAAACGCCTTGAATCCAGTTTTGGTAAGTGCCGAACTTTGGGGAAGACATTTTTATACGGAAGAAAAATTGCCAACCCGCTTCTGCATTGTAAATGATAAAGTAGATGGCACAGCATTGGGGCCTTCAACCTTAATTTGGGAAATCACATATAAAGATGGTAGAGTCGTTGGCACCGGAAACTATCAAATTCCAGAAGTGGTTCATTATTCAAGACATTGGTTAACACCTGAAATAATGATTCCTGATAGTTTTAAAGGCGACCGTTTGGACGGAAAACTAAAATTATCTTTAGTACAGCACGGTAAAGAAGTTTCCCGAAATGAATACGATTTAGTGTTTGCAAAGAAATCTTATGTCAAATCAGAGGATTTAAAATCTAAAAAAATAGCAATAGTAGATTTTTCTGGAAAGACAAAACCAGTACTTGACTTACTGGATATTACCTATTCTGAAATGCCCGATATTTCGCGAATGTTCAAGCAAAAGGCAGATTTATATATTATTTCAGGGATTGAAACTATTTCCAATCTAACGGAAAATGAACAAAGGTTAATAACCGACAAGCTCCATAAAGGTGCTAAGATTTTCATGCTGAACACAGGAAAAAAAGTGACGGATATTTTCCCTGATCACATAAGTAATTATTTAGAAAAAACACTAGAAACAGCACATATCGATATTCCGGAATCGGATATATTCAATGATATTAAATTTATGGATTTCCGCTATTTCAACAATAATAAAAGCGAAAAACCTTTGGTTTACAATGGGCTTATGCAAGTGTATAAAAAGGATAACATCACGTCTTTGGTATCAGGATGTGAACATAAATATGCGAGGGGCAGCGACCAAAGAGCACAGTTGAGCACAATGAAAGGGTTTCCAATGATTTCTATTGAAAATGGTGGAAAAGTGGTGCTTTCAGAAATGAGGTTGGACAAAGGGTTGTATGATCCCGTAGCTGCTAAAATATTGAGCAATATTATTATGGATTTAATAGAATAGTCTAATCTTTTAAAATGATGAAAGACAGTTTTAAAATAGTTTGGCAACTACTTATAGTTTCAGTGGTGTTAGGAGGGTGCAAGAACGTTGAAAACAACCCAAAACCCCAACAAAAACCGAATGTACTTATCATTTTAACAGATGATATGGGCTATGGCGATATTTCTTCATTCGGACAGCAACATTATGAAACGCCTAACATTGATAAAATAGCAACAGAGGGTGTGAGTTGCACCAGTTTTTATGTGCCCACGCCCTACTGCGCCCCATCTAGGGCAACCTTGCTCACTGGGCGATTTCCTTTGCGTCATGGTTTAACAAAAAACCCGACGCCAGATGCCAATGACATGATTGATAATGTGGGGCTTGATCCGAATGAAATAACCATCGCAGAGGTTTTTCGTGAATCTGGTTACGCCACAAAAGCTATTGGAAAATGGCACTTAGGGCATAAACCAAAATTTTTCCCCGTAGAACAGGGTTTTGATGAATATTACGGAATTCTCTATTCCAATGATATGCGACCTGTACAAATAATCCAAAATAGGGATACGGTACAATATCCAGTAGATCAAAGACAGCTGACCAAGGATTACACCGATAAAGCCATTGATTTTATCAAAAGAAAAAAAGACGATCCTTTCTTTTTGTACTTGGCACACGCTATGCCGCATAAACCTTTAGCGGCTTCGGATAGATTTTATACCCCTGAAACACCAAACGATTTATATGCAGATGTGGTACGCGAACTCGATTGGTCGGTAGGCGAAGTGATGGCCACCTTGAAAGAACTCAAGCTTTTAGAGAACACCATTGTCATCTTTATGTCCGATAACGGCCCTTGGTACGGCGGAAGCACAGGCGGTTTTAAAGGAATGAAAGCCACCACTTGGGAAGGTGGCATCCGAGTGCCATTTATGGTGCGCTACCCAAAAGTGTTTCCTAAAAACCAAAAAGTGGATGTACCGCTTTGGTCGCCAGATATTTTCCCAACCTTATGTGCATTAACTGATATTTCACCTTCAAAAGAAATAACCTTGGATGGTCAAAATATAACTACCATTCTTCAAGGAAAAACCAAAAATCATCCTCCAGTTTTCAGTATGCATAATGATGACATTATGTCCGTTAGAAAAGGCGATTTCAAATTATTTGTCAACAAACCTAGATACCGAAAAAAAGTCGATTTAACCAATTGGTCAGACCCAAGAGGGCCAGACGGGATCACTATTATTGCACAAATGGAAGGACAGGCAACCCCTGCAGATTACCCTGGGGTAACTCCGGAAGAACCAAAAAATAAGATCCAACTGTTCAACTTAAAAGAGGATCCTACGGAGTCGGTTGATTTAGCAGCATCGCATCCAGAATTAGTAAAAGAGCTAATGAATGTATATGAAGGTTTTGAATTAAGCTTATAATAAAATTATTAAATAATAATCAATATTTTTTGGTTAAACCTTGAATAAAACAAACACACAGAATGAAAAGAATATTTGTATTGATTTCCGTTTTTTTTATAGTAACAGCATGTAATAGTGTTAAATAAAATAATCCAAATGAAGACGCGCCAAAAACAGATAAGAATGTGTTTTTCATTGTTATTGACGACTTAAATAACACGTTAGGTACTTAAGGACATCCTACGGTAAAAACACCAAATATTGATAAACTGGCAAACATGGGAGTTCAGTACAATAACGCCTACAGAATTAATAGATTTTGACAATGCTGTAGGAAAAGCATTGGATTTTGCAGTTAAAGATGGAAACACATTGGTTATTGTAACTTCTGATCACGAGACTGGAGGGTTTACGTTAGTTGGAAAAAAGAAAAAAAGAGAAGATGGATCAGAATATAGTGATTATAGAGAAGTTGGATCATCATTTTCAACTGGCGGACATTCTGCTACTTTAATACCTGTTTTTGCATTTGGACCAGGCTCTGAGAAATTTAGAGGTGTATATGAAAACAATGAAGTTTTTGAGAAAATATTAAAAGTAACTAATTGGAATTAAACCAAACATCAAATGAATAAGAACTTAAAAGTATTGGTTGTCATAGTAGGTTGTATGTTGATAGGACAAACGATTAATGCACAGCATAAAAGAAAGAAAAATCTGTTATTTATTATGACAGATCAACAGCAATACAAAGCATTGAGTATTGCAGGGAATTCAGTATTAAAAACACCTAATTTGGATAAACTTGCAAAACAAGGTGTTTATTTCAAAAATGCCTATTCACCAATGGCGGTTTGTGGACCTGCCAGATCAGCTATACTTACAGGTATGACCGTTGAAAATACTGGTGTCAATACTAATGATAAAACCTATTATTATGATGAAGAACCAGTGATGACAAGCCCAACATTTGATGAGATTTTAACACAAAACGGCTATCATTGTGAGTATTATGGGAAATGGCATTCTATGACTTCACATTCTGAAATTTATAGAAACCCAAAGAGGAATGCAAAAAATGGCAAATCCATTTTTGAGCACGGAGGACAAAACCATGTGTATATGGACTATATTAATGAATATTTTCCTCAGCCAAAATTGAAAGAAGGTGAATTTTATGACACATTTGTTAAAAGACCTTATAAACCAGACCCATTGGATAGTTATTATGGTCAGTCTTATAATATCGTAAAAAAAGACCCAAAGAAAAGAAGGTCTCAGCCAAATTTACACGGAGAATTAATGATACCAGCCGAGCATAGTTTTACGGCGTACCAAGCCAAAGAAACCATAGCTGCAATTGAACGTTTAAAGGATACTACTTTTAGTATAACACTTTCAATACATATGCCACATGCACCCATGACACCTACAGCACCTTATTATGGAATGTATCCGGTAAAAGATATGATGCCACCAGTAAGTATAGATGATGATATGAATAACTCACCTTACAAAACTGCAAATGGTAGAATGGGATTATCAGAATATTCAGATCCTGAAAAAATTAAATATATGATTTCTAATTACTACGGTATTATTAAAGAGATTGATAACTGGGTTGGAGAAATTATTAATACGTTAGATAGAAATGGACTTACAGATGATACTTTAATTATTTTTACAAGTGACCACGGGGAAATGTTAGGTGCTCACGGTTTAAGAGAAAAAAATGTGTTTTATGAAGAATCTGCTCACATTCCATTAATCATAAGTTTTCCTAATGAAGTAAAAAAAGAAACCATTGTTGATGGTTATATTTCTACTATTGACTTATTTCCAACTATTTTAGATTATTTAAACATTAAAGAACATCCATCAAATGGGGTTAGTTTAAGAGATTTAATTGAAGGAAAGGAAACTAATCATGGTAAATATGTAGTTACTGAATGGGATTACCGTGGGCCTGTAGCTCCAAATTATATGATTGTAAAAGACGGTTGGAAACTCATGATTCCATATACTAAACAATCAACAGTTATTAATGCCATGTATAATTTGAATGAAGATCCGCATGAAATGAACAACTTATTAGGTAAAAACCCAAATAGAGTAGATTACAAAGAAAAAGCTGAAGAACTTCGAAGTTGTCTTTTAGAATGGTTGAAAAAGAACAATTCAGATCGTTATAAAGGTGTAAAAGAAAGAGAATTAATATAATTATTTGTTAGAATTGATAAAGCCATGTTCAAGTGATAAGTGCAACTGGCCAGGTTGATTTTAATTTTTCTATTGGACTAATGTAGCCAAACTTTCTTATTCTTCTATTATTGATCAATATTTCTATTTCTCTAATTCTCTGTTCACTGATAAGGTTCA
>JAGXIO010000202.1 GCA_024635555.1 Saccharicrinis sp.
ACATTTGTTGCAACCATTGAAATAACATACCATGAGGATAGCCATTTTTGGGAAACAATTTTCCGCATCATTCAGAAGCAGTTGTAGCAATTTATTCAGAAAATTGAACCAGAACAATACAAAAATCATCATTTACAAACCTTTTTATGAGTATTTGATGGGCAATATCGATGTGAAACCGGAGGTGGACGGCTATTTTGAATCATGGAAGGAACTAGTTGACATTGACCTTTTCATTAGTATTGGTGGCGATGGTACCATGTTAGAGGCGGTAACTTTTGTGCGCGATTCCGGCATTCCAATGGTAGGCATCAACAGCGGCAGGCTGGGATTTTTGGCCGATATATCACAAGAATCTATGGACAGTGCCATCGACAGTATTTTTAAAGGCGATTATAAAACCAGTTCGCTCGATTTACTTCAACTGAATACCGAAAACAACCTTTTTGGTGATATGAATTTTGCGCTAAATGAGCTGGCCGTGCACCGCCGTGACAGTGCTTCTATGATTAGCATACACACCTACTTAAATAACGAATTTCTGAACTCTTATTTTGCCGATGGACTTATTGTGGCCACCGCGGTGGGTTCTACTGCCTACTCACTCAGCGTGGGTGGACCTATTATTCATCCCAAATCACAAAGCCTGATTATAAGTCCTATTTCTTCGCATAATCTTACGGTGCGCCCCATTGTGGTGCCCAACGATATGAATATCACTCTAAAAGTGGAAGGACGGATGGATAAGTACCTCGTAACGCTCGATTCGCGCAGCCGTATTGTTGATCAGGGCTTAGAACTTAATATTCGCAAAGCCAATTTTTCGGTAAATGTAGTTGACTTGCCGGGCATCAATTTTAACTCTACTCTCCGAAACAAACTAATGTGGGGTGCCGATAAAAGGAATTATTGATTTTTTTGCCAACGTGCCAATTGAACCAAGTAGTTAACCAATGGCACAACATCAGGAGGTAAGGTGTTGTCGGTAAAGCTAAACACCCTCTCTTCCGTGTCGCACCTCACCCGGAGTTGATAACCAAACTGATCGCGAAAATTGTCAGCCGTAATTGGCTTGGATTCGTAGTTACAAATATTGGATTTCTCCATAAGCGCATCTAATCTATTCCTATCGGTTTTTACGAGACTATCGCTTGATACATTAACGCTTAAGGGTAAACCAGCAAAACCACCAGTACGCTCAAAGAATATATTATAAGGTTTGTCCATCATAGTACTTTGTCTTTGTCAAGAATTTTATTTTAATAATAGGATTTATCTTCAAATATTTGTTTTGAGTTATCTTCCAAATAGTCTGGTACCACATCCTTCTCTCTCCTCTAACTTAATAGGCATTCCAACTTTTTCCCAAGCATTCTTCACTGCATTTTGTTCCGCACTTTTATTGCCGTACAGATCACCGGCAACTTCATAGGTTAAATTAGCGGCATCTTCGAAATTAGAATCGGCTTTTAATTTATCTCTTAAGGTAACATACCATATCTTACCTGCTTTTTCCCAGGCATAACCACCAATTTCGGTGGCGGCGAGATAAAAAGCCTTGTTGGGGATACCCGAATTAATATGCACCCCGCCATGGTCACTTGTGGTCACCACAAAGTCATTCATATGCCCCGGTTGCGGATCCTTACCAATTAAAGGATCGTTATAAGCTGTGCCCGGGTTTTTCATGGATCGGATACCTACTCCGATTACATTGTCAGTAAACAAGCCCTCACCAATAATCCAATCTGCATCGGCCGCAGTTTGATTTTTAACCCGCTGTTTTACCAGCGAACCAAATACATCCGAAAACGATTCGTTCAGTGCACCAGATTGATTCTGATAAACCAAATTGGCTTCGTATTGTGTTACACCATGGGCAAGTTCGTGACCTATAATATCCAGGGCAACAGTAAAACGGTTAAAAATCCTATCTGCTTCGGGCAAATCTTCGTCCCCTTCGCCATACACCATTTGTGCACCGTTCCAAAAGGCATTGTCATAACCACTTAAATACCTTACAGTGGATATGATTTCCATACCTGCATTGTTAATTGAGTTACGCTCAAAAACCTGATGGTATAAATCGTAGGTAGCACCTGCTCCATCATAAGCCTCATCTACATGCTTGTCGCCTGTGGCAGGGTCACCCTCACTGCGCATCAAAATACCGGGCAGCACGTTCAGGTTTTGGGCACTGTAAACCCGTCTGTTTTTATCTCCCCCCACAGCTTTTGATTTTAGGGTGATATCGGCGATAGACTGGCGCTGACCCCTCATTTGTCCGGCAAGAGCAATCGTTTTTTTTGCTTTCTCTTTTTGCTTTTGGGTGCCTGCCTCTATTATTTTCTCTAACATATAAGGTGGGATGGCACAAAAAATTGAGTGATACATATTGTTGCACATAACAGTTGGTTTTAATATTTAACTCAAAGTGTTTAATTCTAGCACAATAAGTTAAGGAATAATACCGTAAGCGTCAATAGTTTATTTAAACTCAAACCCCTAAGCTAAAATTAATAGAGGTCACTAGTGTTAAGTAAAGCATAACCTGAAGACCCAAGCCTTCCTCTTTCTACCTTGTATTTCTCAAAAAAAAGATCTACAATTTTCCACCGCAATACTTACAAAAAGTAGCATCCAATCATGTTGCATGCGAGAGCTTTAACAAAAATTAAAACTCCAATAACTTCTCAAAATCCTCTTCTAATGTTTTGTTCTTCTCAAAATCAAACAGCGTAAGGTTGCGTATGGCATAATAATCGGACCAATACTGGTGTAGGGAGCGCACGTACCTTAGGCGGGCATTGTCTTTGGCGTTTTGCGAAGAGGTTAGCTGGAGAACGTCCACGTTGCCTTTACGGAATCGCGTGGTGGTCAGACTGTAGCTCTCCTGTGCGATGGTATCGGATTTGGCCGCTGCCAGCACCTTATTTTGGCGCAGGTTAAATTCCAGCACTTGGGTAATGGCATCCTGCTCAAAGGAAGTAATGGCCTGCTCGGCGCTGATGCGCGTTATTTCCTGGCGGGACTTAGCCAATTGGTACTGCCCCTTGCGCTTACCCCAGTCAAGAATGGGCACCCGGAGGCTCACACCCAGCTGTTGATACTGGTCAAAATCCGGTTGATAGACATTGCCTACTTCACCGTTTATGGAGGTTCGATTCACATAGTCGTAATAGCCATCCACCTTGTTTATCCCGTAGCTCACGTTCAGGTCGGCCTGAAAACGGTTGTTGGCTTTGGATTGTGCCACCTGCCGTTGGGCCTCGATAAGTCTTATTTCCTGATTTAGAATTTTTACGTTGCGCTCCTTGGCCAGCTGCAGGGCTTTTTGTTCGGGGATTTGTAGGTTTGATATCTCGGGGAGCAACAGCTCTATGTCCATTTCTGGCGACAGGCGTAAAAAGGTGAGAAAGGCCTCTTTACTCTTGCGGTATTGCATATGAGCTTCTTGTAGGTCGATATCAGAGTTATTTTTATTGAGCTCCAACTGCAAAAGTTCATCCTTTTGTATAGTGCCCAACAGAAAACGCTTTTGTGCCACCTGCAAAAGCGTGTCGGTGGTTGCATAATTGTATTGTGCCATTTGTAAGTTCATATGACCCATTACCATGTTAAAAAAATAGTTGCAAGTCATCATATTGGTTTCCTCCACGCTATGCAAGTACTCACGCATGGCCTGCTCGTACCGCTCGGGTTCCAGCTGCCGCTCCCATTTAAAAGCGTTGTAGCCAAATAGCTCCTGCTGATAGCCTATCCTGAACGGGCGCGATGAATATTGGGTATAGGGATTGTCGCCATAGTTTACAAAGCGCGCCAGATCCGATTCCACAAAAAAGCTACCCCCTGTAAGTCCCACGTTTTGCTTTAACGACAAAGAAGCATTGGAATTAAGTGTTTGCGTGCGTACGTAGTCCTCCGTTTTGGTTTGCGAGTTGTAGCGCAACTGGTTGGCATTGGTATAATTTACGGGGCTGGCTTGCAAAGAAAGTGATGGCAGGTAATTAGCCTTAAAGCTCTTGTGCTGCCAGTATCCGGCCAGGTAGGTGTTTTTAACCAAAAACGATTGTAACGATTGTGTTTGTGCCAAGTGCAGCGCATCGGGTAGCGAGAGTACCATTTTTTGTTGGGCAGAAACCGGAAAGTACAGCACGGCCAGTATTATGGTTGTTAGTATTTTATTCATGGGTTTATTTTAAGTTTTTGAGTGATCGGTATTCGGTGTACAGTATTCAGTGTTCAGTGTTCAGTGTTAGGTATTCGGTGTGTTTAAGGTTCAAAGTTCTGGGTTTAAAGTTCTGGGTTCTGGGTTTAAAGTTCTGGGTTTAGGGTTTAGGGTTTAAAGTTCAGTATTCAGTGTTCAGTGTTCAGTGTGTCTTCAATCACTGATTACTGATTACCGATTACTGATTACCGATTACCGATAACTGATTACTCAGCAGTATTCAGGGTTTAGAGTGCAAGTTTTCCGCCATTGGGCAGAAGCCATCCGCCATCCGCTATTTCTTTTATCATTTCAATATTGTCCCTATGCGGCCCCACCTGGTTTTTTCGTCACGATCCTTGCTGAACAAGACCATCCGGGCTCGGCCTATGATATGGTCTTCGGGGACAAAGCCCCAGCTACGGGAATCGATGGAACCGTTACGGTTGTCGCCCGCCATAAAGTAATAGTTTTGTTTCACGATGTATTGATTTGTTTTTATGTTATTAATAAAATAGTCACCGTCCAGTATCTCTAACACATTTTTTTCATAGGTACAGATCAATCTTTGATAAATGGGTAGATTACTTTCTGTAAGTTGAATGGTATCACCTTTGGCAGGAACGTAAAGCGGCCCATATTGGTCGTATGCCATGCGGTTTTTTCGCTCGTAATTAAAAGGAAAGATATTAACCTGCTTCCATTTATTATAAAAGGGTACAATTAAATAGTCCTGGTATGCTTCCCGTAATTGATCAAGCGCAGTACCAATGGCATAAAATGCGTAGGTGCTATCTTCCTTGAGGTTCCATGAGTTATGAACACCTACTTTAGTAAGTATATCTTTAAGCTTTGAAGGATCGCCTTTTATGCGGTAACGTTGTTGAAAAGTATTTTTGAATTCTGATTTTATCCGGTCGTGATATACTTCGCCATTTAAAATTTCTATCGTATCGCCGGGCATGCCTACACATCGCTTTACATACGCTATTCTGTTTTGTATGGGGAGAAAACATTTTTCTTGATTTATCAGATATGCGGGCGCATCCTTGCCCATTGCAACTTGTCGATACATCTCGTAGTAATTATTCGCCGGGTTATCTACGTAAACGGTATCCCCTTCCGGAAAATTAAAGACCACGATATCGTCCCGGTTTATATTTTGGTAACCGGGCAAACGAAACATATCTTCTTTTTTAAACCACCTGGCGCCAAAAGCTGCTTTATCGGTAAGTATAAGTTCTCCAGGCCTTATGGTTTGATCCATCGATTCCGTGGGTACATAGTACACATCGAACAAGAAAAAACGGATGATGGTAATTGCTGAAAATACCAGTATTACGGTGATTATTAAATTGATAGCTATTTTGAATACTTTTTTCATTGTGTTATGTTTAAAGTTTAAGGGTTCAAAGTTTAGAGTTTAAGGGTTTAAAGTTTTGGGTTCAATGTTTAATGTTCTGAGT
Organism: Saccharicrinis sp.; assembly: GCA_024635555.1. GTDB lineage: Bacteria > Bacteroidota > Bacteroidia > Bacteroidales > Marinilabiliaceae > Saccharicrinis. The sequence goes on from JAGXIO010000202.1 coordinate 5,674, forward strand.
TTAAAGTTTAGTGTTCCGAGTTTAAAGATTAATGTTATGAGTTTAGTGTTTAAAGTTCAATGTTTTGTATTTATATCTTTAAAACAAGCGAAACATGTTCGATACAAAATCCAAATTTCAGCTCCAACCCCTAAACTCCCGAACTTTAAACATTACCCAAGCTGTAAATCAAACCCTAAACTCCTGAACCCTGAACTCTAAACATTATTCAAGCTATAAATCAAACTTTGAACCCTGAACTCTAAACATTATCCAAGCTGCAAATCCAACTCAAAACTCTAAACATTTTAAACTTTAAACATTAAACATTAAACTCTTTTCCGGTACAAATAATAATAACACAGTGGCACAAAATACAGGCTCACCAGCGTTCCCAGGATCATGCCCCCGATAACGGTGAGCGCCAAGGGGCGTTGCAATTGGCTCCCCATATCGGTTCCCCATAAAAACGGGAGCAGCGCTAAAATGGTAGTCAGGCTGGTCATGACGATGGGCTTTATGCGTCTGTGCCCTGCCGTTTCGATGGCTTCCATTAAAGGCATTCCGTCCTTGCGTAGGCGGTTTATGGTATCAATTTTAAGAATGGAGTCGTTGATGATAATCCCACTCATCACCACCAGACCTATCATGGCCATTAGGTTAATGGTGCCACCGAAGAGCCATAACAAACCCAAGGCACCCGCTATGTCGATGGGCACTTCGATTAACACGATGAGCGGCTGCGCGAACGACTCGAACTGTGCCGCCAGGATAAAATACAGCAACGCCAGAGATATGGCAAGAACAATCGCTAATTCGCGTATCAATATTTGCGTTGAAAACCAACTGCCCTTAAAATTTACATTCACCTTGCCTAGTTTCTTAAACTCTTCTCTTATTTGCGGCATCATTATTTTGGGATGCGCAGGCAGGTTTGTAAAATTGATAGGCACAAAAGCCCCGTCCTTGCCACCAAAAAGCATTTTATAATCCAGCACGGGCACTAACTCAACCAAACTATTCACCGAAATATCATCTCCTCTTTTGTTTTTGATCTTTAATTCATTTAAAATATTTTCTATGTTGTTCTTTTCGTCCGAAATAACGATGGGAACGTATTGCGAACCCGTTCTCAGCACACCAATCTGGAAAGCGTCGATGGCCGATTTGAGCCGCGAAAACAATTGGTTCTGCTCCACATCGTACAGCGCCAAATATGCTGGTTTTACCCTTACCTCCATAAAGGATTCGGAAGCCACGGGCTTTATACCGGTTCCCGGGTAAAGGGAATCGACCGTTACGATGTACCTGTCCAGTTCGTGTAATTCGGGCACGCCTTTTTTATTGTCGGCACTTAGTCTAACCACAAATAGAGCCTCCTTGTCGGCAAACAGTTTTTCGAAAATGGTTTCCGGCGCTCTAAACGAAAACGTGGCTCGCGGATAATGCTGGTTTATCCAACCCGTAATTGTTTCTTTAAGACGAGGTATGTCATTTCCATCCTTACAAGCCAGATAAACCATCGATTCGGAAACGGAGAGATCCATATCTTTGTGCATCACATATTTTTGCGATCCAACAAAGGCATTACCCATGCTGGTAAACTCCTCACTTTGTTCCAACAGCAAGCGGATCCGCCCGATATTCTCTTCCGCGTTAATTTTATCGTTCCAGTCGATGTTTACGATAAGTTCGGTTTGTTTAAATTCCGGGAAACGTGCCTTGGGCAAAAAGATACCCAGCAAAACAGCTACCCCTGATAGCATCAGGAAGCTAGCGAACATCAGCCGCCTATTCCTGAACACCCATTGAAAGCTCTTTTCGTAAATATCCTCTACCTTAAAAAGATTGACTTTTTTGAGCCATGAGGAAATTTTGCCTCCTTTAACCAATTCTTTTTTTTCCCTGTTTAACCAAAACAGGCGAAACAAGGTGGGCAGCAGGGTGACGGACACAATGAGCGATACAACAAGCCCCACGGCAACGGCAATGGCCTGGTCGTAAAAAAGAGCGCCCGAAATACCGCTTAAGAATATCAAGGGCACAAATACGGCACAGGTGGTGAGCACCGAACTAATTAAGGGCCTGATTACTTCCGTTGTACCCCGTATGCACGACTTGGCCAGGGATTCTCCCCGTTCGAGATACTGGGTGATGTTGTCGATGACAATGATGGAGTTGTCAATCATCATACCCACCCCAAGGATAAGTCCCGAAAGCGAAATGATGTTGACGGACAAGCCTACCAGATGGAAAAAGAGGATGCTGATGACCACCGATACCGGGATGCTCAAGCCGATGAGCCAAGGGGAGCGGGCGTCGCCTAAAAAAAAGAACATGATAACAAAGGCCAGCAATGCACCCACAATCAAACTCTGCCTCAGGTTGATGATGGCATAGTGCAACAGGCCGGTTTGGTCGCGCACAATTTCAAAGGATACCTCCTTGTAATCTCTGCGAAATATTTTTAGAAGGTTTTCCACCCCATCCTTCAAATCTTCCATGCGGGCATCGGATTGTTTGATAACCGCCAGCGACAAAGCCATGTTGTTACCGGATAGAAATGCACCTTCGCGTGCTTTGGGGCGAATGCCCACCTCTGCAATGTCTTTCAACTGGAGGATGCGGTCTTCTGCTTTCAGGTAGATGTTTTTCACATCCTCCACAGTGCGCAAGGAATTACTAAAACGGATATTAAACTGGTACTGCCCATCTTTTACCTGCAAGGAGCCCAGCGAAATGTTATTCCGCTCCAGAGCTGCCGTGATGTCTTGTTGCGTCAGGCCCAGGGGCTTCATTTTGGAGGGGAAGGGCAAGATGTAGAGCTCTGGTTCCAGTTGCCCCGTTACATCCACCATGGCCACTTGGGGAAGCTGCTCGATACGTTTTACGGCCACATTTTGAGCCAGGTCGCACAGTTCCATAAAACGGGCTACACCGGCCGTAGTATCGTTGAGCCATACATTGATATAAAATACCGGCAGGTCGGTGGCACTGGCCTTGATGATGGCGGGCCGTTCCAAATCGGAGGGAAGGTTGCGCATGGCGGCATCCACCTGTTCGTTTACATCGATGAAAGCATAATTGATATCGGCGCCGTAATCGAAGCGCAGCTTAACCGTGCCCTTGCCCTCGTGCGATTCGCTGCTTATATCGTCCAGGTGGGGCACCTGCATCAGGTTTTGACGCAGGCGGCGGATAATGCCGTTTTCTATTTCCCGGACCGACTTGCCCGGATAGTTGGCCTGGACGGTGATCTCGGGGATATCAATATCGGGCATCAACGAAACAGGCAACAAGCCCGCGGACACACCCCCCAAAAGGAGGATGGCGATGAAGGTCATGATGACCGCAATGGGTCGGTGTATTAGGAATTTTACCATTTTTCTTAGTAAATATTTAGTGTTCAGTAATCAGTAATCAGTGTTTGGTATGCAATCACTGATTACCGATCACCATTTACCGATTACTCCTTATTATCTAAACGCTGACAGGTCTATTGACGCTGTCAGGTTTGTTGACTCGTTTGGGTTTGTTTAATTTCATAAACAACGGCAACCACACCACAATAGCCAGCAGTGAAAATACTAGTCCTCCGATTGCTCCGCTGGCCAGCGAAAACCAGAAACCCTCCTTTTGTCCGCCCATTAAAAAGGGTATCATCCCCAGTATGGTGGAGAGGATGGTGAGCAATATGGGAATGATTTTATGGTTGTAGGCTTTTATATAATGATGCAGCCGTTTTTTGTTTGGGTGCTTTCTTTTGCTGTTGTTGTAATCGTTGATGATGTACAGGGCGGAGTTTACGGTGATACCGCACAGCAATATCATGGAGGCATAGCCCCCCTGGTCGAATTTTAGTTTGAACACCGCAAAGGTGAGGAATACCCCAATGAACGAAATGGGGATGGTAGCTATTACGGCCAGAGGCTGTACCAGCGACTCCAACAGGATGGCGCAGATGAAATAGATAATGCCCACCACCAGCAATAACAACCAGTATTGTGTTTTCTCTTTGTTGTTCCACCAGCCATAGCCCTGTTTAGCATTTTTGGCCGAATAGCCCAGGGGCAGTTCTTCTTCGAGCTTTTCTATTTTGTCTTCCAGCACCCGGTTGGATAACTGGTAAGGGCCTATAAAATCGTACTCCACGTTAACGCTGTATTGCTGGTTCTTTTTACGAATCAGATTTCCGGTGCGTTCTTTTTCTATCGTACCCACATTTTCCAAGCGCAGAAAATCTTTGTTGGCCATTAGCAATTGGTTGTTAAATTGCCATAGCGACGATGCGCCCCCATTTTGTTCCCTGATAATGATGGGATAGGCTTCGTGCCGTGCATAATGCGTACCGGCATACATATCCTGTGGCGAGTAAAAAGACAGGTTAGCAAATACGTTTTGCACCGAACTGTTGTTGGCTGCCAGCAATTGCGGGTCGAGTGCCATTACGAATTCATATTTGGGCTTACCCCGCCACGAAGTACCAGTTTGCACTATCACCTCTTGTATGCGGGGGTGGAGGAGCAGGCTGTCCTTTAAATTACGGGCATGGGTAATCAGTTGGTCGTAGTTATAGCCTTTTAGCTCTATGCTGCAACTCTTTGGCCCCTCGTTTAGCGAGTTATTAAAACCTCTGCCCACCCCGTAAATGGCACAATCCGCACCGCCTATTTCTACAGCTTTGGTTTCCAGCTCTTGTTTTAGGTAATAGGGAAAGCTACCCTGCTCTGCTTCCGGTACAAAGGATATCTCGATGGTGGAGCGGTCTATCCCCCTTACAGTTGATGTAAAACGTGCTACTTCGTCAAAACCCGCCAAAAAATTTTCCCATTCCAAAAATACTTGGTTCATCTGCTCCAGCGTGGCTCCGTCGGGCATGCTCATGTTCACCCACAAACGGGTCTGCTGATCGTCCCAGTCCATACTTCCCTGATCCATGTACGAGGCAAAGTAGTTTACACTACCCCCCAATATCTTGTTTATCCAAGGCCGCACCTCGCTCACATAAGTTTGGTTACCTAAGCTGGAATTATAAAATTCACTCCACCATGTAGTCTCTTCGCCTTTGCGCTCATCTATTTTTATCTCCTCGGGAATAAGGAACATAGGCAGACCGAAACCCCATATAACCACTATTATAAAAGCCCATCGCCATCGTTTGGTAAAACTAACAAACCCGGCATACCTGTTGCTCCAGCGCCATGTACGCGACTTACGTTTAAACCACCGTCTCCTAATTCCCTGATTACTGATTACTGGTAACTGATTACTGATTACTGAATACTGATTACTGTTAACTGAAAGAGGAAACCTATCCATAAGGGCGGGGATGAACCACAGGGCCACAAACAGCGAAACACTAAGGTTGACGATCATTACCCACGCAAAGTCCATCAGGTTAAGACGCTGTTCCTCTTTAAGGAAAAAGATAACCGACAGTGCGCCAATGGTGGTGAGCGTGGCGGCCAAAATAGCCAGGAAAGCTTTTTTGTTTCCTGTATGCCGCAGATGATCCACCATTATAATGGTATTGTCGATGATAATGCCCAGGGACACCGTTATGCCGGCCAGACTGTACAAGTGGATTTCGATGCCCAAGAGGTAATAAAAGAACACAGCGATAGAGAGGTTGACCAACAGGCTCAGCAGTATAATCATCAGGTAACGCCACCTCCGGCTTATCAACAGCACAAATATCAGCAATATGCCGATGGCCAAAAAAGCCCGTGAACTTATTCTGGTGATTTCCTCTTCGATAACTTCCGACGCATCATGATTGAGCATCATGGAAAAATTGTTGGGGAAAGCAGGCTTTAATTCTTCCACCCTTTTTTTGACAATCTTGGAGAGCTGCACTTGGTTGGCACCCTTGGCCGAATAGATGACCAGGTAAACAGTGCTTAACCCGTTTACACGGTAGTAGGAGTTGGGAGCCATTTCCTTTTGTTGTATGGTAGTGACATCGGTAAGGCGAATGACACGATCTCCCTTTTTGCCCACGATGATTTCGTCCCATACCAACGAATCGCTTGGCTGTCCTTTGAAACCCAGAAAGAGCGTTTCGCCCTTGTGGTTAAGCGTAGCACCCAACTCGCGGCTTTGCAGGTAATTGGACAGGGCACTGCGTATATGGTTTGTTGTGATACCCACGGCGAGCATCTTATGGGTCAGGTACGATATTTCCCATTGCAAGGGAGTGGCACCCGACACCTCCACTTTGCTCACATCGCTTATTTGACTGATGTGGGTAGCGATATTCTCCTCGGCATATTTTTGCAGTTGGTAGTTCGTTCCCTCGCCATTGATGTTGTACACCATAAGCAGGGGGTCGCCGTCGCCACTTCCTTTTTGGTAACTTACCTGTGGTAGCGCAACTCCCTCTGGCAATTTTTTGTGCACACTCCGCATGAGCGACGATACCTCGAAACGTGCCGCATCGATATCCACCCCTTTTTTAAAGGTAAGAGTAACACGGCCCGATCCTTTCCTGGATTCCGATGTAACATCCTTCACCCCTTTTACGGAAGCCAGCACACCCTCCAAAGGCGAAGTAACTTCCTTTTCAACCACCTCGGCCGACATATCTCCCCAATTGAAGCTCACGTGCACGTTCTGCCCCTGATGGTTGGGACGTAACTGTAAAGTCAGCTTGGGCAGCAGGGCTATGCCTATGATGGATAGGACCAGGAAGATGACGTTTATGGAGAATGAGTTTTTCACAGTGTTCAGTGTTCGGTTTTTTTAGTATTCGGTGTTCAGTGTTCGGTTTTTTCAGTGTTCGGTGTTCGGTGTTCGGTGTGTGAGTGTTCCAGTTACTGATTACCGATTACCGATGACTGACCACCGATTACCGATGACTGACCACCGATTACCGATTCCCCACCTGTGTATTACAAAACAGACTAGACTTGTTTATCATCGACTGAATCATTTTGCCAATTTCGCAATATTTAGATATTAGATATCCTCTTTGATCTTCTGAAATATATTTACAATCGAGAGCCGTATCTATCCAGTGTTGTGTTTCCTGTTGTTCTCCATCGGCATCCGTAAGTTTACTTATAAAGTGTTTCTCGTACCTTCTTTTTGCCCAACTTTCTGCAATCTGTGCGCCTACAGAACGAGAAGACCTTCTTATCTGGTCTGTCAAAGCATACCGCTCTTCTTTCGGAAAAAGTTTTGACAACTCAAATATTTCTAAACTTACTTGTTTTGACAATTTATAAACTTCCAATTCCCTAAAACTATTTACGTATACCATTATTCTAGCTTTATATATTATACTTCTTTGAACATTCGTTTTTCTTTAGTAATCAGTTTTCGGTTTTTTCAGTATTCGGTGTTCGGTTTTTTCAGTGTTCGGTGTTCAGTGTTCAGTGTTCAGTGTGTATGAGTGTTCAGTGTTCCAGTTACTGATTACTGATTACTGAATACTGAATACTGAATACTGATTACCGATCACTGATTACCGATCACTGATTACCGATCACTAATTTCACTGACTACTGATCACCGAATACGAATTTTACTGAACACTGAATACTAATTTCACCGACACACCGATCACTGATTACCGATTACTGAATACTAACCGCCACCGGCGATTCATGCGCAAGATTCAAATTATTAGAAACAATCACTTCCTCACCCGGTAGCAGGCTGTTATCCGTGATACAAATATGGGTGCTGTTTTCCATACCTGTTTCTACATATACCCAATGGGCTATGCCATTGCGGTGTACAAAAACAACTTTGCGGTTTTGGCGGTAAAGTACGGCAGCTTTGGGAATAACGATGCAACCTGGCACATTGCTTTTTACCAGTATCTTAACACTCATGCCATCTATCAGGCTCCCACTTTGGTTGGGAATGCCGGCGGTCACTTTTACCAGCCCATTTTCTACGGAGGGGTTTACGGATAGTATCGTGCCTGTTTTATGGATGTCGGGCAGAGCAAATGGGAACACTTCTACTTGTTGGTCTTTTTTAACCAAGCCCAGCTCGCCCTCGAGCACATGAAACTCCAACTCCATACTGCTGTTATCGAGTATTTGGCAGCAGTATTTATATTGCGAAGAGTGGTTGTTTTTTTTGGCTTCTAAATTAGACACTACACCACTTATGGGAGCGGTAATCTGGGTGTGGCTCAGGTTGCGCTCCGCCTCTTCCAAGGCCGACGACGCGGTATTGAAGCCACTCCGAATCCTGCACATCTTTAATATATTGGGTGCTACGCTGGCGGTATCCTTTAGGGCATAGCCATAACCCAACAACAGATCCTCAAAATCGATGAGCGACTTGTCGTAATTGTTCTGGGCATCGCGCAGGCGTTTTTTAAAGGTAAAAGCATCAAGGATGGCCAATAAGCCTCCTGCCTCTATTTGCTGGCCTTCGCTTACCCGTACATCGCTTATCTGCTCGTTAACAGCAAACGGCACAACGGCTTTTTCCTTGGCAGTTAAAGTGCCGTTGCTGATAAGTTCCCGGCTAAAAGCTTCTTTTTTAACCTGCTCGGTGCTTACTTTAACAGCTTGCTTTTCAACGTAGGACTTTTTGGCGAGGTCTTCGGTTGCATTTGCAGGGGGTGGGGTGCAGCTGATTATTAAATAAACAAACACAAATGTTATAAAAGGAGAGAAATTGGAATGCTTCATTGATTTTTGTTGTTTTATATAGTTGAATAACCACTCGATAAAATCGAATGGGGTAAAGGTTATCTTTTACTTAAATACTTAGAGGTGTTATATGCTTCATACGAGATATTATTAACTTTTCATTAAAAAATACACGACAAAGCTAGCTGAACAAAGTACATATTATTATTTGATTAGAAATAAATTAGCCGCATGACAATAATTGATTTGAAATATAACCTTTAATGCTTACTCGGATTACAATTCCTTTAATATTTACCAAACGGATATAAAATTTAAATTACAACACTTTGTAATATGCCCGTAAGCTTATTGCACAGACTGCAAGTCAGCGCTAGCTGGGGTTTCAATTCTCTCCTTGATTATATCTAAATATATGTCCAAAAGCTCTAGGTGCTTATTATCTGGTATGAAAAAACAAGAGGCTTTTAATGATGGATCCAATATAAATAATGCCATGGAAACTTTTTGCTCAATATAGTTCCTCCTCCCATATAATGTATATAGGTCATTTCCATATAACAACTTACCCTCTCTTTGACCAACATTATCACCTAATATTAAAATATCCTTTCTTAAAATAGTTTTTTGAAGTTTCATTATCTTATTGTATAATTGCATATTACACTTATTACATCCAAATTGCGACACATATACAATAAGAGTATTCCCGTTTTTGACCAGTTGACTTAATTGCAACGTATCATTACTGTGAATAAGATTCCAATCGTCTAATTTAGTTCCTGAGAAACGTATTGTTTCTTTTAAAATATATGATAAATAGGCTGTGCTTTCATTAATCTTTTCATTTTGTGCAGTTTTGCGGCACGAAAAAAGAAAAAACACACTAATGATTATACAGAATAAGCAATTATATTTCATTAAAAGTTTCTTTAATATAGTATTTTATGACAACTGGATTTTGCAAAGTAATATCTTCCATTAACAAGTCTTCTTCATATTTAATAATCCCAATATTACCAGTATCTCTAAGCATATCAAGTAACACATCAGGTTCAATACATGCATATGTATAATTCTCGCCTGGATATGCACCTACGTACATAATTTTGTCTCTCTCATTATAGAATTGTATCCTACTGCTATCTTTTTTAGAAATCATATAAAGTCCATACTTACCTTTGTATACAAAGCCACATTGCATTGTTTTATTAGTAATGGCAGGTGAATGCTGAAAAGGAACCTTCGACCCCGCATTTCCATTTAGGAAATAAGTAAGGTAAAACATCTCGTCTTTATCCTTAGGCAAATTTGTAAAATCTACTTCTGCATCAGGGAAGAAACTAAAATGTTTATTTAAACCTGTCAAAGTAATCTCATAGATGTCATTGGTAGACGTTGACTGAAAATATAAATTATCTCCTTCTCTGTAAAATGTAGTAAGGCCTGGCCCTTTAAGATCCTTGAAATAACTATGAATTTTATGAAAAGCACCAATCTCCTTCTCTCTATTTAAGCAATACAGTTTAACACGCTTGTTTTCATGGGTTTGATATAATACTATAACTGAATCATTTAAAAAATCGATTTTATGAGCCATATATGGTATTTTAACACTCTCCAAAAACTCCAGGTTTCTATTGTACTTTATTAATTTGTAAGGTGTTAAGCCAAAAACAAAATTATTTCTTTCATCAACCATAAAATCCAACATTATTTGGTACTCATGAGGAGCTCCTCCTATATCTTGTATCTTCTTAAGAAATTTCCCTTTACTGGAAAAATGCAATAAACTATTTTGTTTACGATCCAATATATAAATGCTGGAGTCTTTAATTACTACCTTTTTGACTTCACCTATCAACGCTTCTTGTATAGACTCCAATGGAACAATTTCAATACTGTCAACTAATTGCCAAATGGTTTGTGCTAAAGGCACGCTATCTATCTCATACTTATTGCCTGAATGACAAGAAATTAAGAAAAATATTATAACAATCAACCCATATTTCATACTTATATTTTTTAGTGTATTAAACATCATCTAGAATTGAAGGCGGCTGATAGCTATCAACCGCCCCAATAATAACAGATCTATAGAGAGCCCCAAACGGCATTTCTCCAAATAACTGACCATTGAGAACAATTATCATTGCAATTGCCTGTTGGTTCGCAGTAAGCATAAGGTCCTGTATGGCTATGGTCAGCCGCTGTTTCCATACCGCTGCCATAACCAGAACCATTCACACATATCTCACCAAGCATACCTCCTGTATAATTAGGCCCATCATCATCATCAAAAGGATCATTATTCATCCCAGTAATTTTTCCATCTTCATCCGTTGTTGCGCCAGCCCATTCCATCCAAGTCTGAAAACTGATTCCAGCCTGTGCAGTTTTAACTTCAAGAGTTGTATTGTAACCAATAAGAGCTATTGCTGCTATTGCTAAAAAATATTTAATTGTATTCATCATCTTTAATTTTAATGTTTAAATTTTTAGTTTACTTTGATGTCAAAATTGACATGGTAGTTTTAATTACATGATTCTATCTTTTTATTCATGTTTAATTTAAACTACAAATCGGTGCAATACCGACAATCTATCTCATAATTACACCGAAATACTTCGGTATAATACTTGGTGTTTATTACATTTGCCTATTACCTCCTTTCTATTTTTAGTAAGGGTGGCCGAACAGGAAGCGCTACGTTTTGCGAAAATGTTGCTTCCTGTTCTTTTTCCCTAGTAGCCCCCTTCTCCCGATAAAGAATCACATCCAATTTTTGAAAAATAAAATTGGTGTTCACTACATCGGGATAATCCTTAAACTTTTCTGTTGAGAATAAGAAAGGATTAAGTTCCCCGGAAAGGGGAAGACTGGGTGCAGAGTTAAACTTATCTTGGTTGTTTTCTATAATTTTATTTAGTTCTTCCCGCATCTCTTCAATAGCGGTAGATTCTACTTTTATTTCTTTTTTTAGTAGCTCGATTGCAGTGTGATAAGCCTTTTCTGCCTGTCCACTTTCATCATACATTTTTACCAACAAATATTGCTGAAAAAACTTATGGGGTATCATGGCAATTGCTTGCTTGTATGCAGCTTCTGCCTTTTTGTAAGGTAAAAGCATCCAAAGTGGCCAATAAGCCTCCTGCTTCTATTTGCTGTCCTTCGTTTACCTTTATATCAGTTATCTGCTCGTTAACGGCAAACGGCACAACGGCTTTTTCCTTGGCCGTTAAAGTACCATTGCTAATAAGCTCCCGGCTAAAGGCTTCTTTTTTAACCGCTTCGGTGCTTACTTTTACCGCTTGCTTTTCAACGTAGGACTTTTTGGCGAGGTCTTCGGTTGCATTTGCTGGGGGCGGGGGGCAGCCTGCTGATAAAAAAACTAAAGCTAAAATGAATAAAATTAAGTAAAAATGTGCTGGTTTCATTGCTGGCAATTAACAAACTATTACATTTTTGTTCCTATTGGCACAATTCATAATTTTCGAAAACTGACAATAGATACTTGGACGTTAATTCCAGAAAATCGTCATCAGGGAAATAAATAGACTGAATTCGATTATTATTATAAATAAAGAAATATGGGCTATTGGTTTCATCATTCATGATTTTTTTTGATTTAAATATTTCCCTTTTAATAGAGTTTACACGCTTAAAATAACCTAAATCTCTCTTATTATCATAGTCTGAAATTATTAGAATATCGCTATTGAACTTATCCTCTATTTCCCGGATTAAGCTTAATTGTTCCAAGACACATTTTTGGCATCCTAGTCTGGAAAAACGGAAGACAAGCATAGGTTTATTTTTACTAAGTGAAGATAAGTGTAACTCCTTGTTATTTTCATCCGATATGTAAGGATTAAGAATCTTCCTACCACTATACTTATAAGATGACATCAATGACGCCTTCAACTGACCTACAAGATGTTCATTTCGAGTTAGCTGATCATTAACTAATTGATATTTATTGGTATTTATAGTCATGATCACTAAAATAATTATATAAATAAGAGACAAGTTTCCTAATAAATATACTAAATATTTCCATTTCATTTAAGTCCGGATTTTGAATTTAACAAGCAAAAAATTATCATCATATTTAACATCCCATTCGTTTGGGAGGCAAGAAAAAAAGCTCTTATTTGGAGGAATATTCGATGTCTTTTCCGTTATTCTAACAGGCTCAATATAGCCATAAAAATATCCATCAAAATATCCTAACAACTTCGGAGCTCCAATATGATCTTTACGCCCAAACAAAATTTTACCGGATAGTTTAGAAATTAATATATTGTAGGTATATGCTTTAGGCCCTATGCAATCCAGAAGTAAAAAATTATGTGAGTCAATAATATTATCTAATGATTTTACGTATTGATTATTTAGCTTGCCGTTACGTTCCTTTTGTTTAATAATTTTATTCAGAATAGCCTCATTCCATGCCCTATCTTTAAAGTCAAAATAACATTTTGCACTTAGAGAATCGTTGGTTACTTCCCGAATTAGGTAGTCGTCAAGGTCTGGACGAATATAGAATTTACCTTTCTCAATGGATTTGCAAAAAACAAAATCATCAAAATTATTTACTCTATGTGTCATATATCTATCTTCAACTTTTCCTGAGCGTATTCTTAGTATTTGAGGATAAGTGGTATCCTTTTTATATACATCCGGATTATAGCATGCGAGTAAAAAATGATCCTTTGAAAAAACTGCCAATGAAGATGGATTAAATTCATCATTAATCTTAAATGGTATTGAACCAAGGAAATTTCCGTCATTGGTATAACGTTGAATTTTCATATAGTCTAAACCATAGATTATGTCATCAACCATTTCAAAATCCCGAAACTCACGAAACTCACCTGGTCCTTTACCTTTATTGCCAATATTAGTCAAGAATGTACCATAATGGTCAAACTTTTTAAGAATATTTGAACGATTATCCAGAAGATATATTCCTGAGCTATCAATAAAACCTTTATTTATTTTACCCATCATGCCGCTCTTTGAATTTTCTAACCTGATAAATGACACATCTTGAATAATAGAATCCCAATTAAAATATTGGTCATTTTGATAGGTAATTGCATATGTTTGACATGAGTTTTTGTCAGTATCCTTAATTGAATCTTGTTTGGAACATGCTGTGAGCAACAAAAAAAAACAGTATATATATTTCATTTTATATTTTCATTTTATAATTAAGTAACCCAGAATTCAATATTTAGTATTCTGGATTACTATCAATCTAAGTTATTCCTCTGGGCAACAACTACAAGTGGGACTACAATCTGTAGTGCCTGTAACACAATAGCTGCATTCACAGGATGTTCCATCCCAACATGCTTCTTTCGCATCATGGTCAGCTTCATCCTTCACACCTGATTCTCCATCGCCAGCAAATGCAAGCTTATACATATTATTCAAATTATCACACGCGTTAACATCTTGCATATTAACAGAATACGTAGCTAATACTGCTACGCATATAATTCCAATTGCAATTATTATTTTCATACTATTTTTGTTTATAAGTATACTATTTCTTTACATATGTTATTCCCCTGGACAACAACTACAAGTAGGACTACAATCTGTTGTGCCAGTTTTACATCCATTACATTCACAATTGGAACCATCCTCACAATTTTCCTTAATATTTGCATCTGCCTCATCATCAACATTTTTTCCAACTTCACCATCGTCGGCAAATGCAAGCATACATATTTTATCCAAATTATTGTACTTAGCTGAATTTTTGTTCCCTAAAGAATATGTAGCTAATACTGCTGTGCATATAAATCCAATAGCAATTAATACTTTCATATTATTAAAATTTTATTTTAAAAAAGTTCTTTTAATTATAATATTTCACTCTGCTTCCTTTTTATAACTTATTTTTGTTGACTAAATAATTAGGTATAGCTACAAATAAGTAGTACCTAAAGAAAAACAACTCATATGAATTGAATTTCTGTTTACTAGTCAAAAAATAGGTTATTAGCCAAAGTTAATTTTTTCTTATCTTTGGCTAATTATACCGAATTTATTTCATAATAACATTACCTCCTTTCCTTTGTCCACCGTAGCTTTTTGCAAAGGTGGATTGTTTAGTAAGGGTGGCCGAACAGGAAGCGCTACGTTTTGCGACAGTGTTGCTTCCTGTTCTTTTTCCCTTGAAGCCCCCTTTTCCCGATAAAGAATCACATCCAATTTTTGAAAAATAAAATTGGTGTTCACTACATCGGGATAATCCTTAAACTTTTCTGTTGAGAATAAGAAAGGATTAAGTTCCCCCGAAAGGGGAAGACTGACAGCAGAGTTAAACTTATCTTGGTTGTTTTCTATAATTTTATTTAGTTCTTCCCGCATCTCTTCAATAGCGGTAGATTCTACTTTTATTTCTTTTTTTAGTAGCGCACTGGCAACTTGAAAAGCCTTTTTAGCCTGTCCGCTTTCATCAAACATTTTAGCCAACAAGTATTGCGGAAAAAACTTATGGGGTATCATAGCACTGGCTTGCTTGTATGCAGCTTCCGCTTCGTTGTATTTTTTTAATGCCTTATTGGCATCGCCTAACACAATATTTATAATTTGGCCGCTCCTGAAATTCATAGCGTGAGTAGCGGTCTGTATAGCTTCATCCCATTTGCTATCCATTTCCAGAGCCTTGGCTTGCATTTGGAGCAATAAACCCGGTTTAGGCAGGTATTGCATGGCCAGTTCAAATTCTTCCGAAGCGTCCTCATATAACTCGTACTGATATAATTCATTGGCTTCTTGCCAGTGTTTTACACCCAGATAATTGTTTCGTAGATTTATAGTAGCAAAAGGAATAATGGTGATAAATAGTATTGCAGTTGCTATTCGAGGGAAGTTCAGTAATCGGTATTCAGTGTTCCCTATTACGTATTCAGTTGATTGGTTTGCCAATAAGCCAATCGCTACAACTAATTGTACAAGTATAGGGGTTACATCTACAGGGTAAGAGAAAAACGAGAAAACCAAAATAGATATCAGTCCCCCTTTTAAAGTTATGTCAAGTTGTGAATTCTCAACCCCAAACTTTGAACCCTGAACTCTGAACATTGAACTCAGAACTAAAATAACAACAATCAAAACCAACATCAAACCAATCGCCCCGTAATTGATAAAAATTCTAATAACTTCATTAAAAGGCGCATCCGGCACCCCGGCCACTAGTGCCTGTGCCTCTGTCCCGTTGCCACTTTTAAACCACTCGGCCTGATAATTGGCAAAGTTGGCCTCAAAACCACCTTGTCCATAACCAAGTACAGGCTTGTCTTTTATCATCTCCCAGGATACTTGCCACATCAACAGCCGTCCATCAGCAGAGCCTTGTTTGAATTTATAAAGACCGTAAACACTGCTTGTTGTTAGTATGATTAGGATTGTGACAAGGGCTAATTTTGGAAATATTTTCCTAAACCTGGTTCCGTGTTGATGTGCATGGTGCTTAAGTTCTGAGTTTTGAGTTCTGGGTTGATGTGCATGATGCTTTAGTTCAGGTTTTTGAGTTATAGATTTATTTAAATCGAACTTCGATCCAGAGTTGGTTTTTTTACGAATGCTTTTTAACAACCCACCAAGCGGTAAAAGAACCTTAAACCCTAAACCCAGAACTTTGCGAAGCTGTAAATAAACATTAAACTTTGAACCCAAAACTTTATAAAACACGTAAATAAAACCAATAATTCCCCCTATCCACGCAGCCCTCGATCGTGCCGCAGGCAAAACCAACAACAGAACAATAATAACAAACTGAGCAAAATAATTTAACAGTTTATCCCGATTCAAAGCAAACCAAAACTCAGAACCCAAAACTTTTCGAAGCTGTAAATCAACCCAAAACTGTTTACGGAACACTGAATACTGATCACTGATTACTACTAACTGCTTTCCCGTCAAAACATAATTTTTCATAAGGGGACGGGATGTCACTTTACTCCAACTGTTGACTGTCATCAGATACAACCCCAACGCAATCGGCAGTCCACTAACGAGGAAACCCGAAAACGGACCCGGATTATGAAATGTACCCGTAATTTTAAATAGGGAATGATATGATGCCATAAAGCCATAAAGCTGCAGCAAGCCTATCGTGGCCTGTATGCTAACAATAAGTAGATAAATGACAATTACACTTTTTATTATCCGCTTGTTATTTCCAACAGACCTAATAAACAGATAAACTGAAAAGTATATGGCAATATTGATTAAATGCGCCCCGCGATTGGCATAGGGCATGGCACTGAACAACTCCCGTCCCGCCATCCATACCACCAAGCCAACTACCAGTACATCTACATTAGCTATCTGGATTTTTTGCGTAAATATCATATGTATCGCTAAAAACAGTAATACGCCCACGCTCACCATCTGCACCCACAAATGCTTAGCTGTGATAAGTCCACTGAACAGCTCTTTGTCTATACCAAAACAACTACCCAACAGCAACGCAACTAATGTTAGCTGTACTCCCTTGCCTAGAATATGTAGTATATCTTTTGTCATAATTAATTTTCGGTGTTCAGTGTTCGGTGTTCGGCTTTCCCGTCAAGGTATAAAATGAAATTAAGGTGACGGGATGTTGAATGAAATGAAATCCCGATACTTTAGTTATATCTAACTTCGGGGTCGCTTTGCTCCAACTGATCACTGATCACTGATTACTGTTAACTGATCACTGAATCCAACCTCTCCCGAAATGTTTAATTGTACCGGGCTATCCTCCACATTGGCAAAAACCGTAATGGTTTTATGGAAACGACCCGGGTATTTGGCATCGTAGGTAACTGTTATTTGTCCTGACTCTCCGGGCTTAACAGGTTTCTTTGTCCATTCTGGTACGGTGCAGCCGCAGCTGGTTTCTACATTTTGTATGAGCAATGGGTAAGCGCCAGTATTGGCAAATGTAAATACTGCTTTTTGAGGTATCCCTTGCTTAATTACACCAAAAGAAATTTGTGATTCAGTAAAGGATATTTCTGAAACGCGATCAGTGGCAATGTTGCTTTTTGGAAAAACAAAATAAAATACAACAAGGATTGCTACGATAAGGGGGATTGCGAGACTATAGATTTTCATAAATTTAATAACTATGTAGATTATATTGTTAATATTGCAAATATAACCCCCATGAGTGCCACATCATAACACTCTTTAAGATATTTTATTTTATTTTGTAATAAAGTACGATTTAGCGGATATTTTGCATTAAATATTCAACATAGCTAAAGCTATTAAGCAATTTATAAGTATTACTCGATTTAATGTAAACGATATTAGCACCTGCATCTCGCAATTCATCCATATATCGGAAAAATGAGCGGCGGGATATCCCTATCTTTTCCATCAAAAAATCCCGGCGATTATATGTGTTGTTATTCATTAGTTCGCAGAGCTGTAACATTTTTGTAATTTGGTTAGATTTGTCCATTGTGTATATTTTTTAAAGATTTATATGCAGTCGTCAGTTCAAAAAAACGGTAGCATGTTAATATTTCACGGGCTTATTATTTTTAATATTTAAAGTGTCAAAATTGATAAAATACTGTTGTCCTTCGGTATAAATAAAAGGCAATACTTCTTTTCCTTTAGTGAGGTTATTTATTAAATAAACAGCCGATTTCCTTACGTTCTGAAATTTCAGTTGGGTATCCTTAGCCACAGCAATTTCGCTGCTTATCCATCCATCTGCCCAATAACTTAGCTCATAGGTATCTCCTTCTACTATTCCGTTATTACCATTCCTGGGCACCACCGCCACGGCATCAACAGCCACCGGTTTTTCAAATGCCATCCCGCTCCAATTTCCTTCCGAAAAAGTTTCCCAATTGTTATCAAATACTTTCTCAAAATCTTTCCCTTTCCCTATAATTTCTCCTTTCAGTTCATGATAATCCATTGTCTTTTCTGCCACCTCATTACTTGTAGCCAAAAACCGCACAATGGCTGTTTCTGTTTTCTTCCAACCTTTAGGAGCAATATGTCGATAGTATTTAAAGCGCTTACCATCAGATCCTTTAAATAAATTTACTTTCGGCTCAAGCACATCAGCCATACTATCCAAAGTAAGCGCATCCGAAAAGTCAGGTTTATTGGCGGCCTGAATATAATTACCTGTACTTCGGGCACTAAAAGCACGCATCCTTTTCTTCCACGGATATTTTCTTTCAACAAGCATGTCGCCCAATTTTTCAGTTGCTTTAATACAAGAAACCGACCCATCATTTTCGATATAGACAAATTCGGATGCAGGCAAAAATTGGCCGTTTTCATAACTCATCACGCATCCTGCTGTATTGTAGGCCATTTTTTTAAATGTGACTGTTTGCGAGGATGCCTCATATAGTCCAAAATGCAAAGGGCTCCATTCGCCATTTGAAAAAACGCAAAAATATAACAAGCTATTATTTTGTTTTTGCGTTACCGGAACTTGAATATCAAAAGTTTTAACATACAAATCCGTCACATCCACAAAACATGGATTATTATATAAGGAGGGCACCTCTTCGGATGGTTTTTTAAGAAAAATGGGCGATTCTATATTTGCTTCAAAAGTGGTACGATAAACTTTTCCTACGCACCTGTCCTTTAAAATATAGCCATCGCCAACGGAATAGGCATCAAATAGCAATTGATGTGCTCCATCTTTATTTAAGTTACACCAGTAATGTTTAGCACCTCCATTATTGGAATCTAACCAGGTAGGAATAAAATCCATGTAACACTCCAATCCCAAATTCCGAAACAATGCTACCGCAGAGCTGGTATTTTGAAAACAGGAATTTTTTGTACCCAGAAAAAAACCAAACAGCCCTACATCCAATGGTTTATCAACCGGACTCCTATACCAGGTAAAATATTGATTTATCCCTAATACGATGGAATCTCTTTGATCCTCAGTATAGTGATTTCCATTAAAAAAAGTATGGTAGTATAAGGAATCGAATATCTGCGTATTCGTAAAAATAGGTTCATTTGCAACTTGCAAAGGCAGAATTACTTTTTTAAAGGTGTCAAACTCCATTGGTTTTCGTTGATTAATCCTATCCCAAAAAGCAAAGCTTTTATTGATGTGATCGATCAAATATTCACCTTCTACCAGCTTCAACAAACTTTGCGAATATACTTTATCAATCTGCTCAAACAGGCTAAAGTCAATGCTTGTTTTAAATGCTTTCAATTTCACCCCTGACTCATAGGCCGAAAAATTTCCCCTTATATTCGGGTTCTTTTTTTTGAATTCTAATACAGAATCAGCTAATTCCTTTGTTTGTAGAAGCAACCTCTCCAAACCCTTCTCTTCATCCTTACCAATAAAAAATCCGGTATGCCACTTCATATTTTCAATCAAAAAAATGGCAGCCTCAAGCTTAAGGCTATCCTCCGGGTTTTGACCAAAGTAATCAATTACTTTTGTTAGTTCTTTTTTGTTCCCTCCAGCCTCCTTGAAGCTTTCTTTAAGCTCGGCAGGCGTATTCGAACAGGAAGAAATTATTGATACGATTAGAATAACAAGAAGGGTATTAAATCTAATCAGAATAAAATTTAAAATGCATTTAAAAACATCAAGCATATTACATCTATAAACATTCGTTAGTACTACAATTATTTCTATTGTTAAGAGAACATCATTCCATCACACCTCACTCAATTCAACATTTAAAAATATATATTAACAATAGATATTATTAAAACGAATGTTGCAAATGCTATAAGTGTTGTTGCAATAAAATACTTATGTTGCAGTAATAAAGCATGAGGAAGTATTTTTTACCACGCGATTAAAAAAATTTTTGATGGATTTGCCGATGAATAATAGTAGGTCAGATGTAAAAGCTGGGTCTAAAATAGTGTTGTATTTTGTTATGCGAATGTTCTTGTTGATTTGAACAGGAAGAATTTAGCATCGGAGTTACCCCCCAAGCTGTCGCATTTTTTCAACGCCTTAGTGTGCAAGCACGACTAAGGGTTTAACGGAGTGTAATATTCGATAAAATGGGTGTAACAGCAGTAATGCTAAAAGAGCTTGAACTCTATTAAATATCAGATAGAAATTGTTTCGTCGTATTATAATTTACCACCGCAATACTTGCAAAAAGTGGCATCTTTGTCGTGGCCTTCCTTAAGGCATTGCGGGCAAACCTGGGTAGTGATTTCGCTTTGTGTTTTTTTGTTCATTTCTGAGCTTACAATGCCAGTGGGTACGGCTATAATGGCATAGCCCAGTATCATTACCAAACCGGCCAAGGTTTGTCCAAGGGCAGTAACCGGAGCAATATCGCCATAACCAACAGTTGTTAGGGTTACTACGGCCCAATAAATACTAATGGGAATACTGGTAAAACCGCTGTCCTGATTCGATTCTATCATGTACATCATTGTACCAACGATGACAATCAAAATCAGCACGGTAAAAATAAAAATCCCAATTTTGTTGCGGCTGGCCATCAACGCCTTCCATAATTGCGATCCCTCGTTAATGTACCTTGTCAGTTTTAGTATCCTAAATATCCTAAGCAAACGCAATGCACGCAGCACAACCATCACATGCGATCCGGTAAGCACCAATCCCACAAAAGATGGGATAATGGCAAGCAAATCAATAATTCCCAAGGCACTAAAAACATAACCCCAAGGCCTACGTACCACCCAAATACGCACAAAATATTCTGCCACAAAAGCAATTGTAACCATCCACTCCATGACGTTTAGCTTGCTATAAAAAATGGGCGGCCGGTTGGGGAGACTTTCAAGCATCACAATGGTGATGCTAAATAAAATCAACACAATCAAAGATAAATCAAAGGCTTTGCCAGCTTTTGTGTCGGCTTCAAATATGATTTCATATAATTTTTCGCGCATAACTCAATTCTGGGGATAACTCTAGTGATGACTATATTCTTAGCCATTAAATGCTGTCAAGATTAAAATAGCATCGTATATTTGTCAAAAATAGCAACAATAATGAGTATTAATAGCATTAAAGATAATTTTAAGGACGCACAACGTTTGTTGAACGCATTTATAGCCGACCAAAATAATTGGGACAATATGAAGGCTGCAGGCGATATTATGGTAGACTGCCTTAAAAACGGAGGCAAAATAATATCGTGCGGCAACGGCGGATCCATGAGCGATGCCATGCACTTTGCCGAAGAGCTGAGCGGCCGCTTTCGCGACGACAGGAAAGGATTGTCAGCCATAGCCATTTCGGACCCTACTCATATTACCTGCGTAGCCAACGATTACGGTTTCGATTATATTTTTTCGAGATATGTGGAGGCCGTGGGTAAAAGCGGTGATGTGCTGATGGCCATAAGTACCAGCGGCAACTCGGCAAACGTGCTAAAGGCCGCACAAGAGGCCCGTAAAAATGGGATGAAAGTGATTGCTTTAACAGGCAAAAGCGGAGGTAAACTCAAGGACAATTGCGATGTGGAGCTAAGGATACCACATTTTGAGTATTCTGACCGCATACAGGAATTGCATATTCAAATAATCCACTCCTTAATTCAATATATTGAATTAGAATATTTTAAATGACATTTGATTCAACCGAAATACTATTTGATTGTTTTGTTTGTTTATAGATAAGATGTTATCATTATTTAACCAAGCAAAATATGCTTCAAAGATATCTGTACTTGTTCGGCATAGTAGTTAGCCTAATGCTTCTGCCCGCTTGTGTAAAAGAAGATTATAGTAAAATTTCGGACGATTACCATTGGAAACCAAGTGTATCGTTGCCCTTTCGATCAATTGTTTTTACAGCAGACAATTTTCAAGTTCCACCTTCTGAACTTGCTATTAACAGCACACCTGTTTTTAGCAAGAGTATTGATTTTGAGTTTTCAGAAATATATACACGTAGCGAATATGTAGATAGCTTGCTATTTAGAATGGACATTAAAAATAGCTTTCCGGCTCAACTAAAAGTAGCTGTTTATTATATGGATGCTGCGGGAAGTATAATCAAAAACATTGCCCCTCTAACGCTCAAAAAACCTCTGATTGATGAGAGTGGTAGCATAATTCAAACAGAAAATCTGCTGTACGAACATAGATTAAAAAAATCCGACATACCCACCTTAGAGCAGAATAAAAGTATATTAATCAGAATATTAATTGAAGATCTGGAACTTAAACAAGAGGTCTTAGATAAGTCAGACGAGTGGAAAATTGATGTTTCCATTGGATTACGATCGGCCATGAATATACCTATTGACGAAATTTAAGCGTATCGATGAGAAATATCCTCCTACTCGTTCTTATAATTTGGCTTTCGTTACAATTAAACGGACAGCAGAACAACACCTTGTTTTTGATGCACAATCTTCCGCAGGCCAACATTGTAAACCCAGCCGTTGCCATAAAATGTAAATGGTTTGTGGGTGTTCCGGGCATTGGTTCTACTCATATCAATGCATATTCCACTGGTTTTTCGCTAAACGATATTTTGGTTCCACAGAGCAATGATTCTTTACATTTTGAGATAGATGATGCCCTACAAAAATTCGGAAGTACTGAAATTGTAGCCACGCAGACACACCTATCGCTTTTATCGGTAGGCTATAAAACCGGGCAAAACTATTTTACCTTCGGGGTTAACGAAAAAGTAAATTCCTATACCATTTTAAATAAAAATGCCCTTTTGCTTGTGCATGGAGGCAATACGCAGTTCGAAGGCCAAAAAACAAGCATGAATGGCACACGGCCTAATGCCATTCATTACAGAGAATATGCCTTGGGATGGGCCAGGCAAATGGACGAAAAGTTAAGCTTTGGCATCAGGTTTAAACTTTTGTTTGGTAAATCGAATATTTATACCAAACCCATCGACCTGAGTCTTTATACCGACCCGAATACCTTTGAAACATTTGTGAGCGGCTCAGGCGAGATTTACACCTCCCTCCCGGTTGATGTACGCCGCGAACCCGATGGCAAATTAGCCAATATGAATTGGCAACAGGACATTAGCAGGCGCGATTATTTAATGAATACC
The DNA here is from genome assembly GCA_024635555.1 of Saccharicrinis sp. Taxonomy (GTDB): domain Bacteria; phylum Bacteroidota; class Bacteroidia; order Bacteroidales; family Marinilabiliaceae; genus Saccharicrinis. Next base: position 29,315 of record JAGXIO010000202.1, read on the forward strand.
GGAAATGTAGGTTTTGGTGCCGACTTTGGATTTGTTTATCAAATGAATGAAAAAACTACGCTATCGGGCAGCTTGCTCGATATGGGTTACATCAACTGGAAAAAGGACGCTTATCGTATGAGCAGCAGCGGATCCTTGGACATTACCACACAAGCCATTGAAGACGGATTGTCCAACTTAGACGACGTAACAGATTCCTTAAGAAATGTGTTTACCCCCCGTATTGACAACGAAAGCTATCTGTCGCCACTTGTGCCGGCAATATATTTGGGTATTTCCCATACACTTAACAGTTGGTTAAACGCTGGTGCTGTTTTTCATACCGAAGCGTATCAAAATCGCCTGCACCCCTCATTTACCTTTTCGGGCAATGCGGCAATAACCAAAAATATATATGGCAGTGCATCCTATACCCTGCAAAACGGTGAGTATAATAATCTGGGAGCAGGAATTGGTGCCAAATTCGGCATCCTTCATCTACATGCGGTCAGCGACAATATTCCCGCGTTTTTTGATTTGGGTGCCGCACAAAGTATCAATTTACGATTTGGCGTTGCCTTGTTGTTTGGATGCGGGAAAGAAAAAAAGAAAAGAACCAGAGATGACAACGGCATCAGAGCCTTGCCTTGCTTTACCGATCCTTATAAATCAAAAGCAGATAAGCAACGAAGAAGGAAGAGATAAGAAGTGCCAAAACCTAAGAACATTTTATTGTTTCGACTTTTGTTTTATGCGTCATTTTTAACGACTGTCTTTTTTCGTCTAAAATGCTAATTCTTTGTTGTTCATTTCTACATTAAAATTAACTTTAGCCTTTTCTGAAGTATTCAAATATAATGGATGATGAGGTTGTCCAAATTTTGACACCTGTCCGTAAAACGTACTTTCCCCTATATTTCAATCGATATGTTGACCTTCCCACCAAGTCCTTTTTCAACAATGGCGAACAACGTTTTTAAAGTCACATTACTACCATTATTTTCCACGCGGGAGATGTAACTCCTCTTTTTATCAATTAATTCGCCAAGTTGTTCTTGGGTCAATTTCTTTTCCTCCCTTGCATTTCGCAAGAGCAGTCCGATATTAAATGATTCAAAATCTCTTTCAAGTTCATCTCTGCGTTCCGTTCCTTTTTTTCCGTAAACGGTGTCCTTTATTTCTTTCCAACTTTTAGTTTCCATTGTATTTGCTTTTTTCTTCGAAGTATTCATTTTTAAGTCGCATTGCCTTTTCGATTTGGCTCTTGGGAGTCTTTTGCGTTTTCTTTACAAACCCATTAAGTAACACAACGAGTTGTCCCTCATCAAAAAAGCAAAACACACGCCAAATGTCAGAACCTAATTTAATTCTAGCCTCAAAAAGCCCCTTATAGCCCGTCATTGTTGACAGATACTTTTTAGGAACATGTTGATACAATTCGATTATTTCAATGACCTTAAAAATCTTGTCCTGCACTTTGGTCGGTTGTGCTAGCAAGAATTCCTCGAAATAATGTTTGTACTGAATTACTTGTCTGACTTTTTCCATTCACTCAAAGGTAACTTAAAAGTTACTGTTCTCAAAATTTGCAAAAGTTAAATTATACGGCTTAATTTCCTCGGGATGTTTTACAACTTAGCCATAAAATCATCCAACACACTCGCCAAATCGGGTTTACCTATTTCTTGCAGTGAATAATGAACCCTTGTGCAGGGCTTTTTAATTTTTAGTACCCGGCTTAAATCAATGGGCGTAGCTATAACCACCGCATCGCATGGCGTGTTGGCAATGGTAGCTTCCAAATCTTTTATTTGCTGTTCGCTATAACCCATGGCTGGCAGCACATTTCCAATTTCGGGATATTTATTGTAGGTATCTTGAATAGTTCCAACTGCATAAGGCTTTGGATCAACCATCTCCGCTGCACCAAATTTTTGACAGGCAATAACCCCCGCTCCTATTTTCATTTCGCCATGGGTGAGTGTTGGACCATCTTCCACAACCAATATTTTTTTCCCTTTAATAATTTCCGGATTCACCACTTCTATGGGCGAGGCAGCATCAATAATGGTAGCTTGGGGATTAATTTGTGCAATATTTTTGCGCAGTTGGAGAATATCCTTACCATCTGCGCTATCTATTTTATTGATGATAACCACATCCGACATACGCACGTTAACCTCGCTGGGGTAATAATTCATCTCATGCCCCACTCTATGAGGATCGGCCACAGTAATCATCAAATCGGGACGGTAAAAAGGCATGTCGTTGTTTCCTCCATCCCAAACAATAATGTCGCATCCATCTTCATCGTGTTCCGCTGCACGTAAAATATCCAAATAATCAACACCCGAATAGATAACATTGCCATTTACAATATGTGGCTCGTATTCTTCCATCTCCTCAATGGTGCATTTATGTATTGTAAGATCGGATAAAGAAGAAAATCGCTGCACAATTTGTTTCTTTAGATCGCCGTAAGGCATAGGATGACGTATGACAACCACTTTTTTACCGCAACTCATCAGATAATCAATAATCTTACGCGAAGTCTGGCTCTTACCACAACCAGTTCGAGTAGCACAGACAGCAATAATAGGCTTTAAGCTTTTTAGCATGCTGTTATTAGTGCCGAGTATCCTAAAATCGGCTCCGGCAGCCTGAACAATAGAGGCCAGACTCATCATATTTTGATAGGAAATATCACTATAGGAAAAAACACAAACATCCACACTCAACTTTTTTATTAGAAAAGGCAAATCTTTCTGTTCCTTAATAGGGATACCATAAGGATAGTGCTTACCGGTAAGCTCAATAGGATAGGTTCGGTTTTCGATGTTGGGAATTTGAGTAGCCGTAAAAGCAACCACCTTATAACTATGGTTGTTTTTAAAATATACGTTAAAGTTATGGAAATCGCGCCCTGCGGCTCCAAGTATAATTACGTTTTTCATCTACTTAAATTTTAGTATTAAGATATGAGTATCAAGATTCAAGTATCAAGACAGTTTCAAAATGAAATCAGGTAAAAAATTCAGAATAGGTTATTTCCTATCTTAAAATTAGTAATTTCTGGCTTTAAAGTAAATAAATTTATTGGTCACATGAACATCTTCATCTTTTAAATTATGCGAGGACATTTATTAATTGGCTATAATGATAACTTTGTACTATGAATTTTTTGGCACACATCTATTTATCGGGCGAACCTGGGCCTTTAATGATTGGCAATTTTATAGCCGATTTTGTTAAAGGAAAGCAGTTGGAACGCTATACCCCAGAAATTCAGGAGGGCATACGCCTGCACCGTAAGATTGATACCTTTGCCGACAGCCATCCTCTTGTAAGACAAAGTGCAGCAAGGTTTAAACCCTGCTATCAGCGTTATGCATCGGTGGTAATTGATGTTGTTTACGATCATTTTTTGGCCAAAAACTGGCCTCTGTATTCACCCATCCCACTAAACACTTTTGTGAGCGATGTACACGCTTATTTACTCAAGCATTATTTTATGCTCCCAAATCGTGTAAAAGGTTTTTTGCCATTTTTAATTAAAAGCCGACGGTTAGAAAATTATCAACACATATGGGGAATTGAAAAGTCCTTAACTATTATGGCTAACCACACTACCCTACCATCCCAAGCCGAATGCGGGATAAAAATAATGACCGAACAATACGAAGAACTAAATCAGGAGTTTATCGATTTTTTTGAAGATATGAGAAAGATGGTGAATGCGGAAAGAAGGTAAATTGCAACCCTTATTGCCGTTGGTTAAAACCAACGGAGAAAATAATTTGCTAATGGCTTTAGCCGCATTTAATAAAACTAAACCAAACAGGCTAAATGCGGCTAAAGCCATTAGTTGCTGCACATTCATAACCGTTGGCTAAAGCCAACGGCAATGAAAAAAAATAACATCCACTAAATTAAATCCTATAAGATTCGGACAGCACAACACTATATCTCCCCTGATCACATAAACTTTAAATTTACCTACAAACGATACTTGCTTAGTAGTTAAATTCTTCATTGATATTATACTTTACATACTTACATCTTATCACCTCATAAACAACCTTTTACCATCCTGTCCTTACCAAAAATGTCTTTTCGTAGCTCAACTTCTTTAAAACCAGCTTGTCGCATTAAATCGCAGGTTTCCTTTCCCAAAGCTTCGTTTATTTCAAAATAAAGTACGCCATTTGAATTGAGTGCGCGAGCGGCAAGTGCACTAATGGCGCGGTAAAAAAGAAGTGGATCATTATCCTGGACAAAAAGAGCCAAGTGGGGCTCATATTTTAGCACGTTATCTTGCATAAATTCCTTTTCGAGCGCACGTATATAGGGAGGATTGCTCACAATGATATCGTATTTAATTTCAAGCTCAATATCAGGCTGAAGCGCATCTTGAAGTTCAAAATTCACTTCAACATGATTTATTTGGGCGTTACTTTTAGCCACTGCGAGGGCTTGTGCCGAGATGTCCCATGCTGATACGCTGGCTTGGGGAATATGCTTTTTTAAAATGACAGGAATACAACCCGAACCGGTGCCAACATCTAAAATTGAAGGATTAGCCAGTTTATTCTCCCTGATAATCCATTGCACAAGTTCTTCGGTCTCGGGACGCGGAATCAACACATGCTTATTTACATTAAACCGCAATCCGTAAAACTCGGTATATCCAATGATATGCTGTATGGGGACATGCTGCTTTAGTTTCTGCAAAGCACCTTCACAATAGCGCTGTTCGCTTTCACTTAAAAAATAATCCGCTTTTAACAACAAATCTGTACGCGAAAAATTTAACAGGTGCTCGAGTATTATCCAAACAAAATTTCTGATTTCCTCCTGAGGATAAAAAGGTTGTAACTGTTTATTAAAGTTGTTGATTAGCTGTTTTACGGAAATGCCATTCATCAATTACAGATAATTATTTTTGTAGTGGCACAAAATTAACCATTTTTGCACATTAAATACGGTTTATCGTAGGATGTATTCCATTCTGCTCCAAAATAATTGTACTTTTAAACCTACCATTGGCACCCATTTTTATATTTGTATGGATAAAAAATATATGCACCGTTGTTTAGAACTGGCCAGGATAGGCTTGGGTAACACCTATTCTAATCCTATGGTGGGCTCTGTAATTGTGCATAATGGCAAAATCATTGGCGAAGGTTTTCATCATAGGGCGGGCGAGCCTCATGCCGAGGTAAACGCTATCGATTCGGTAAAAAACAAGGAGCTACTCAAGCATGCCACCCTATACGTTAATTTGGAACCATGTGCCCACTATGGTAAAACACCGCCCTGTGCCTTGCTTATCAAACAAAGCGGGATACCTAAAGTGGTCGTTGGTTGTACAGATAGTTTTTCAGAAGTAGCGGGTAAAGGAATAGAAATGCTTAGGGAAGCTGGTGTGGATGTGACCATTGGTGTTCTGGAAGCCGAAAGTCGGGAGCTGAACAAACGGTTTTTTACTTTTCACGAAAAAAAGCGGCCTTATGTCATATTAAAATGGGCTCAAACCTTGGATGGCTTGATTGATATGGACAGACAGACCCAGGATTTTGGCCTGCCTACCTGGATATCGAATGCCATGTCGAAAAAGTTGGTGCACAAATGGCGAAGCCAGGAACAAGCTATTTTAGTGGGCGTAAAAACGGCCTTAAAAGACAATCCATCGCTCACCACACGCGAGTGGCCGGGAAAAAGCCCGATGCGGGTATTGATAGACAGACATGGAATGGTGCCCTCATCATCTCAAATATTAAGTGGCGAAGTGCCTACCCTTGTTTTTACGAACAAACCAAAAACCAACCAAAACAACACCAAATACATAAACATCTCCTTAAATGAAGATTTGATACCACAGGTTCTGAATGAATTGTTTAATGAAGGCCTACAATCTGTTATCATTGAAGGAGGTAAACAAATATTACAAAGTTTTATTGACGCAAATGTATGGGACGAGGCTCGTTTGTTTATAGGTGATAAAATGTTTTTAACAGGCGTTAACGCTCCCAAAATTTCCGGCAACATCATGTTAGAAGAACATCTGGGCGACAGCTTATTGTTTTATTACAGAAATTACCTTGCTAAATAGGCAATCAGCTAGTTATTTATGCTAAAATATACTTATGTGGTACACCGATAATCTATCTTCCATCATCTATACAGTGGTGGCCTTAACTTATATGGTATCAATCCTTGTGATTGTTGGCATCATGATTCTGGAAAATCGCAACCCCTTAAAATCGCTTTCGTGGATATTGGTTTTGTTACTATTACCGATAATAGGTATTGCTTTGTACGTGTTTTTTGGCCAAAATATGCGCAAGCAAAAAATTATAAACCGTAAAGGTCTCGAAAACCACGATTACCTGCTTTCTGTTGCGCATGACCAAACCAAGGATTTGTCGCAATTTTATGGTTTAAATAACGAGTTATTGAAAGAGAAGGAACGAATTATCCAACTTCTGCTTTTTAATAGCAACGCGGTTTTAACGGCCGGAAACAAGGTGAAATTGCTTAACAGCGGGCGCGAAAAGTTTGATGTAATGTTTGAAGACCTGCGTCAGGCCAAAAAGTTTATTCATTTGCAATATTACATCATTGAAAAAGATGAGATTGGGAAACAACTGATAGAAATTCTTGTGCAAAAGGCGCGCGAGGGTGTCGAGGTGAGGATTATTGTCGATGATGTGGGTTCGTGGGAGTTTAAGGAGAAAGATTTTAAAAAATTACGAGCAGAAGGAATAGAGATATACTCATTTTTAACCGTTCGCTTCCCTACTTTTACCAGCAAGCTAAATTACCGTAACCACCGTAAAATAGTGGTGGTGGATGGACAAATAGGTTATTTGGGAGGTATGAATGTGGCCGACCGCTATATACATGGCAATGTAGGTTATGGTATTTGGCGCGATACGCACTTAAAAATCGAAGGCGACGCAGTAAATACCATGCAAACCATTTTTTCTATCGACTGGTATTTTGTGAGCCGCGTAGAACTTTTGAATCAAAAATATTATCCCTCGCGCGAACCCATCGGCGATAAAATGGTGCAGATTTCATCCAGTGGACCCGATACTGATTGGCCCGGCATTATGATGGGCTTTTTTAAGATGATAACCACCGCGAAAAAATACGTGTACATCGCCTCGCCCTATTTTATGCCCAACGATAGCATTTCAATGGCCTTAAAAACCGCTGCCATGAGTGGCGTGGACGTACGTATCATCATACCCGATAAATCGGATGCTACCGTGAGCAGACTCTCGTCCTTATCTTTTTTAAAGGAGATGATGCTGGCCGATGTTAAAATTTATTTCTATCAAAAGGGCTTTATACACAGCAAGGTTTTAGTATCCGACGATATGGTAGGTTCCGTAGGCTCGGCCAATATGGATTTTAGGAGCTTTGACCAAAATTTTGAAGCAACAGCTTTTGTGTATAACACAGAATTTGCCGTTGAACTTAAAGCGCAATTTATGCAAGATTTTGCCGACAGTAAACAGCTTAACCTTGATGATTGGAAGAAACGCCCCTTGGCCCAAAAAGTCAAAGAATCGTTGGCAAGGCTGTTGAGTCCGTTGCTGTAATTCACTGTGGATGAAGCTAATGCGTTTCGGAATAATTTGTTAAATTAAAACCGGTACAGTATTTTCTATACAATCAACAAACGGCGTCTATTCTGTAGTTTTATATCCCCTGCTTGCCGCAGCAGGGGGCAAAATCGAATATCATTGTGAAGCAAACAATTTGGCTGGGATGCTATTTAACAGGAACTAATCGCTGGGTCTTACAGACCTTTCATACTGCTATATATAGTAGCGTGTCTTAATTTCATTTCTTAATTGTTACCCAACGTAATTTTATAAAAATCCATATTTGTCAGCTAAGAATATCAATAATAATGATAATGACAAAGCAACTATTGGAGCTATTAACCACATTAAAAAGAATCTCCTGACTTCAGTCTTTTTGAAAATATTCTTAGTCCCTAGTTTTGCAACACCAATCCCTAATATTGCCGCAACATTTAATTGAACCAATGAAGTTGGAATCCCTTTTGTTAGTGATGCTAATAACAATAAACTTGCAGATACAAAAGCTATTATTACAGCTTCAAACTTTCCAAATAATACAATTTCTTTTCCTGTATTTTCAACAATCTTATGTCCGAAAATTGAACTCCCAATTCCAAAACTTGGAGCTACAATCAAGGTAGATAATATCATTATTAAAATGAAGTTATCGTTTCCGGAAATATTTAGTTCATTAGCGGTCATTGCAGCAATTGGGCCGGCAGCATTAGCCACATTATTTGCTCCAATTGAAAAAGCAACATATAATGACATTAATACTAATAAACCATTCCAAACAGGTTTCATGTTTTCGTTTTGGGCTCTTTGCATAGTAAAACCTCTTCTCCTCATAGGACGATAAACATATTTACCAAAAAATAAACTGATGAAGAATGATATTATTGGTAAAATAAACCAAGTTGGTATTATTTCTAAGAATAATTTTTCTGTATTTAGGTCATTAAAATATAATGCGACAGCTGAGACTGATAGCACTGTTGATTGACTTGTTGATTGAGGTATTCCTGCTAAATTAGCAATCAATAAAGAAATTGCAACTGAAAAAAGAATAATTGAAACGACTGTAAATGACATCATCTCTGGGGCTAATAAACCTTTCCCCACAGTTGTAGCTGTCCCTTTGCCAGCAATAATTGCTCCAAGAAAGACCATTATTCCAAATAGTCCTGGAATCAAACTTTTTCTAATAACATTAGCTCCATATGCAGCAGAAAAAGCGGGAGCAGTTCCACTACCTCCCATAGTTATCGCTAAAAACATAGCTATAATAAATGGGATTAATAAGTGACTAAATAATGGTGAAATCATATTCGTAATTTGTTTTGTTGGGTAACAAACCGACTATGTTTTGTTGGCAAATTCATAGCCCTATTGTTTCAGGTTACAAGATAATAATATTTGAAAATGCAGCAACGGCTTAAAACCAATGAACCCGAATTATTATAACCTAACATCTGTTCCTGAAATAGGGCGTAAAACAGCCATCATGCTGATTGTTTGCACAAACGGATTCCAGTCTTTTGAAAATGCAAATCAAGTATCTTCCTATTTTGGCCTAGCTCCGGTTGAATGCTCCTCTGGATCCAGTGTTAGAGGGCGCTCAAGAATATCAAAAAGAGGCAATCCTGTAATGCGTAACTATTTGTTTACTCTCTTTTTTCACCTTAGTTCTTCTTAACCGCCTGTCGGACTTTCAAATTACAGATTCCTGATTTGCTTGAAACAATTTGAAGCATATAATATTTCATAGGGCTGTTGTTATGCTAAAGTACAATTAGGATATTTGCATGAAGGCTATATCGGAGTGACCATGCCAGCATTATCGGTCAAACCGTGCCACTTTGAAAGATGTTGCAATAATACAAAATATTTAGCTTTCGGTTTTTAAAATTCCTTTTCTTAATGACTCTCCTTTAAGATCAATTCTATGGGATGAGTTTACAATTCTATCCAAAATAGCATCGGCAATTGTTCCTTCTCCGATTATGTCATACCAAACCGATACAGGTATTTGCGAAGAAACAATAGTTGAAAATTTATTGTATCTATCATCAATCACATCCATCAGTATCTCCCTGGCATGATTATCAAAAGCCTGAAGGCCAAAATCATCAAGAATAAGTAAGTCTACCTTTTGAAGTTTATTGAGTTCTTTGATGTATGTACCATCGGATTTGGATAATTTGAAGCGTGTAAATAAACGTGCCGTATTTGTGTACAAAACTTTTCGTCCCATTAAACATGCTTGATTTCCAAGCGCCTGAGCAATATAGCTTTTACCTACATAATGTAAAATTTTACATTAAGTGGGTAATGTAAACTATATGATAATGTAAAGTTGTCATGTAAAACGTTTACATAAACTGACTTCCCTCCGATTTTTACTTTACATTATTTATTTGCCAATTCATCGTAATATTGACAGATAACCAAATAATTAAAGTAATGGAAATTCAAAAGCAAACAATTGACAATCTGATGAATGCGGTGTTCGACTATATGAGGGACATCCATCGCAGTGAAGGAACTATTTCCCGGTATCGCCGCAGATGGCAAAGAGTAAAAGATTTTATGCTTGACAATAAGATCAAATACTATGATACGGACGTGGAATCGGGCTATCTAAGCTCCGTGCTCGGTGATTTTGACTACTATCAGCTCAACCGGAAAGAAAGGGAATTGGTAAATGTAACAGAAGTCCTCTCCGAGTTTCAAAAAACTGGCCGGATACTAATGGGAATGAGGAAGCATAAACCGAAGGTATTTAAAGGAGAAATAGGGCGTATCATTACAGACTTCATCAATTATAGGGGGAGTGCCTTGAAACTATCCGAGAATACGATCAAGGCTTATACCTTTCACTTGTACCCCTTCTGTTGCTTCTTGAATGATAAAGCAGTGAAACAAATTGGCGATATCAAAGCCTCCGAAATACTATCCTATATTGGTCAAATGAATCCCAATGCTTCGGCCAATAAGCATGTTTCCTTGAACATCCTCAAAATCTTCTTTAGGTACCTGCACGAACATCAAATCGTATCGATTGATTATTCCAGGATCATACCAAAAGATAATTACACAAACCAACCTAAACTGCCATCCACATTCACGGATGAAGAAATAGTTGCTTTGTTAAAGGCGGTCGATAGAGGAAACCCGAAGGGCAAACGCGACTATGCCATATTATTGTTGGCTACAAAGTTAGGATTAAGGGCATCGGATATATGTGAACTCCGCTTTGAAAATATTGATTGGGAAAACAATGTTCTTACTATTGTCCAGTACAAGACTGGTAAAACTTTAGAGCTTCCCCTCTTACCTGAAATAGGAAATGCAATAATAGATTACCTAAAGTACGGTCGTCCTGTTTCTCAAGAAAGCCATTGTTTCATTCATGTGCAAGCACCCTATGACAGAATACATACTTCTGATTTGGGGAACGTGGTACGCAAATATATTACCCTTGCGGGGATAAATTGCTCAAACAGGAGGCACGGCCCCCATGCCCTTAGACATAGTTTTGCCAGCGCCCTGCTGAAAACCAAGGCCCCCCTTCCTGTAATATCGGAAGCCCTGGGACATCAAACCACTGCGTCAAGTATGTTTTACCTGCGTATCGACATCACCTCGTTGAGGAAATGCGCTTTGGAAACACCTATGGTCCCTTCATCCTTTTATGAGCAGAAAGGAGGGTATTTCCATGAATAGAATTTATTATAGCGTTTTTGGGCCCTACATTGTAAAATTTATAGAGTTTAAAAACAGTCTCGGATATAAATATAAGGATGCTGGTTATGCTCTTGCATCATTTGATCGCCTTGCCTTGGAAAAGGATGTGTTTGAAGTGGGATTGACCAAAGAGGTTGCAGATGAATACTGTAAACAAGGACTTAACGAATCATCCAAAACCAGATATAACCGGATACAGATCCTCTCGCAATTTGCCCGGTTCTTGTGCGATCTTGGATTTGGTTCCTACATCCCCAAGCTGCCAAAGCATATAAGTACATATACTCCGTACATCTTTTCGAAGAAGGAGATGCAGGGTATTTTCCGAGCCTGTGACGCACTAACTCCTTCAGTTCGCAACCGCAACTCAACGGTATATGCTTTGCCGGTGTTGATAAGGCTCTTGTACGGTACCGGAATACGAATCAGCGAAGCCCTTTATTTGACCTGCGACGATATTGATCTGCACGGTCAGTATCTGTTACTGCGAAACACCAAAAATGGGAAAGACAGGATGATCCCCATATCAGGTTCTTTAGCAAAGGCTTGCGGGGAATATTTGATTTACAGGAACCTTTTTCCTTCAATAAGAAAAGCGAACAGGTTTTTTATAAAACCAGATGGTTCGCCCATGAATAATTCCAATGTGTACAAATGGTTCCGAAGAATCATTTATACAGCAAACATCTCTCATCGAGGAAGAGGTCACGGGCCACGTCTCCATGATTTAAGACATACGTTCAGTGTTCACTCACTGGCCTCTATGTCTGAGTCGGAACTGGATTTGTATTACGCCTTACCTATTTTGTCTACTTATTTAGGGCACCGGTCTCTTGAGTCCACCGACAAGTATGTTCGGTTAACTGCTGAAATGTATCCGGATCTCATCAAAAAAACATCCGACATATGTTCCATCGTGTTCCCTGTAACCGATTCAAATACAAGCACTGATGAAACCAACTGATTTTTCCAGAAATCTGACGAATTTCCTATCGAAGTATCTTCCGGGAGAACGGGGTATGAGTACTCATACCATATCGTCATATAAGTTCACTTTCATACTGTTCATCTCTTTCATGGAACAGCAAAAAAGCTTAAAGGTCACCAAAATAGAACTTAAGGATATCACTAAAGAAAGCGTAGTTGAATTCCTGGACTGGCTGCAGTCAAAAAGAAAATGCAGTAATGCAACACGCAATGTCCGACTTGCCGGAATCCATTCTTTCTTCCGTTTTCTTCAATATCAACATCCTGAGAATCTCGTCGAGTGGCAAAGAATACTCTCTATTAAAGCAAAAAAGGCAGAAACCAAAGCCATTAATTACCTCTCTATTGATGGCATTAAACTTTTACTGGAGCAGCCGGATACTTCTACCCATAAAGGTAGACGGGACCTTGCCATGTTAGCTCTCATGTATGACTGTGCTGCCAGAGTGCAGGAACTAAGTGATCTTAAACCTTCCTCTGTCCGTTTGAACAAACCCTATACAATAAAGTTATTGGGCAAAGGAAATAAAGCCAGAATTGTACCCTTGATGGAAGAAGAAATAGCGCATATCAAGAGATACATGACCGAAAACAAACTACTTGAACCCCATTCGGGAATGAATCCCTTATTCTATAATAACCGTAAAGAGCAGCTGACCCGTGCCGGAATCAATAGTATCTTGAAAAAATACGCCGACATGGCACGAATAAAAAGTCCCGTTCTTATCCCTGAAAAAATTAGTTGCCATTCACTGAGGCACTCGAAGTCTATGCATTTGCTTCAGGCTGGCGTAAATCTGGTATATATAAGAGACTTCTTAGGGCATGAATCAGTTCAGACCACTGAAATATATGCAAGGGCTGATTCAAAGCAGAAAAGGGAAGCGATAGAGAAAGCGTATGCTAATATTATCACAAAAGAAAAACCAGCATGGATTGAAAACAATAATTTATTGGAGTGGCTGAAAAGCTTCAATTAGGGAGAAAAATAATGTAAAGTGGATTGGGGGATAATTAACTATCAATCAGATTACTTAAATCATCTAAAACCTCATGCTTTACATTATCATATAGTTTACATTACCTACACCCGAGGCTCCTGTGATAATGATGTTTTCATTTTGTTTGATGAAATCTAATGTAGTCAATCGGTTAAACATATTGCGGTCAAGGTTTCTTGCTGCATTATAATTTATCCCTGCAATATCCGCCTTTTGGCGGAAGTTGGCTTGCTTAATTAGACGTGTCATTTTAAGGTTCTCTCTATTTTCCCATTCGTGTTGGGTCAGTAGGGCAAGATACTCGTCTGGAGTATGCCCACTTAGTTGATTGTTTTTTACATGTTGCAGATGCAGCTCTGCCATTGCGCCCAAACGCATTTTTTTTAGTTTTTCAATTGTTTGATTGTTGTCCATTGTGTATTTATTTAAAAATTAATAATAGGCCGATGCGCCGCGTAAATTATCATGTTGTGGTATGTGGGGTTTTATCGGTTCGGTTGTTGGCAAGGGCTCTTTGTCCTGATTGTTTTTTAATATGTTACTGATACGTTTATATGAATATGTATCGGCATATATAGCTCTTTGACATGCATCGTTTAACCTTTGAGAACCATAAATTCGGTGCAATTGAATAATGCCCATGGCGCGCTTATAAGCAGTTTCGGGGTAATTACTTGCATCCATCAATTGTTCTATGATGTCGATTACATAAGTGCCGTGTTTGGCTGCTTTTTGTTTAAAATAATCGGGACTCCACTCAGAATAGGCTTTATGTGTGCTGCTTAAATGATCTTTGTTGGTATTGTAAATTCCTAAGGCAAGATTGCGTTTATGAAAAGCGATGCGTTCATGATTATAATAAACCTCGACAGTTGACTTTGTATAATGTATTATTGTAGACTTACCGATATACCTATATGGAACGCTGTAATAGCTTTTATCGGGAGAGAAGTACACATATCCAATCTTCTGAACCTTTGCCCTACGATAATCTTTTAGTTCATACTGAGTTTCCGGTAGCGGCTTTAAATAAGCTCTCTCTATTGACTGAAAGAGTTCCTTGCGGCTAGATTGTTTGCGTTGAAATAACAGATCGTTGTATGGCTCCAATAATCCCTTAATTTCCTTATTAAGCTCAGCCAAAGAAAAAAAAGTCGTATTGCGTAAGGGATAGAAAATGCGCTGATAAGCCAACCTCACAGCATTCTCAACCAAAGCCTTGTCTTGTGGGGCATAACTTCTTGTGGGATTAATCACACAGTTGTAATGGCGGGCAAAGTCTTTAAAGGCACGGTTAATTTCGGGTTCATATTTACTTGCTCTGGTAACCGCAGATTTAAGGTTGTCGGAAACAATAGCCTTAGGAACTCCACCAAAGAAACTAAGCGCATTACCCATACTTGTCATCATATCTTCACGCTTTTGGCTAAAACTGGCTTCTACATAGGTGTATTGACTGTTTGGGAGTATTGCAACAAATACTTCAACAGGAATAATCTCTCCTGTTTCTCTGTCGGTGATTTCCAGTTTTTTACCCGTATAATCAATATAAACTTCATTGCCTGCTTCGTGTTCCAGCTTCATTGAGCCTTTTATCTTGGCGTATTTTCGCCTATAATGCTCCATAAACTGAGTATAACTGTAAGGATTCTTAACCTCTTGTCTATACTCATTGTAATGGTACTGAAATGTAAATCCGGGATGATTACGCGCTTGGTTTACCTTATCGAAATAAAGCATCAACTGCTCAAATCGATGGTTATCAATTGTAGTATGCGAAGTGAAAAGTTCTTTGAGTTTGGGGTTATCCAATTGTAAAAGCGCATCAAAGCTATAATCACTTGCATTGAAGAGCTTCATGTAATCATTGACTGTATTACGTGATATATCGAGCAGTTCACCGATTTTTCGGTTGCTCACCCCGTCAATATGAAGGGTAATAATCTGTTTTAAATCCATAGGATCAAGTGTGTTGGCCATATCGCTTTTTTTACACGATATAACAGGTTTAACTTGATCTTTCAAAGTGGCACAAAACGAACCGCTACCAGTATGGTTCCAAAACAACTGGCACAAAACGAACCGATTTTTTGTCTGCTGCCATCATGATGGTGGCATGGTTCGAACCGCTATGCTGTTAAATAGCATCCAGTATTGGCACGTTTTGAACCGAAATCACTGGCATGGTTCAGACCGAAATCACTGGCACAAAACGATCCGCTGTAACCACATGAGGACGTTATTGTTAGAATCTTGAATTCTGCGCACCTTGACAATCATAATGTTACATTGAAAGGTTGAACATCCTTTTAAGGTTATAGGCTGTGCAAACCAATGACCACTCACAATCGGTATTGAACTTGCCTCTCAGCGAGAAGCGTCTGAAACCATGGATTTCTTTTATGATACCAAAAACGGGCTCCACCGTTTGTTTCTCTTTTTGTGTTTATAATGTAGATGCGGCAGGCATTGGAGGAAGCTCGCCTGCCGGAGGGCAGGGATAAAGCTCTTACCGGGGGAGAGCTCTATAATCACGAGTTGATAGAGCAAAGCAGTTCCGCTTAGCGAGAATCCTCGAAATAACATGCAAAATTATAAATTTAGGTTGTTTCGGGATCAGCAGAGGCCATAGTATCCAACAGCAACGAGCCGCAATAAGATATGCGGAGGCCTCATAATTTGGTGAAGCCTACCTGCCGTTAGGCAGGGGCTGAACATTTAGTTGATAGAAATTTGACTGGGAGGTCCAAACTTCGAGTTTGCTAGCCCTTTCTTAAAGTATTGAAAAGCTTTGACTGGTGCAAAGAGCAGTTCAAGTATGCTAGGTTAGCCGCCGTATATGCTCAAATCAATTGATGTGGAGGACAAGCGTAGCCACCCGCACGTACGGTGGTGTGAGAGGTGCACTGGCGGTCATTTGGCCGTCAGCCACCTATTCGATTACCAATAGTTATTCTTTCTGTGTTTTAATGTCCAATAATTGTATCGTTTTACTATCGATATGCTTAAACGTCCCAACCATTCCATTTTTGTTCTTAATATTCTCTTCTAATACATCACATAAGTCCCCGCAATCAATTTCTGTTTCACCCAAAAGAGTATATTTAGAAAATTCATTCTTGGTTAATAATGACTCAAATCCATTAAAGTAACTAATAACTAAAGTAATATCAAAGATTGTTTCTTGAGACACTTTGGACTTTGAATTAATTCTAATCAAAGAATATTCAACACTTGACATATCCACCTTAGGATTTTCAACCTGTTTCTTCTGAACCTCAACATCATAAACATATCCAAGTTCATATTCAAATCCAGATATTGCGTTAGAAAAACCATACCATTCTTCCTTTCCAATCTGATTGCCTTCCTGAACCTTATATGACAAACCATAGTAAAACTCTTGACTATTTACCGGTTGTTGGTAATGATTTATACGCATTTTAACTATTTCAATGTCATCTTCTTTTTCACATGAGATTAGAAAAGCTGACAATACTACTAGAACAGCTAACAAATTTTTCTTCATAGGACAATTATTTAAATTCTATATATCATTGATGTATAAATATTTAAATGGTTGCTTCGTTTGTTACTTCTTATGCGATAATTATTGGTAATCGGGATAGAATGGCGGATTACTCCGCCTATCCCCCCCCCAGATCCGGACTTACAGATTTCCCGTATCCGGCTCCTCAGCTAATATGCTTTAATTTCTGTGACCTTTATACAACTAAATTGCGATTACCTGTTTGCAATTTCTCTGAGTAAATCCATTGTTTCGTTTAGTTGAACTATATTAACTGGCAATCCCCCTTTCCGGCAGCTGCCGGATCGTTCAGAAGGTACTTCCCCAACTACAGCGGTACTATGAGGCTGCTCTGACTTCCCAGCCTGCCGGCTGGCAGGTGTATGCCTTCTCTTTGACTCCGGTTGTCCCTTGTCGCAGATACCTGTTACATCTTGCTATTTTCTTTGCGCATCGCAATGCCAGCAAGAGTGCATTACCTGCCCGGTGTTTCTTATTGGCGGTACACCTTGACCCCTGCTTGTCAGGAGCTATACAGATCTGCTAAGTTCCGAAGACTTCCCTTTGCATTCATGCCCTGCGCTTTGACCACGGTAGTTTTACAAGAATAACCGTATTTTGTTCCTGCAATTGCTGCCTTCCGGCAAACGTACACCGTCGGCTTAACTACAAATAAATACACTTTTTATTCACAAAGGTATTATTTCCAAATGTGATCATGAACTCCCATCCGGTCGTTTCGGGGCTGAATAACACAGTCTGTCCCGCACCAACGGTCGGGAGCCTAAATACTCGTTTACCGATTACTTTTCTGCTATCCTCACGGAATCGCCCAATCGGTTCACTATCATCCTGCTTACGGGCTTTGGATGAGATGGATACCGCTATGGCGGTACAGGCATTGCACCATCTGGAAATCAATAGCAAATTTCTTCTGTCCTTTGACGGAATCCCAATGCTTTCGGCTTGCGAAGAAGTTACCCTACAAATGGCCTTCTTCTCTTAGCGTACACGGTTAGTATAAGAATAGTAGCCGACTGCGTTGCACTTTCCTGTCAAATTACAAGAAAGTTGAGGCGGGCTAAAACCCTTGAATTTACTACTGTTTCGGCTAATATTTTTATACATTGTTATGGGCTGGGTTTCATTTTAGACCATCAAATATTTCTTTTAATAGACAATTCATTTCAAAATATTCCTCATTTTGAGTGTTTCTTAATTTTTTTCTAAATTCATCTTGAACGTATCCCTTTTCTAATATTTCTCCTTGGTATTTGTTTTCCTTATCATTGAAATTTTTCCAACGTATCGGAATTAGTTTGTTTTCTTTAGTAAGGATGTCACGCCCCAGATACATTTCGATACCACATGCTAAACCATTAATATTCATGTCTTTTTTACCTGTTGGTCCAATTGTAGGATAATTCTTACCTAAAGGAATATCCGGAAATTTTAGAACTCGGATATTATCAGTTAATGACTTTGCATTTAACTTATTCATTTCCATTATCCCTGTGGTGTCATTATCAAATAAGGCAATAATTGGATGCTTAACATTTGCTGCTGCAAATGCAGTAACAAGTTTTACCAAAGCAGAAGCATTACTCTCAATTTTATATTCTTGAAAATCTATAAAATGATAGTAGTTTTTTAAGTGTGGATATAGTCGTTCAATACTCTTTGAAATAAATTCAACATCTGTTTTTCCTTCCGTGAGTACAATTATTTTTTCATAATCTACTGTTCTTGCTATATTTTCGGGTACCCATCCATTCTCAATAACATCTGACAAATCATATTCCACAATTGAGTAATCATCAATGACACTAAGAATTGAATATAAGTGACATTCTAATGACTGTCCGTGAATTCCTAAGTCTCCAGTTATTAAGCTATCCCTAAGGTTTGTAAATAACTCTTCGTAATGATTCTCTTTTTGTGAGATGATTGTCCTTATTTCATTTTGATACTGAGCATAAGAAACTCGACTTAATGGAAAACTATAATCAATTTCTTCTTTCGCTATTTTCTTTGCTTTAGTAAAATCCGTTCGTGCCTTTTTTAGGGAGTTTCCATAAATCTCAAGTCTTTGACGACAAACCATAGCAGTCTGTCTAAAACCTTTAAATTCATATAATTCTTCATCTTCTTCATACGTATCTCCCCAGACCATTTCGTTTCTCGATGAATTTTTACGATTCTTTACAATAAAGTCTTCTGGCTGAAATATTAAGTTCACAATTTCTTGAAAGTACCAGTTCTTGTTATCAAAAACCGAATAATCGTCAAACGTTATTGAACAATAAGTCCCCATATTAAATATTTCTGTTTACCGTTGTACGCTTTTCAACCTTGCCCATAACGTTTAAATATGGGGCGTGTGGCATTTCAAGGCACCTCCGTATCGAACCGCTATAAATTTTATTAAATGTATTCACCTCAAAGTTAGCACTTTCTGCCATATGCCCTATATTTTGTGTTGTATGCTGGGCTTTATTCATTATTAGTTAATTATAAATTTATTAAAATTCAAAGTCCGCTCAATCGAAGCACTGCTGTTTCCGAAAAAATTAGTTTTTAGGGTCGGCAAAAAAGCGGTGGAAGACAGACAAGCTCTTTTGTAATTTTTGGTCATGCGTTGGCTTGTGTGAATTGCAAATGTGCTTGGCTGTGTGTGCAAGCTATTCATAAGTTTTATATATCAGCCAATAAGTAAATGCAGCAGCAGTATTTGAAGCAAGTTTTTTCACATTAGCAGGTCTTTTGTCAGTTTCAATCTTATCCTTATTTTCGTCTGGTTGCCCTATAATGTCAGAAATGCCACGAACAACACCTACAATCATACTTTTAGTTTGTCTTCCTTGTCTATTTGCTGCTTTAGCAAAACCAAAACCTTCCATTTCGACTACAGAGGCGTCATTGTAATGTTCAGTTAGAATTTCACCAACAGCCGAATTATAATGCTCTACAACTTGATCACCTGAGGCTATTATCCCTAAATCTGCTTTAACTTCATTTGGATATTCACCTTTAATTAAAACTTTCCAATCACCCTTTGTTCTCTCTTTTTTAGATAACTCTTTTAATGCATAATCAGTATCTGCAAAGTCTGGTCTAGCTCGGAATGAATCCTTTTCAGATTTCCCACCTTCATAAGAATAAATTTTTTCTGGAAAGATTACGTCACCAACTGCAAAGTCTTTAGGTTTACGAGACCCTGCAATGCCTACAAAGAATATACAATCTGGAGAGAAATTCTGAATAGCTCTTTCAGCTTCTTGTGATGCATTTGTGTTTTTAGCGCCACATTCTCTTATTATAACTTTGGCAATTTGTTTACCGTTAAACTCAAATACTCCAGCCTCATAACTTGTGTTGTTTTGATCAGCATCTGAAATAAATTTTAGGTGTTTTCTTACTGCTTTATATTCCTCTTGAATGGCTGTAAGTATTACTACGGTTGGCGTCATTTTAAATTGATTAAATTGTTCATGTTGTGATATACGTGAAGCACCTTTTTTTTGAAAATCCCCAAACAGATTGTCCCAAAAACCTATTTTTACTATAGGTTTGCATTGTTCAAAAGCAGGAACGAAAGAATTATTATATCTGGATTTTTCATAAATGCTTTGAGCAGAGTATGAATAGTTTTTAGCAAACACTAACTTGCCTAATTCAACCGATTCTTCTTTTGATATATTTTTTCTATAATATTTGATATAGTCAGATAAAAAAGCATCTTTTAAATTTCCGAAATATTTATAAAGCTTTAGCACTGAGATAATATCATCTCTTTTTCCACTTAAAAAATTAGTCATGTGAGTATCTGATGAAATATAATCTTGAAGTGGCTTCTCTATTGAATCAATCAGTATCTCATCTGATAAAAACATTTTCAAAACGTTTTTTGCTGTTACTTCAACAAAATTTGATACTAACCTCTGTGGGATTTTCCCCCAACAGCTTGAACGATTTTTATAATTAGATATATCTAAAAAACTTGATTTGGATATTGATTCAAAAATGATGTCAGGTACATGTTGATTATTAATAATTAAGTCTAAAATGGAATAAACAGTTGTCACTTCTCTGTTTTCTAAACCATAAGAGAAATCCTTCGTTTTTTCCAATGTTAATACCCAAATATTTAACCAGCAAGAATTATTTACATTTAACTCTTTTAATAGAGATTTACTTTTTAATATGCGATTTACTGTAAGTCTGATAAGTTTGTCGTCACAACATTTTAACGTTACTTGGAGCATTTCTGAATCGGAGACTTTTCCAGAAATATAAATAAGACCAACGGAATCTTTTAATTCATGTTTAATTTCAATATTAAGCTGACTAATAATAGCTTTTTGCAATTCTAAATACTTTAATATCAAATCAGCATGAAATAAGTACCAATTTCTTTGTTTAGCAATTGGTTCGATCAAGTTACCAATGCTTTTACCAATACTGTTTGGCATTTGCATCCTTAGAGTGCTTTCAAAATTACTTGTAACTGGCAATAATTCAAATATATTAACTAATGATTTTTCTGAGTAAAGTATTAGTTTCCAAAGGTTAATAATTGTTTGTTTGTTATAGTTAGTGTAAAGTTCTTTAAATGTTGCATGAATTGAGTTATGCCACCAATGACGTTTTAACTCGCTAAATGACAAATCCAATAATTCCCAAATAAGTTCAGTTTTAAATGCAGATTTATTAAGTTCCCTTTTAAGAAAATTAGCAATTATGTTTTTAGCAGTTTCTTCTCCTTTTTCAAATGAATTCCAATCAATATTTCGTAATGCCTTTAGGTTTGATTCAAAACCTAAATCTACTAGATCTGATAACCGGGAAATAAATCTATTTTTAATAACTATACCATCTGATGCTAAAGGAGATATTTTAGAAAGAATTCTAATATTTTGTCTAACAATATTAGCGTCTTCAATTTGATCAAGTGTACTAAAAACTTTATAAACTTTGTCAAATAATCCAAAACTTAAAAAATCTTTTGGGCTACTATTTAATTCAAGTAAAAAGGAATAAAATGGATTACCTTCTTTGACCCCTAAGAATAGAGCTTCGGCAAGTGATGTGATTTTAACTAATTCGTTTTCTTCAGAATGAATGATTTCCTTATTGCCCCATTTGGTTAAGAAGTCTTTCTGGATAAAAACGATTGTAAGGTCATCAATTCCTTCTATATCAACTGGAGTGAAGCTTGCTCTAAATTTTAGTTTCTTCTTAAGTTCAGAATTTGGTGAATTCCAGATTTGTTCTAATGCTTTATAAAAACCATTAATTTCTCCAGAGAATAATATTGGGAGACTCCCATTCAACAATGAACTGATTGTTTTCTTTATAAAGAGAGGCTGGGGGCTAACATCAATTAATTCTATCTTATCATTTATACAAGTTTGTATTGTATCTAATGTCATTCTGTCTTTAGGAACACTATCAACAAAATGAGAAAAAACATCTCTTAAATTACTGATAATCTTTAAATCATTTAGTTTAACGATTAGGACATGAGTGAAAACCATTCCTGATCTCGTTGCAAATGGGTCAGAAAACGTTTTAGTAAAAACAAAATACTCTAACAATGCCATTCCTGTATAATAGGGTTGTAGATCAATCCCAGGTGGAAGTGCAGATGGTCTATCTGTTGTTGCAACAAGCTTAGAAGTTAATTCAGAGTCTTCAAATGTTTTATAAATGCATGAATGACCTCTGTTTACTTCTCCATAAAAAGCTTGTTCAATATTAATATTATTTTTTCCCAATGAATGTTTCAATTGATAATGTTAAATCTTTTTCTTTAATACCCTTTGTATTTACAATGTAACCAAAATCAATTGGTGTTCTATCAATAAAATCATCATCTGGGTCATCTGATAAAGATTTTTCTGTAGATGAAAGTCCTAGCACTGATAAGTCCTTATCATTCCAATTATTATTTACAAAATCATATAATAGGGGTAATCTTTCTTTTAATATTTCTGCAGGAATACTATTCTTTTTTAATTTCAATAAATCCCAGCATGACAACATTATAGTCAGATTAGGTTTATTGATCTTATGAAATGTATCAATTCCTTTAATGTAAATAAGAGTTTGAAGCAGCTCTACAAAATAAGAAGCATCTGAGATCTTTACAGGAGGTGTTTTTTCATTTCTTTTTTGAATTTCCTGTGGACTAGGAATTCCTCTATTAATTATATCTTCTGTTTTTTCAACTTCTTCTAGTCTTATAAATAATAGCCATGCACTACTTTTATCAATATAATCTTTCCATAAGGAATTAACTCTCCTGTTATCAACTATCATATTTACTTGTTCGCCAGCATAGTCGGGAAACGAAAAAATAATACTATTACAGTTTTTATCCTCTGTTTTCAACTCTATACTCCTATTAGCAGATGTTTCAGTATGTCCAGCTCTTCTTCCTTCCGCTAATCTATCCAATACCTCTTCAAATATCGTCAAATCAGTAGGTAAATTATTTGGAGATATTTGATATTCAAATTGTTTACTACTTAACCTTCCATATAATTGACCCCCAAAATGGGTTTTTCCAGCATTTGGTCCACCTATGATTAGTATATCATCCATTGAATTGTCCATTTATTGATCTTTTTGAAAGAAACATGTCCTCTTGTTTATATACATTAATTTCAGGATTAGCATTTTTATTGCTATCCAATTTATTAATCAGCCAATCTATGGAGTCACAAATATTCTGATGAAAAATACCGTTTTCACCATCCTTTACACTAGTTGTAAATTCCATAAAATGAGAAATGGGATTTAGTTTAATATGTGCACGTATCTGATTCTTTGTCTCCTCTTTTATTTCAACATCAGATTTTGACCAAACAAGACCAAATGGTCTGTCATTCAAATTTTCAGTAAGTCTATCAGAAACCGCGTTTATTTGCTGTTTGGCAATTCCTCGCCTCGGACTCATTAACATTTCACAGTCTGCAAATAATAAGAAACTATCGCAATTCTCATGAATCCATTTCGCACCTTTTGCATTCTCGCTATTAATATTTGTTCTCCAATAGTCAAACCACTCACCAGGCGCATCGGTAAATACTAAATCTTTTTTTTCTCCACTTTTATCCTTTATTGCTAGATGCAATAATCCAGGCATTCTTCCTGAATTATTTGCTGTATGTGGTGGAAACTGAATATTTCCATTAGATTTCCAACTTAAGTACCATGCAATATTTTCCCACCCAGACAATGTTAGTGATCCAGCGAAACTATAATCTCCAATCTTATGTCCATTTCTTAGCAAACAAAACAATGCTGCTAAGAATGAAGTTTTTCCAGCACTCGCTACGCCCGTAATACCGATAAGAATTGGTTTTGATGAAGCTGATAAATAATTAAGATCAATTAATCCAAATGAGTTACCAGTCCATGGAATTCTATAATAATCATCTTCATCGACCGTTGAGTCTTCTGAAACAGATTCCTCGGGAATATAATTTGGGCAGTCATGTAAATGCTCGTGCCCCTCAACATTACATCCGATATTGTCAGGATCTGGACAACCTGGATGTTTACATTTACCGGCCATACTAATTTGAGATTAATCTTTTGGTTAATAAATCATGAAGCATTGTGACTGCTAGTTCACCTAGACTACTTACATCTTTTTCCTTAATACCGGTTCTATTTTGCAATTCGTTTACAGTCACCCTATCATTTAACAATAAACCTATAAAATCAGTTATTGAAATTCTACCTTTCTCTTCATTTAATTCTAAAAAGAAACCTTTTAGTTTCTCTTTAAGTGATTTTTGTGAAATATCTTTAATAAAATCACCAAACGTTACAGGAGTATCTTTCTTTTCTTTTAATAAAAAAATTGTATCTCTTAAAAGATAATCTACACTGATTGGAGTTACTTCCGGTATTAAACTATTTAAATCAACTCCCATAACAATAGGCAATGAACTACTTTCTAATTCACGATAACTTTTTTTCAACGAAGATGAATATAATGATTCCTTCCACCACAATAGTTTACTTCTTCTTTCTACTGAAGTTAAAGAAGTAAATGCAGACTTAAGGTTGTTGTCTAGAGATTTTTTAAAAGCTGTAAAAAATTTATTTATTGGAGACTCTAAAGATGATTGATTGAAGGATTGATTAAATTCTTTTAAAGCATCATTGAAAGATGATTCTATTCCTTTTGCTGTATTAGTTACAAAGTGTTCTCCCCAGGTTGAAGTTCCACCATGTTGGGTGTTGTGACCTGAAGGGGAATTAGTCATAGCTGCTCTTAGATTAGGCAGCAATTTTTCCTTGTCCAATTTAATATCACCAAATTGAAGGCTCGCTATTTTTAATGTCGGTAGTTTCAATGAAGGTTCTTCTTCGACAAAAGACCATTCTTTGATTGCATCTTCCTCCGCAATATCACCGAGTTCTTGTAATAGAGATTTAACTGTTTCTTTTTCTTTATTAAGTTTAACATATGGATAAAGATTTAAAGCAGTAAGATATATTATTCTAGCTGCAATTGGATCGCTAATACCGACATTGTTTATGGCATTAAGAATAACACCTCTAAGAATATTTCTTGGCATCTCAGGGTATTTACTTCTCAATGTTTCCCAATATTTTGTAACTATAGTTTCAGTTTCCAACAAAGCTGGTTCATCAACAGAAATCGTTGGATCTATTGCTACTAAAGTATATTTAGGGAGCAAAGAGTAATCTTCTTCAAAATTCTTTTGCAATTCGGCAATAGATTTTCGGAGTTTTTCTAATCTGTCGTCACTATCTCCAATTTCAAATAGACCAGTTTTTAAAAATGCTTTTAAGAATTCATTATCCATATCATTAATGTTTTAATTTATGTTAAATTTGAAGTATGCGTTAGTGAGAATTGCACTCTTTTGCAAATTTTGGTTTGTGGGTCAGCTTGTGCGATTTGCAAATGTGTGCAATGTGCGTGGGCTTCCCTAGCTGTCCCGAAGGGCAGAAGCGGGCGGGCAAAAACTAATTTTTTCTTGCACCAACCTTCAATCAATGAGCTAATATTTTTTATCCGTTTTTTCAAATTTCTAATCAGGTTATTTCTATGTAAATCGGTCTTTTTAGCCTTGCATACAACTTCTCAATAACCTCATATCACATGTCGATATTTTGATTATGTGTGGAGCTAATTCCTTGCTAAAATAATAATATTTTAAATACCCAATCAAATAAAACAGCTTTATACCTTACTTAAAATATTTACACGTCCTCGGCCATTACAAATAAATACCAAGCCGAAATCAAAAGCCACACCATAACAATGGTGATACATTTACTTCAGAAAAACCATAGGCCGACTCTCAAAACGGTAGCTTCTCCAAATCCACATTTCCGCCGGATAATATGATTCCTACTTTTTTATTTTTAAAATGGGACTTGTTATCTAAGATGATGGCCAGTGCAACAGCGCTCGATGGTTCTACGATAATTTTCATGCGCTCCCAAATCAATCGCATGGCTTGCACAATGGAACTGTCGGGAGCCGTCATGATGGCATCTACATTTTCTGTTATAAGCTTAAAGGTTAGTTCGCCTAATGAGGTTAACAGTCCATCGGCAATGGTACTGGTTTTGCCAACAGGTATAAGCTGCTTGCTTTC
>JAGXIO010000203.1 GCA_024635555.1 Saccharicrinis sp.
CGGACCCACCATTAATATGGTTATGGTATTATTGGCCGTAAATACATTCACAATGCAGGTGAGGAAGGCCAGACTGTATTCGGCTCCTTTTTTAGTTTTAGTTTTTTTTGCGATAACGCGGATAATATAATCGATGCCCCCGTTGTATTTGATTATCTCGACCATGCCGCCCACTAATATCGAAATAATGATTATTTCGGACATGCTGTCGATGCCATTACCAATGGAATTTACCATTCCCCAGAAGTCGAAGCTGCCGATGGATAGGCCTATTGTTCCGGCCAGAACAGACCCTATTAAGAGCACCAAAAACACGTTTGTACCAGCTAATGCCGCTACGATAACAAATAAATAGGGTAATATCTTTAGCCACTGATAGTCCATAGATCCGTCATAAGGAATAGCTATTTGTTCTTTGCTTATGAACAGATAAATAATAAAGGTGAGCACTGCGGCAGGGAAGACGATGATAAAATTCATTTTAAATTTATCTTTCATCCTACAGCCTTGCGTTCGGGTGGCAGCAATGGTAGTGTCGGAAATAAAGGAAAGATTATCGCCAAACATGGCACCACCTATCACAGCCCCCAGAACCAAAGGAGCTTGTATGCCTGTTTGTTCGGCTATGCCCATGGCTACTGGCGTAAGTGCTACAACCGTACCCAAGGAAGTGCCCACCGAAAGGGAGATAAAACAGCCGATTACAAAAATACCTGCAATTAAAATATTGGCGGGCAATAGGTCAATACCTATGTTGACGGTGGCATCAACGGCACCCATTGATTTGGCTAGGTTGGCAAAAACACCGGCTAAAATAAAAATAAGGCACATCATCATAATGCCCGAATTCCCCATTCCCTTGAGGTAAGTTTCTGTGCGGTCTCTAAATTTCCGATTGGTGTTCATAGCCATGGCTACAACCGAGGCCACCAAAAAAGAAACCGGGACAGGCATTTTATAAAAATCGCCAGCAATAACCGATGAAACCAAATAAAGCATTAAAAATACAATTATCGGCACCAAAGCTAAGGCAGGGCGTTTTAGAGGATTGCTCTTCATTATTTTTTTTGCAAAGAAAGCATTTGTTTTATTTTAATTCAACCACTATGGCCTTTTTTGCTTTGATGTGTATGGTTTTCAAATCCATAATATTTCGGCTGGTTAGCATATTTATTCCATGGGTAAAACCGCCCATAATTTCTTTAAACCTTGCTGTATCTACCTTGTTGTTTCCATTGATATTGTTGTTCAGAATAACCATTACTGTTTGATTATCGGTATATCTAAAATAAACATAGATACCGTCCTGTGGTATAAAATGCAGTGTTTTTCCATATTTTAAAGCTTCGGACTGCTTACGGTAGTTCAATAGTTTTTTAATATGATTGAATAGTTTGTTTTGTTCCTTTGTTCTTCCTTTTTGAGTAAAAGCATTTAGGGTATCCGATTCCCATCCTCCGGGAAAATCCAAGCGTATTTTATCATGTCCATCCCAGCCGTTGCCATCCATCAGTAACTCTGTTCCGGAATACATTTGCAGTATGCCCCGTGTTGTGGCTGCATAGGTAAGCGCCATCTTTAGCTTGGCCATGTCATTACCGAGCATGTGAAATATGCGACCTTCGTCATGGTTATCGGGAAAAACCATTAGGTTCATTGGGTTTGGGTACAGATGGTCGTTGCCCAAGGCATTGTACAATCGGGCCATTCCCGTTGTCCAGCCTTCAGCCTCATTAAAAGCGTGTTTGATGGCCTCCTGAAGAGGAAAGTCCATAATGCAGGGTAGGTGGGAGTTGTAACCGTCTTTGTTGGGAAAGTCTTTTTGCCAGTAACACAGTTTGGAGGCCTCGTTAATCCAGCACTCACCCACAATATTAAAATTAGGATACTCTTTTATAATACCTTGAGTCCAGCGTGCCAAGCTCCACTTGTTGGAGTAAGGAAAGGTATCCATTCGTATACCTTGTAATCCGGCAAACTCAATCCACCATATGCTGTTTTGTGTCATGTAGGTGAACAGCAATGGGTTTTCAAGATTCATATCGGGCATGGTGGTGTCGAACCAACCTTTCTGCAAAAGATGTTTGTCACCCTCTGAGGCATAAGGGTCGGAGATAACGCCCAAACGATTGTTGGAACGCGTAAACTCAGGCCATTGATTGACCCAGCTAAACATGGGCAAATCGTTTATCCACCAGTGGTAGCTACCGCAGTGGTTAAAAACCATGTCCATGATTATTTTTATACCGCGTTTGTTACATTCGCAGGTTAAAAGTTTAAACTCTTCATTGGTTCCCAATCGGGCATCTATTTTGTAAAAATCGGTAATGGCATATCCATGATATGATGCAAAAGGTTGGTTGTTTTCCATCACAGGGGTGAGCCAAATGGCCGTATAACCCATTTCCTGTATGTAATCCAGATGCCTCAGAATACCTTGCAAATCGCCACCGTGCCGTCCGTAGGGTGCGTTTCTGTTCACGCTTTCGCGCATTCCATTTACGTGGTCTATGTTTGGATTGCCATTGGCAAACCTGTCCGGCATTATCAAATAAATGGCATCGCCGGAGTCAAAACCTTTGCGCATGGCCGAGCCTGATTCTCTGATTAATAAAGGATAATCATAGGTGCAAATCGGCATTCCCTGAATGGTAAAATGCAAGGGCACGATCCCTGCCTCGGCATCTTCGTCAATAAGTATATCCAGAAACAGGTAATTTGGGTTCTCTACTTTGGTTATTTTGTGAAGATTAACGCCCGGGTAATCAATGCTAACGCGGGCATGTGTTATTTGTGGGCCATACACTAGTAATTGCAAGGCAGTTGAATTCATTCCTATCCACCAATTGCTTGGCTCTATGCGATGTATTGGAGTATCCATTTTATTGAATGCGTTTGTATGCAGTTTAAGGAGGGGACAAATATAAATAATTTATCCTGCATGTAATATGCATTAATCAAAGGCAATAATTACTTGTAAAATGCATTAATCAAAGGTAATAATCGCATGGTAAAGTCATTAACCAAAGGCAATAAAAAAAAGAAAAAAGGAACGGTTCTTTATTTGCATCTTGCAAATAAAGAACCGTTCCCTATATTCCCCACAATCATTAACTTATCGCTGAACCGTTCTGGATTGATTGGCCTCAACTGTTACCAAATTATCGTATAAATACAGCTCGATGGTTTCCTTTGCATGGGATATGATTTCTACTTCTATGGCAGTAACTCTTACTTCTAAGTCGTGGCCATTAAACGCAATGCGGAAGGCATACTCCTGCCATTGAGCGGGTATTTGTGGATTCAAGTAAAGCTTTTGGTCGTAAGCTCTTTTGCCACCAAAGCCTTCTACAATCGACATCCATGTGCCGGCCATGCTGGTTATGTGCAATCCTTCGTGTACTTCGGCGTTGTAATCGTCCAAATCCAAACGGGATGTGCGCAGGTACATTTCGTAGGCTTTTTGTACCCGTCCTATTTTAGTGGCCAAGATAGAATGCACACAGGGCGAAAGTGAGGACTCGTGTACTGTGCGGGGCTCGTAGAAATTAAAGTTACGTTCAATTTCCTCCAGCGAAAATTCATCTTCAAAAACATACATGCCCTGGAGGGTATCGGCTTGTTTGATGAAGTTGGAGCGCAATATCCTATCCCACGACCAGTGCTGATTTATGGGGCGTTGTGCCGGGTCTAAATCGGCAGCCATAAGTTGTTCCTTGTCCATAAAGCCGTCCTGTTGCATAATAACATCCAACTCTGTGTTATAAGGGAAATGCATATTAGCCACAATATCTTTCCAGCGCTGGGTTTCCTCACCGGATTTAAAGTTCATTTTGCTAATCAACTCCTTGTATCGCGCCGGGTTGCTTTCCTTCACAAAATCCAGCGACTCCATGGTATATTTCATGCACCAAACGGCCATTTTGTTGGTGTACCAGTTGTTATTGATGTTGTTTTCGTACTCGTTGGGGCCAGTAACGCCGAGCATCACAAATTCTTTTTTGGCTTCCGAAAAAGTGATTCGCTGACTCCAAAAGCGAGATATAGCTATCAGCACTTCCAGGCCATATTCTTCCAAATATTTTTTGTCGCCAGTATGACGTATGTAATTGTGAATAGCAAAAGCCATGGCGCCATTACGGTGGATTTCCATAAAGGTGATTTCCCACTCGTTGTGGCACTCTTCGCCATTGGCGGTAACCATGGGATAAAGGGCTGCACCATCTTTAAAACCTAACTTTTGGGCATTCTCAATGGCTTTTTGCAAATGCTTGTAACGATAAATAAGCAACTGACGAGTAACCTTTGAAGGTGACGTCATCAAAAAGAAAGGAATACAATAAGCCTCGGTATCCCAGTAGGTGGTGCCACCATATTTTTCGCCTGTAAAACCTTTGGGTCCCACGTTTAGTCTTTCGTCTTCACCCGTATAGGTTTGGTTTAGATGGAAAATATTAAAACGGATGCCCTGCTGTGCTTCCACGTCGCCTTTTATTTTTATGTCGCTATGCACCCATTTGATGGCCCACTTTTGTTTGTGGTCGGCAAATAACTGGTCAAAACCTTTATGATGCGCGTAGGAGGCAAGTTCAATAGCATTGCTTCTGAGCGCATCCGTTGCGTAGTTTAAGGATGAGGTTACACCCACAAATTTCTCCAAACACCCTGTTTCGCCCTGTTTCACTTCAAACTCGATTTTATTGCCTACCCATTTGGAGAGTTGGATAATCTCGGGTTTGGCAACTACCGATTTACCGTTAACCGTGGCATGGTAGCGCATGGCAAATCCACATCGAAAATCAGATTTTTTAGTCTGAGACTCCAAATAAGCAGCACCTTCGGAAGCATCCACATCCAAAATGTTCCAAAATTTTTCGTCATAGTTGGAGTCCTCATTTTCTATGTTGCCATCAATGTAGGGCGTAAAACTTATTTTTCCATTAAAGTTGCTTGGGGTCACCTCATAACTTATCGCGCCATTTTCGGTGTCGGCCATGCTAACAAAGCGCTGTACTTTAATATGAATTTTTTTGTCACCCTCTAGTGTAGCATCAAATTCACGTTGTAAATAACCTTCTTTCATGTTAAGGGTGCGCACAAAATTATCGACCTTACATTGGTTCAAATCAAGTTCTGTTCCGTTGATATGTACGTTGATGCCTATCCAGTTTGGCGAGTTGAGTACTTTGGCAAAATACTCCGGATAACCGTTTTTCCACCAGCCTACTCTTGTTTTATCAGGATAGTAAACTCCCGCAACATAGCTTCCTTGCAGGCTTGGACCCGAATATTTTTCTTCAAAATTGGCCCGTTGTCCCATCTTACCGTTCCCGATACTAAAAATACTTTCAGAAGCTTGGTGGTTGGCGGGGTCAAAACCTTCTTCTATCACACACCACTCGTCGGGTTTCAAATATTTTTTCATCTGTCTAAAATTAGATAAGAGACTATTAGATAAGAGATAAGAGACTGCTGTCGCTTAACTGATTTCAATAATTCCCTTGTATGTTTATACCCAATAACCATGGGTGTTTTTATTTTTTCTCCATAATACTGATGGCATAACCGCCACCGGGAGCGCAATATTGGCTTAGTTTAGTTTTGCTGTTCACCTTTATTTGCTTTATCTCATATGCTTTAGGATTGTTTTTATAATGGGCATCTTTTTTGTCGCTGTAAATAGTGGCGATATACTTTTTACCCGGTGTAAGAAAATCCAGTTTTATTTTTGACGTGCGTGCTTCTTCATCGTTGGTGCGGCCCACAAACCAATTGTCGGCATCTTTTTGTTTCCGCGCATAGGTTATGTAGTCGCCAGGTTCGGCCTCCAAAACTTTGGTATCGTCCCAATCCACGGGCACATCTTTTATAAACTGAAAGGCATCCAAATATTTATTGTAGGTTTCGGGTAAATCGGCAGCCATTTGTAACGGACTGTACATGGTAACATACAGTGCCAATTGACGGGCAAGGGTGCTGCGCACGTACGAGTTATTGTTGGGATTGTACTTGCTGATATCTGTTTCGAAGATACCGGGTGTGTAATCCATAGGGCCGCCAATCAATCGGGTAAATGGCAATATTGTCGTATGGTCGGGATTGTTACCCCCAAAGGATTCATATTCAGTGCCCCGGGCCGATTCGTTTCCTATCAGGTTTGGATATGTACGGCATAAGCCTGTTGGACGGACCGCTTCGTGTGCATTGACCATGATTTTATAGTCGGCAGCTTTTTTTAAAGCATATAGATAATGGTTCACCATCCATTGGCCATAATGGGTTTCGCCGCGAGGAATGATGTTGCCCACGTAACCGCTTTTAACCGAATTGTATCCGTTATCCACCATAAACTGGTAGGCCTGATCCATATGGCGCTCGTAGTTGCGCACGGCGCCCGAGGTTTCGTGATGCATCATCATACGTACGCCTTTGCTCTTGGCATAGTCGCGCAATTCCCCCATATCAAAATCGGGATAGGGTGTAACGAAGTCAAAAACATAATCTTTCGATTTGCGATGCCAATCTTCCCATCCTTCGTTCCATCCCTCTACTAGCACAGCATCAAAACCATGTTGGGCGGCAAAGTCGATATAGGTTTTTACGTGCGCCGTATTGGCTGCATGTTTGCCATTGGGCTTTAGTTTGGAGTAATCTGTTTTGCCAAGTTTTACGCTAGGGATATCGGCATAGGCCCAACTGCTTTTGCCTGTAATCATCTCCCACCATACACCAATATATTTTACGGGCTTTATCCACGAGGTATTTTCGTAGGCACAAGGCTCATTCAAGTTTAAGGTGATGTGTGACATCAAAACATCCGCTGCATTGTCACTGGCTATAACGGTGCGCCAGGGCGAATGGCAGGGAGCCTGCATGTAACCCTTATTGCCAATCGCATCGGGGGTTAAGTACGATTCAAATATCATATTCTTGTCATCCAATTCCAAGTGCATACACGAATATTCAACCAAGGCTGCTTCGTGTAGGTTGATGTATAATCCATCGTCCGTTTTCATCATCAACGAGGTCTGAACCCCGGTTGCCGAAAAAGGTGTTTGTGAGGAATTGGGCGTGATGGCCTCATCCATTAAACCCCTTATTTCGGAAAGTTTTGAGGTTTGATAAGAATACTCCTGCGTATCAAAATCGCCGGGAATCCAAAAAGCTTTGTGATCGCCAGTCATAGCAAACTGCGTTCTCTCTTCCTTTATCACAAAATAAATCAGCTTATCCTGTTCCGGAAACTCATAACGGAAGCCCAGTCCATCGTCGAATAAACGAAAGCGGATAAGCATGATACGTTGGCTTGCATTTTGGGTTAAGGTAAGCGCCATTTCGTTATAATGGTTTCTGATTTCTTTTACCTCGCCCCAAACAGGCTTCCAGGTCTCATCAAAGGTGGATTTGTCCGTTTTGGTCAGTGTAAAACCATCCAATAAGGATTCTGTATCTTTAAGTTCCAATCCCAGTTTGCTCTCTTTTATAACTGCTTTGCCGTTCATCTGGAGTTTGTAAACAGGAACCCCGTTTTTCACTTCAAAATTCAGTATAAACTTCCCGTTCGGTGATTTTATTTCCTCCGCCTTAGCGCTGACGGATAACAATAATATTAAAAGGAATAACAATTGCTTTTTCATAATTGAATGTTTTTAACGGTTTGCCTGTTGCAAACGCTTATTTAATTGTTTAACGTATATAGTTTTTGCATATTCATCTGGTGCAAACCATCTACAACTAAATGTGCTTTGCCCAAAATAGCTGCATTTCCAATACCAACGCATTTCATACCTCCTGCAAGAGCTGCCTCCACACCTGCTTCTGCATCTTCAAAAACCACACAATTTTCGGGTTGAACACCCAAGGCCTGCGCACCTTTTAAAAATACTTCGGGATCAGGTTTTGCCTTGCTCACTTTTGTACCATCAATAATAGCTTCAAAATAATGGGTTAATTCCAGACGTTCCAGAATGGTCATGGCATTTTTACTGGCCGAGCCCAAGGCGATTTTAATTCCTTCTTTCTTCAGGGTATCTAAAAATTCTTTGGTGCCAGGGAGTATTTCTTCTGGACCCATTTTTAAAATATAGGTCACATAGTTCTCGTTTTTTTTGGTGGCCATGGCCAATTTTTCTTCCTCGCTCTTTTCAATTTTACCTATCGAAAGAAGTATATCCAATGAGGTCATCCGACTTACGCCTTTTAGCCTCTCGTTGTCTTCAGTAGTAAAATCGAAGCCCATTTCGTTGGCCAGCTCTTTCCATGCTATATAATGAAATTTGGCGGTATCCACGATAACCCCGTCCAAATCGAAAATACACGCTTTTATTTTTGTCATGTTGATGTTTTTATAATTGATAATTGTCATATCTGAGAAAACTCAAGTGTTTTTTCGAACCACGAATTATGCTTCGCTATCTGCGGATTTAACAAATGAAACCGAAAATCCACCTAATATCATTATGACACCGGCTAACACAAGGATATAAATTCCGTGATTGCCAAAAAATGCCCGTAGAATGGGTCCCCCAATAATGCCGCTTAATATTTGAGGTACTACTACCGTAAGATTAAAAAGTCCCATATAAATACCTATTCTTTTAGGTGGCAGTACGCCCGATAAAATGGCGTAAGGCATAGATAATATGGCTGCCCATGCCATTCCAATTCCTACCATGGGTATTAACAGATAGTATTGGTTTGTAAAAAAATAAATACCGATAAAACTTATACCACCAAGCAAGAGAGAGCCGCCGTACACGGTTTTTCTGCTGGTAAGCGATATTAATTTGGGAATGAGAATAGAGTAGAGTGCGGCCACCAAACTGTAAGCAGCAAAACAAATACCTACCCAGTTTCCGGCTTCGTCAAAAGCCTCACGTAAAGCTATATTGGTGTTTTCGCTGGCATTATAATCAACAGGAACACCAAAATAATGCTGGGATATGGCTGTGGTGGAATACACCCAAAGCAAGAAAAGCGGAAACCAGGAGAAAAACTGAACAATAGAAAGTTGACGCATCACCTTGGGTGTAGTTTTTAACAATTGCCAAATGCTTTCTTTCCTTTCTTTGTCTTCGCTGGTGATGTTTTTATACGCCTCATACTCCTTCGGAGGGTATTCCTTTGTTTTCAGAACCGTTACCATCACGCTAAGCAGCAATAGAGCGCCACCAATGTAAAACGACCATATTACGGAAGGAGCCACTGTGCCTACTTCGCCCACATTGGATATTCCAAAGGATGTTAACACAAATGGCAAGGCAGAGCCTATCACCGCACCAAAGTTTATAAGAAAACTCTGAACTGAGTAGCCCACATTACGTTGTTCGTCGGGTGTCATATCGGCCACCAAAGCCCTAAAAGGTTGAAAGGTAACATTGAACGAGCCATCCATTAGCGCCAACATCACTACGCCAAAAGCCAGAGCAGCAACCCCTCCTGCCTTAAATATTAAAGGAGCATTGGGCATAAAAAACATGGCTATCATCGAAACCAGCGCACCACCTAAAATGTAGGGTGAGCGGCGACCAATGCGGGTCCAGGTTTTATCGCTAGCTGCACCAACAATGGGTTGTACTAAAAGACCCATAATAGGTGCTACCAACCAAAAAAAGGATAAGTTGTGCGGGTCAGCACCCAAACTGGTTAAAATTCTACTGGCATTGGCGTTTTGCAATGCAAAGCCAAATTGAACTCCCAGGAAACCGAAACTTAGGTTCCAGATTTGCCAAAAGGATAATCGCGGCATTTTCTTCATAAAGCAAAATGAATTACATGAT
This sequence comes from Saccharicrinis sp., assembly GCA_024635555.1. GTDB lineage: Bacteria > Bacteroidota > Bacteroidia > Bacteroidales > Marinilabiliaceae > Saccharicrinis. Next base: position 9,780 of record JAGXIO010000203.1, read on the forward strand.
TAATGTGAATATCAAAGAGGATACCCCATGCAACATAACGAATACGATAAAAACCGTATTGCTTGTTTTGTGCCCAAGATAAAAAATGATTTGTAAGTTCCGGAAAGGGAATCAGGTAAGTTATTCTATTTTAACCTATAATAACAGACATCTCATTGCGAGATGAAGGCAAACATAAGTATTAAATCGTGTCCAATGATTTAAAATCTTGTACAAATATACAATATAAACATCAATAAACTAAAGGATTATGGCTTGATAAGAGTTAATGGAAATTTGTTTTTATTGGTTCTTGGCATATTGCAACCGTTTGCAGTAAGCGTAAATGGTAGATAAAAAAAATAGAAAATAGTTGAAAGTTTTTTTGCTGGAAGTTTTGCAATCGTTTGCAGGAAATGGGCTTACAACCACCCTGTCTGATGCTCCGTGCCTCCACATCATCCACCTCCCGAATACGAGTTCGGGACGGGCTCTCCTTTTTTTAAGGAGGGGAATCCGTTGAGTGTTATATTTTGTCGGATTAATGAAAATATTTCGTTGTAAGTGCGTATTTTCATTTTTGGTGGGGACTGCAAGGCTTGCAGGTTAAAGCAATATTAGAACCAACGGCGGCTCTTCACTTTCCCCTTTTAGAGGGAAGGGGAAGTACTCCCGAAAAGCGGGAGGGATGGGGATTGATAAAGTTGTTTTGCGTGAGGACTTTTTTCATCGGCACGGTTTACAACCACCCCGTCTGCTATTTCGTACCTCAATAGCATCCACCTCCCGAATACGAGTTCGGGACGGGCTCTCCTTTTTTAAGGAGGGGAATCCGTTGGATGTTGCATTTTGCCAACTTAATGAAGATGCCTCGTTGTAAGTTAGTGTTTGATTTTTTTATGGGGACTGCAAGGCTCGCAGGTTAAAGCAATATTACAATCAACGGCGGCTCTTCCTTTTTTTCCTGAGAAAAAGAGCCTGTCCCGCAGGATTGCGGGAGGAAGTACTGCGACGCAGTTGCAGGGATGGGGATCAATACAGCTCTTTTAAGTGCTTATTTTTTCAGCGGAAAGGCTTTACAACCACCCCTCCTTAAAAAAACAAGGCGGGGAATCCGCTGAGAGATAGATCTTCATCCAAGTTAGACTCATTTCGCTGTAAATCAAAGCCCATCTATTACCGTCATACCCAAAGTGCTCAAAGAGCGCTTTCCAAGCTCTCCCCCATTTTGGGGGAGTTGGTGGGGGCTTCAATCCCTCATCTTGGTTGTGGATTCTCTTATTCTTAAAACAGGGGTAAGCACTTTAGTTTGTGGAATATGGACTTCGTCTTCGCTTTCAATTTGCTTCATGAGTAGTTGTATTGCTTCTTTGCCCATTTCACTTCCCTTTTGTTCAACGGTGGATAGGGCCGGGTAAGCGATGGTAGCATTGGGGCCATCACCAAAACCGATAACCGATATTTGCTCGGGCACATCGAAACCGTTTTTTATTAATACTTGCATCACGGCTATGGCAGTGGAATCGTTAACTGCAAATATACCATCTATATGGTTAGCCATTTGAAGTATTTTTCCGGCATTGGCGTAAACTTCATCTTGGTTGTCGCATTTAATCACCAAATTAGAATCGAAAGCTATACCATTTTCTTTTAGAGCATCTCTATATCCCTCCATGCGCCTCTGGCCAATCAACAGGTTTTGGGGGCCGGCCAGATGAAGTATCTTTTTGCATCCAATGGCCATTAAATGATGTGTGGCAATTTTTGCTCCTGCAAAATCATCGATAAGTACCCTGTCGGCATCAATGCTTTCGGGTGCTCGGTCGAAGAATACAACTGGGATCCCTTGATCTATTATATCTTGAATATGAGTCAAATCGTAGGTTGTTTTGCTTAACGATATCAATATGCCATCTACCCGGTTGTCGATCAAAGCCTGAGCGTTAATAACCTCCCGTTCATATTCCTCGTTCGATTGGCAAATCATAACGTTATATCCGGCGGCGTATGCCACCTTGTCTATCCCTGACAATACCGAAGAGAAAAAATAATGAACCAACTCGGGCAATATAATACCGATTGTATTGGTTTTGCTGCGACGCAGATTTAGGGCAAGCGCATTGGGCCTGTAATGAACCTTTTGGGCAAAGGCCTGCACCATTTGTTTGGTTCGCAAGCTAATGTCGGGATGATCCTTTAATGCCCTGGAGACCGTAGATGCTGAAATACCCAATATTTTTGCAATGTCTTTTATCGTAATCGGAGGTGTAACCATGGGTTTGTGAAATATTATTTATTGTTGTCAGGTTAAAAATACAATAATTGTTCATAATACTACTGTTTTTAACAATACATTATTCAACTTATCGAGGAGGACGTTTATATCTTCTATTTGTGATACTTGAATTGTCTGCTACTGGGGTAACTTTTGTGCTACAATGTAACCTTTTCTTATAGCTTTAATTCCACAGATAACGTCGATTCTTGCAATTGTGGGAGCGAAAATTTGGTCTTTTAGTGTTTTTGGCGAAAAATAAAAACATGTTATACAGCATGTTAATTTTCCGCAAACGATTCCGCAAACGACACCGCAAACGTTTGCGTTAAAAAATGTAATAAAACAAGATTTTGATGTTAACAAATGTTTAATTCTAAGAGATATTTGTGTTAAATTTGTTTTGTCCAAAGTATAATAAAATGTTTGAAAAACAAGATGTTATCCTTGTTATTAAGTTATTTAGTAACCGAACGCGGTTACGTCCATTGTTTTAAAATCTTAACAAAAATAATCATGTTTTATAATGTTAAATCTTTAGTTTTATGATTAAATCATTTCGTTTCAGCAAAGTTATGCTGGCGTTGGCAGGTTTGTTTATGGTAGCAAATTTAGCCACAGCCCAGCAGACGACTGTTTCCGGTACGGTGATGGATGCCGGTATGGGTGGTCCCCTTCCGGGTGTTACCGTTTTAGTAAAAGGAACCACATCGGGTACTATAACTACTCCCGATGGAACCTACACCTTAACCGCCAATAAAGGTGATGTTCTGGTGTATTCATTTATTGGTTTTTTAAGCCAGGAGGTTATGGTTGGTGACCAACAAACTATTAATATTCAGCTTCAACCGGATGTTATTGGTATGGAGGAGGTTGTTGTGATTGGTTATGGTACTCAGAAAAAAGAGGACAAAACCGGATCTGTGGTCAGTGTTTCTTCAAAAGATTTTAACAAAGGAAATATAACTTCGGCTCAGGATCTTTTGGTTGGTAAATCGTCGGGTGTTGTTATCACCTCTACGGGCGGTGCACCGGGCAGTGGATCAACTATCCGAATCCGCGGGGGCTCTTCATTAAATGCCTCCAACGACCCTTTAATTATTGTGGATGGTATGCCCATCGAGAGTGTGGGTAACAACGTGAGCGGTAGTGCTAACGCACTTTCCTTTATCAATCCAAATGATATTGAAACTTTTACTGTATTAAAAGATGCTTCTGCCACTGCTATTTATGGTTCCAGAGCTTCCAATGGTGTTATACTTATTACCACCAAAACAGGAGATAAGGGTAGCGATTTGAAAATTTCGTACAGCGGTAATGTATCCGTATCATCGGCTACAGACTATATCGACGTTTACTCAGGCGACCAGATGCGAAAAATAGCATTGGATAACGAAGGTTTGTTTGGTGCAGTTAACTATAATACTTTGGGAACGGCTAATACAGACTGGCAAAAGGAAATATTCCGCAATGCTATCTCGCACGATCACAATGTTGCCCTTTCGGGTGCCTATAAAGTATTGCCTTACCGTGTATCTTTGGGATATACCGATCAGGTAGGTATATTGGAAAATACCGATATGCAAAGGTTTACAGGAGCTGTGAATTTGAACCCTACACTGTTGAAGGAAAGCTTAAAAGTAAATGTTAACGCCAAATTGATGAGCACAAAGCATAACTTTGGTGACGATGGTGCTATCGGATCTGCCATTTCAATGGATCCTACCCAGCCCATTTACGACGAAGGAGCTGATGATTTTGATGGCTATTACCAATGGCAAAATTATGGTGCAAATTTAGGCACCCCAAACCCTGTTGAGCAGGCTTTAGCCGTTGATAATACATCGGATGTAATTAGATTTGTAGGTAGCTTAAAGTTGGATTACTCTTTGCCAATGTTACCCGAGTTAATGGCTACTTTAAATGTGGCCACTGATTATGCCGAAAGTGATGGCGTGAACAACCGTCCGGTAACCTCTCCCTCTACATTAGTGCCAGGCGACTATGGTAAGCTAAGCGATTATGGCGATATCAATAAAAATAATCTGCTTGATTTTTACTTGAATTATAATAATGAATTCAACGATAACCACAGGATGGATGCTACGGCAGGTTATTCGTGGCAACACTTTGAGCGCGAAGGAAGCAATTATACTCGTTCCATTGAAAGTTTGCCAAATCATCCCCTTGAAGTAGATAACGATACGGAATTTAAAACTGAGAACTTTTTGGTTTCGTTTTTTGGCAGGCTAAACTATGCGCTTAAAAACAAATATTTATTGACAGGTACCTTTCGTTACGACGGTTCGTCACGCTTTTCAGAAGACAACAGATGGGGTTTCTTCCCTTCGGCAGCCTTTGGATGGAAAATACATGAAGAATCATTTCTAAGGGATGTGGATGCGCTTTCAAACCTAAAGCTTAGATTAGGCTGGGGTATCACCGGACAGCAAGATGTAGGCGATAGCAACTATCCATACCAGGCTAAATACACATCTTCACAGAGTGGGTACTATTATTTAATTAACGGGGTATATATCCCTACCTTGCGACCTGAGACCTACGACCCGGATATTAAATGGGAGGAAACCACTACGCAGAATATAGGTATTGATTTTGGATTTTTTAATGGAAGGTTAAATGGTTCCATTGATTACTATATGCGTGAAACAGAAGATTTGCTAAATGTTGTAGTTATCCCAAGCGGTAGTAACTTCTCGAATACATTACTCACAAACATAGGTAGCCTCGAGAATAAAGGGGTCGAAGTTTCTTTGGATTTTGTACCCATTTCTAAAAAGGATATGTCCTTGAATATTGGTTTGAACTTCACTCATAATAAAAATGAGGTTACCAGACTGTTGCTGAATGATGACCCCGATTATATTGGTGTTCTTATTGGAAGCGGAATGACTGGAGTAACACAAGTTACACGGGTGGGAGAGACCGCAAGATCTTTCTTTGTTAATAAACAAATTTACGACATCAATGGTAATCCAATCGAAGGTATGTACCAAGATATTGCCGGAAAAGGTGGTGAAATAAGTGGCGACAATGCCAATAAATACATATATCATAATCCCACACCTGATTACATATTTGGTTTCTCGGCTCGCTTCAACTATAAGCAGTTCGATATGTCAACCTCGTTGCGCGCTAATATCGACAATTATGTACTGAACCAAGTGGCATCAGGTTCTTCATACGACCAGATGCAACAAATTGGTTATTGGAAAAACATGCCTACCCACCTGAGCGGAACTAACTTTGTGAAGCGCCAGTTTACATCCGATCACTTTGTAGAGAATGCATCATTCCTGAAAATGGATAATATAAGTGCAGGTTATCTCTTTAATAGGGTAGGAGGACAAGATATCAGTGCTAGATTGAGTTTTACCGTGCAAAACGTATTTACCATAACCGAATACTCAGGGCTCGACCCAGAGGTAGATGGTGGGATTGATAATAATTTCTACCCAAGACCCCGCACATTTACTTTAGGACTTAATCTTACATTTTAATTATTTAACAACAGATGAAGATGAAAATTAAATTAAATATATTATTCGGAATCGCAATATCCGCATTGATGTTTACATCGTGTGTGAACGATTTAGAAGTGACGCCCATCGACCCTAGCAACGTGCAGGCGGGTAATTTGGGTGACGACCCTGCTTATATGGAGCAGGCACTGGGTAAACTTTATGCCAGCTTTATCATATCGGGCCAAGGCGATGGACAGGCAGATATATCATCCTCTAACGACGGTTTCTTCATTTTGATGAGGGCGTTGTGGAACTTACAGGAAATAACCACTGATGAAGTGATGAATGCTTGGGGGGATGTTGGTGTCTCTGATTTGAACACACAGGCTTGGAGTGCACAGAACCCATTTTTGACTGCGGCATACCAACGTCTGAGCTTAAGTGTGACCTACTGTAACGATTTTTTGAACAATACTGCAGGGACATCTAACCCTGACTTTATCAGATACCGTGCCGAGGCTCGCTTTTTAAGAGCATTGTCGTATTACTGGTTGATGGACCTGTTTGGTAACCCTCCATTCACTACAGAAGCCGACGGAGTAGGCAAATATTTTCCTGAGCAAATCCAAAGAGCGCAATTGTTCCGCTTTATCGTTGATGAGCTAAAGGATATCGAAGCAGATCTTGGCGAACCTGGATATTCTTATCCACAAGCCGATAAAGGCGCTTGTTGGATGCTATTGGCAAGAACTTATTTAAACGCTGAAGTTTACATAGGAGAAGCCAAGTGGGACAGTTGTAAAATATATAGCGACAAAGTAATTGAAAGCGGAGCCTATGAACTTGCAACGGATTACCGCCGTAACTTTAGTGCCGACAATGGTCGCCAAAACGGGAATAAAGAAATGATTTTTGCCTTTGCAGAAGACGGAACAAATACACAGGGTAACGGGGGAACTACTTTCCTCATACAATCATCAAGTGATGCGGTTTATATCCCTGCCGAGACTTACCACGGATTGACGTCTAATACGAACTGGAACGGTAATAGGGCTCGTAAACAACTGATGAATATTTTAGTGGATACGCTTAAAACGTATGGCAATGTGAACGTGCCTGCAGGGGATACTATATTTGCACAAGCTCCGGACAAAAGAGTTTTTTTAAGGCAAAAAAGAAGCATCGATATTCCCATGGTTAACTCAAACGGAGACTTTGGTGTTGGTGTTTATAAATTCACAGCCAGAAATCACGATGGATCGCAGGCCGAAAACTATAACACCACATTTGCGAGTACGGATTTACCAGTGTTTCGCTTTGCCGATGCCTATTTAATGCGTGCCGAGGCTTTGTATAATTCAGGTAACTCCGGTGATGCTGTTAAAGATATTAATATAGTGAGGCGCAGAGCCTATGGTAATAACAGCGGTGACCTGATCGCTTCTCAGGTAACAGACGAATTTTTGATCAACGAACGCGCCCGCGAGTTTTATTACGAAGGACAACGACGTACCGATTTAGTGCGTTTTGACCGATTTACTGGCGGAACGTACCTGTGGACGTGGAAGGGCGGTACATTTAATGGTACTAGTACACCAAGTTATCGAGATATTTTCCCAATACCGGGCGATGAAATATCTGCTAATCCAAATATCACGCAAAATGATGGTTACTAATCATTTAAAACTAATAAAAATGAAAAATTACTTTAAAATATTAATTGCATTTGTTGGGGTGCTGGGCTTGTTTACTAGTTGTGAAAAAGACGGAGACCAGCTTGTGATGCGCGAAAACGTAATTGCACCAACAATAACTACCATGCCGGATCTGACATTGTCCAGAGAAGATGGTGCCAACGAGCTTATTTTTAAATGCTCTCCGGTAGATCCAGGTTTTAACGCTTCGGTCAACTACTTTTTAGAAGCAAGCCCGGCAGGTAATGGTTTTGAGGATGTGGTTCTTTTATACAACGGCGTTACTTGTAACGAGATAAAGATGACCGTGAACAAACTTAATTCTATGCTCTTGGATATATTACCCGAAGATGCTACTTCTTCTGCCGAATTTAGGATTAGAGCCGTTTTAGAAACTGATGCAGGAGCTGGTGTTGAGGACTGGGAATATAATTCGGAACCAACAACTGCGGATGCTACTGTTTTTGGTCTGCTACGCCTAGATGTGATGATCACAGGTGGTGCTGGCACACAAAAAATTGTTTCTTCGGCAAGCGATGGAAATTACGAAGGTTACATAAAATTTGAGGTAGGTGATTCATTCACACTTTCGGATCCTGATAACAATATTACTTACGGTGGAAGCAGCGGTGCGCTTGTTGTGGATGGCTCTCCTATTTCTGTTGAAGATGGGGGATGGTATAAACTAACGGCTAATACGACCGATCTTACTTTTGAAAACCAACAGTATCTGGTTGGTATCGTGGGAAATGTAAATGATTGGTCTGCACCAGACTTGGTTATGGATTACGATGCAGAAGGTAAGTTCTGGTACAGAAATGGGGTTGCAGTGCCTACCGGAGATATCAAATTTAGGCACAATGAGGACTGGAACAACGATTTTAATTTTGGTGTTGTTGATAATTCTGCGGATTTGGATTTTAAAAATTTGGAGTTGTACAATGATGGAGGTTCTCAAAATATTCCGCTGACAGCAGGTACATATGATTTTAAGTTATGGATTAACTTAGACGGTTCGAGTAAAGCTTCCATTGTTCCAAGCAAATGATAATAATTTGAATATTCTATTATCCTGCCGTGCATTTAGCATGGCAGGTATTGGTAAAATGATATTGTAATTTAAGAATCAAAAACTTATGAAAAATATAATTTCAAAAATAACAGGCTTGTTTCTCATCGCTCTTCTGCTCGGTGTAGTGGGCTGCGAAAAAGACGACCTTCCAAAACTGGATCCCGAAATGGTGACCTGGAAAAAGAGTGGCATCACCTCCACATCGGCCATGGTAAGTGGTTTTGTAGTGGCCGAAGGTGAAGGATACACCGATTATGGTGTGGTTTGGGGGATTACAGAAAACCCTACAACCGAGGACTCAAAGAAAGCTGCTGAAAAAGTTGAGAAAGCGGTATATTGGGTGACATTGGATGGATTGGAGCATTTAACCACCTATCATTACAGAGCTTATGTGATGGATAAGGCCGGGAATACAACTTATGGAAAAGATGCTACTTTTACTACTCTGGCAAATATTGCTACTGTCTCCGTTGGCGACGCTTTATCTGTTACTGATGTTTCGGCAGAGATAACAGGCAACGTTACTTATGATGGTAAGGCAGGTGTTACTGCAAAGGGTATCTGTTTTAGTACAGAAGCTAATCCAACAATTGCTAGCACTATTGTTGAAGGCGGCGACGGATTGGGTGAGTTTACAGGAAGCTTGACTGGGCTGAGAGCAAGTACGATGTATTATGCTCGGGCTTTTGCTACCAATTCTGTAGGTACCGCCTATAGTAACGAAATATCCTTTACTACTAATATAGGTATTGCTACAGTGGAAACAGTATCAGTAACTGCGCAGGCAACAACTGCAAAAGTAAATGCTAATGTTGTTTATGATGGAGGAGCTGAAATTACCGAACGAGGTGTTTGCTATAGTACCGACGAAAACCCAACGATAGACGATATAAGGGTCGCGAATGAGGGTACAACGGGAGAGTATAGTGTTGACATCGATGGATTGGAAACCAGTACAACTTATCACGCTAGGGCTTATGCCATAAATAGTGAAGGTGTGGCATACGGTAGTGACATCGTCTTTTCAACTTTCCCAACTACTATGTACATTAATGGTAGTTTTGTTCCAGGATGGAATTGGGCAGATGCCGCAGTATTGGAAATGATACCTGTTCATAGTAATCCTCATCTTTTCTGGAAAATTGCATGGTTTGATGCAGATTCTGAGTTAAAGTTTAATTCAGCCAGAGCATGGAATGGAACAGAATTCGGAAAAACAGGTGATAATCCCGGTGCTAACGGTGTATGGAATAAAGGTGGTGATAATATACCGTCGGGTGCAGCAGGTTATAAGATGATTGTAGTTAATCTTCTTACAAATACTATTCAAATAACAGAACCTGTCGTATATGCGCAGGGGGCTGCTTTTGGAAATTGGAATGGTGGAGAATTCTTATTTACACCGGATGCTACTGATGAAAAAATACTTGTTTCTCCAGCTGCGGTTGCAGATGATAACGCAAGGATGTATGTAACGGCTACCACATTAACAAATGATGGAGGTAATCCCGTTGACTGGTGGCAAGCTGAATTCAATGTGCTTTCCGGAAATATCGAGTATCGGGCTGCCGGAGGCGATCAGGCTGCCGCGCCAATAACAACTGGTCAAAAAGTAAAACTAAACTTTAGCACTGAGACTGGAATATTTGAATAATCAAACAGAACAACAAGTTTTAAAGCCGCCCTCTGTGGCGGCTTTTTTTTAATATAAAAATGGTATTCATGAAAAACGCCTATCTATTATTAATATTATTTCTACCGATAATTGCCTGTCATCAAACGACGAAACAGGATGTAACAAGCACAACCACGCCCCCTTCCTGGGCACAATCGGCTATATGGTACCAGATATTTGTGGAGCGTTTTAACAACGGGGACTCAACTAACGACCCTACCCCCGAAACCATGTACTCGACTTCTAACTTTATTCCTACGCCCGATAACTGGACGGTAACTCCATGGACGCAGGATTGGTACCAAAAAGATGATTGGACACAGAACAATACACAAAATTTTTATAGCAACCTCCAATTGCGCCGCTATGGGGGCGATTTGCAAGGGGTGCTGGATAAACTGGATTATCTACAAGATTTGGGCATCACGGCTATTTATTTTAACCCCCTGAACGATGCGCCATCACTGCATAAATACGATGCCCGCAACTATCGGCATATCGATGTGAATTTTGGTCCCGACCCACAGGGCGATATGGAAATCATTGCCTCAGAAACGCCCGATGATCCTGCTACATGGCAATGGACATCGGCCGATCTTATGTTTTTGCAGGTGATAGATGAGGCACATAAACGAAATATCAAAGTAATATTGGATTACTCGTGGAATCATACGGGTGTAGAGTTTTGGGCTTGGAAAGATATTGTGAAAAATCAGGAAAAATCGAAATACAAAGATTGGTATATCATTAACGCTTTCGACGCCCCTGCAACGGAAGAAAATGAATTTGCCTACGAAGGCTGGTTGGATATCCAAAGCCTACCGGCACTTACGAAAATAGATACGCCCGCAGAGCACAAGATTGGGCATCCCTACGAAGGCAATCTGCACCCCGAGGTTAAAGCACACGTATTTGCCGTCACCAAAAGATGGCTGGCACCCGATGGCGATGTTTCCAAAGGTTTGGACGGCTATCGTTTGGATGTGGCCGATCACATACCCATGGGCTTTTGGCGAGAGTATCATCAGTATGTAAAATCGATAAACCCCGAAGCTTATTTGGTGGGGGAGATTTGGTGGGAAGAATGGCCCGACAAACTCATGAATCCAGTGCCTTACGTTAGCGGCGATGTGTTTGATGCCATCATGTTTTATCAGATCTACCGTCCGGCACGTTACTTTTTTGCCAATTCGGATTTCGAGATTGATGCTGCCCAGTTTGTGGATAGCCTAAATTTTCAGTGGGATAGGATTAGTGATGCTACCGCCCGGGGGATGATGAACACCGCGGCAACCCATGACACGCCCCGTTTGCTGAGTTCATTTGCCAATCCTGGAAAATACAAATACAATGCGAATCCGAGTGCCGATTCGAGCTATATAACATCCAAGCCAAGCGAGGAAACCTACCAAAGAGTAAAATTGTATTTATTGCACCAATTTACCAATGTGGGGGCGCCCCATATTTGGAACGGCGACGAAATGGGCATGTGGGGTGGCGACGATCCCGATTGCCGAAAACCTCTCTGGTGGCCTGAATATAACTTTGAACCTGAAAATATTCACAGTATCTTTAATGTGGAAAAAGAATATGTTCCAGTAGGCTTTAATGACGATATGTACCAGTATTACAAAGAGATAATCAGCATGCGAAACAACAATCCCGTGCTGTCCATGGGACAATTGGAGTTTGTAAAAGCAGATGGAAAATTGTTGTCCTACACGCGTAGTAGTGACAAAGAACAAGTATTGGTTATATTGAATGCAGGTGCTAATGCGGTTCAATATCATCTGCCACAAGGCAAGCAATACCAGAATTTACTCACGGGCAAAGTAATTGAAGATGAAGAAGTGGTACTAAAGTCCATTTCGGGACTTGTTTTAAAAGAAATATAGCAAATCTAAAATTTGTGTTTCGGTTACCCGCCTGCGTCGGGCAGGAAACCGATTTGTCCAACAAATTATTGCACGACATAAATGCCGTGCCTAGTTATAGAAAAGTCTTTTAAGGAATATTCATAACTAGACCCGGGATTCCTGCCCTCCGTCAGGCGGGTATCCCGGAGGAACTTCATTGTTTTCATATCGGGCTTTAGCCCATATCTATATCAATCAATTAAAAATTAGGACGATGAAACGAGTATACAAAAAAATAGGTTTGATGGTCACTTTGGCGTGGCTGGGATTTATTGGCACTGCACAGGTAGTTACCACGGTACCCGAAAATCCGGTTGACAACCAAGCGGTTACCATTACCTTTGATGCCGCTCAAGGAAACAAAGGCTTGATGGGCTATACTGGTGACATTTATGCTCACACAGGGGTTATAACCTCTGAAAGTACGGGGAATAGCGATTGGAAATATGTAAAAGCTGCCTGGGGTGTAAATTTACCTGAATGTAAATTGACCTCTCAGGGAAATAATAAATTTAGTCTGACCATGAGTCCCTCTATCCGTGAGTTTTATGGTGTGCCCGAAGGCGAAAAAATAAATCAATTGGCTTTTGTCTTCCGGAATGCTGATGGAAGCAAGGAAGGGAAAACTGCTACCGGAGGTAATATTTTTGCCAATGTCACTACCACTGCTTTAACTGTTACTATCAATGCTCCTGTAGCCTCAGCTGTGTTCGAGACTGGCAATAATGTACCTTTTAGTGTTTCGGCCACCAACGCCACTTCAATTAAAGTTTATGTGGATGATGAAGAGATAGGTGCCGGATCGGGAAATACTTTGCAAGCAACTTTTACTGCCGGAATCGTTGGTAAGCACACCTTTAAGGCAGAGGCTTTGGATGGTACCACCACAGTAAGCCAAACGGCAGATTTTTTTGTGCGCAGCGCAGTGGTTTCCCAAACGATGCCCACAGGATTAAAGCGGGGTGTTAACGTGGTGAGCGATAATTCAGTTACCATGGTACTTTTTGCCCCTTACAAATCTTTTGTTCATGTAATCGGGGAGTTTAACAACTGGCTTCCCAATGATGATTATCTAATGAAAAAAGATGGTAGCTATTTTTGGCTAACCATTAACGGATTAGATAAGGATACGGAATACGCCTTTCAGTTTTTTATTGATGGTGAAATTCGTGTGGCCGATCCTTACACCAACAAAACATTGGATGCCGATGATCATTATATTCCTTCGACGGTATATCCCAACTTAAAAGAATATCCTGCGGGTTTGACTTTGCATGCAGCATCGGTATTTAAAATTAACGACACTCCCTACCAGTGGAATGTAGAAAATTTTGTCAATCCGGATGTTTCAAAATTGGTTATTTATGAGCTACATGTGCGCGATTTTACGGCCAATGGCGATATTAAAACAGTTACTGATTCCATCAATTATTTTAAGCGTTTGGGAGTTAATGCCATTGAGCTGATGCCTTTTAATGAGTTTGAAGGTAACGATAGCTGGGGCTATAACCCATCGTTTTATTTTGCGCCCGACAAAGCCTACGGAACGGCCAACGATTATAAAGAATTTATCGACGAGTGTCACCAAAACGGCATTGCCGTTCTTATGGACATGGTGCTGAACCATTCCTTTGGCCAATCGCCCTTTGCCCGCATGTACCTCGACGGCGGTAAGCCCTCAGCTAACAGCCCCTGGTACAACCGCGAGCACAATATGCTGGAGCCCGCCGCACAGTGGGGTTACGATTTTAACCACGAGAGGCCCGATACCAAACAATTGGTCGACAGTATCTGTTCGTTTTGGCTTGAAGAATATAAATTGGATGGTTTCCGCTTTGACTTTACCAAAGGCTTTACCAATAAAAGTTATCCTGTGGGAGATTGGGCGAGTGCCTACGATCAAAGCCGGATCAATATTTTAACACGAATGGCCGATGAAATCTGGAAAGTGAAATCCGATGCCATCGTATCGTTTGAGCATCTGAGCGACAATTCGGAAGAAAAAGCACTCGCCAACCATGGCATCTTGTTGTGGGGCAACCATAATCATAATTTCAACGAAGCTACCATGGGTTTTAATACCGGTGATAAATCGGATTTCTCCTGGGCTTCTTACAAAAAAAGAGGATGGAATGATGCGCATATCATCAATTATATGGAAAGCCACGATGAGGAGCGCATCATGTTTAAAAACACGAAATATGGCGCCAGCTCCGGAAATTATAATGTTAAAGACCTAAAAACCGGGCTTCAACGGACTGAAACTGCTGCCGTGTTTTTAATGACTATCCCTGGACCCAATATGATTTGGCAGTTTGGTGAGTTGGGCTACGATTACAGCATCAATACTTGTCAGGATGGTACCATAAGCAATGATTGTCGCACCAGCCGTAAGCCTATAAAATGGGATTATGTGAACAATGATAATCGGATGTCGTTGTTCGAAACATACAGTACCATTATCAATTTGAAAAAAGAAGAACCTGTATTTTCTACCACCGATTTTAGCATGGAAGTGGTAGCGGCTACAAAATTAATTGCATTAAACCATCCAGGCTCCGACGTTCGTTTAGTAGGTAATTTTGATGTGATAGCCAAAACCATGTTGCCCAATTTTAGCACTACCGGATACTGGTATAATCACTTTACAGGCGACAGCATAGATGTTACAGACATTAATAAGAGTTATACCTTACAGGCTGGCGAATTTGCCCTGTTTTCGCAAAAAAAACTGAAAGGTTTTGTTCCTCATGTAGGCTTGGGAGATCCTTTGTTTTTTAACAATGCCACCATAGCACCCAACCCAGTTAAACATACCTTGCATATTTATTCGGGTGATAATCCCTTAAAACAAATAAAAATAACTTCCATAACAGGCTTGGTTTTAAAAGATATGAAAATGGTTGCCAACGAAGCAACGGTGCAGGTAGATGCTTATCCATCAGGAATATATTTGGT
This sequence comes from Saccharicrinis sp., assembly GCA_024635555.1. Lineage (GTDB taxonomy): Bacteria > Bacteroidota > Bacteroidia > Bacteroidales > Marinilabiliaceae > Saccharicrinis. The sequence continues at coordinate 24,834 of JAGXIO010000203.1, forward strand.
TCATCTGATTGGTGGTAATAACGGGTATAGGGTTTTTAAAATGATAAAGAGATAAAAAGAAGCCCCCACCGACTCCCCCCGATTGGGGAAAGCTTGGAAAGCACACTTTGTGTGCTTTGGGTATGACGGGTAAAATCTGATTTGCAACGGAGTAAAATAATGATCATTACTCGCGGGGTGACTATTAGTATCTCACAAATAGTCAACCCGTGAGTATAAAAACTACTTTCCTTCGCCTTTTAAAAGGGTTTTAATTGTAAAAAGCAAAATTTTAAAATCTACCACCAGCGTCCTGTTTTCGAGATATAGAATATCATATTGAAGGCGCTCGATCATCTGCTCAATATTTTCGGCATAACCATATTTTACCATACCCCACGATGTTATGCCAGGCCTAACAGTAAACAGATGTGCATAATGCGGAGCCAACGGTAATATCTTATCAATAAAATATTTTCTTTCGGGTCGTGGTCCAACAAACGACATATCACCCAGTATGATATTAATAAACTGTGGAAGTTCGTCCAATCGCCATTTGCGCATAAATCTTCCTAAAGGAGTAATTCTGGGATCGTTAGTAGAGGACAACTCAGGGCCGTTTTTTTCGGCATCCACATACATCGACCTAAATTTAAACATCATAAAAGGTCTGCGGTGACGTCCAATGCGCATTTGTTTGTAAAAAATGGGACCTTTAGATGATGCTTTTACACCAATGGCAAGTACAATGCTAATGGGAGATGAGAGAATGAGACCTGCCCAGGCTGCTGTTAAATCAAAAGTGCGTTTAAACAAGCGCTGCCATACAGGTAATTTGTAGGTAGAAATGGTTATAAAAGGTAGGCTCTCCAAGCTTTGTGTTTTTACCGTACCTTCAATGATGGTATTAATATCGGTAGATAGACGGATAAGTATTTCGTTTTGCCGTAAATGATTAATTACCTTACTGATGGCTTTATGGTTTAAGGGATTTAAACACACAATGGCAACGTCCACATTGGTTTTGTTTATTAATGTTTCTATTTGATCTATGGTGCCCAGTCGGGGTAAAAATCGGCTCAAATCGTGTCCGGTAGTGTCAGTATCGTCCAGATAGCCTATGTATTCTTGAATTATATCAGGTTTTTTACGATGGTCTTGTACTATCTTCAATGCCTGATCATTATTTCCAACAAGCACTTTTTTGTACCCATATCTGCCTATATTGATAAGGTGGTGCAGGCGTGCTATTATAATCATCCTAAAAGTAAAGGTCAATGTAAATACAACCAGCAAGTAGCGAAATGATAATAGTAGGGCGTTGGCTTTTAACACTATGGGTGCGTAGCTAACTAAAATAAAAAACAATAAAATGGACATCAAAAAGCTGGTGGCAAGCGTTGGGCCAATAATCTGAAGGCCGGATTTGCGGGAAGGAAGGGTATAATGGCCAGAAAGGTAAAAGGCAAGTAACCAAATAACAATAACCGTGGAAATAGCAATTACAACACTAAAGGATTGCAATTGTACCGGAAGAAAAGGTGAAAATATAGCCGAATAAGGCAAACGATATTTCCCTAAAAAAATAATATGACATAAAATAAGCGCAATTATATCAGCAACAATGTGATATAAAGTTATTTTTCTGTCGTCTATTCTTTTAAATCTAATCGGAGGCTTCGGTTGTACCATTATGTTAAAAGTTCTTAAATTCTTTAGGGCTCTAATATAACGTTAATTGATACTTCTTGGTATTTTGGGAGTAATTTTTTCGCTATAAACCGCGCTGTGTTGGCGATAATTTAAAAGTAAGGATTAAATTTACGGCTCATTAAAAATAAAAATGGATACATTTAGGCATAAAGGTTTAAGAAACAGATTAGTAAAGGATATTATAGAAAAAGGAATTAAGGACGAAAGGGTGCTCAATGCCATTGGTGCTGTACCGCGTCACATATTTTTCGAAAGTAGTTTTATTAAGTTTGCCTATCAAGATAAGGCTTTCCCCATAGGAGCTGGACAAACCATATCACAACCCTATACGGTGGCTTTTCAGTCGGAATTATTACAGATAAAAACTGGCGATAAAGTGCTTGAGGTAGGCACCGGATCGGGTTATCAAGCCGCTGTGCTATGTGAGATGGGTGCTAAAGTTTTTACCATCGAACGCCAAAAGGAGTTGCATTTAAAAAGCAGACTTTTATTGCCTCGTATGGGATATAAACTGGGCTTTTTTTTAGGCGATGGATACAAAGGTCTTCCTCAGTTTGCCCCTTTCGATAAGATAATAGTTACCGCTGGAGCACCCCAAATACCTGAAGATTTACTTACACAGTTAAGCATAGGTGGTATAATAGTAATACCTGTGGGCAGTGGCGATGTACAAATGATGACCCGCATTACCCGTACATCCGAAAGCGAATTTAGCCAAGAGCATTTTGGTCAGTTTTCATTTGTGCCCATGCTTAAAGGGGTGGTGAAGTAGTTTTCAGTTTTCAGTCTTCAGTCTTCAGTCGGCAGGGAAAGTTGACAGTTAGCAGTCTGCAAATTATAAACTGAAAAGCGATTAATTAAATTTGTCGGGATTATTCATCATAAAATTAAGCAGTTTGCCAACCTCTTCTGACGACGAAATAAACTTATTGTACGATTCTCGATTGATATAATTTAATGCCACTGCAAAATCTAACCAAACCTGTGTTTCAGTGTTTTCACCGTCTGCATCGGTCAGTTTACTGATGAAATGTTTAGGATACTTTCTTTTTCTATATGCCTCGCCAACATTTGCACATACCGAACGGGATGATCTTATTATTTGGTCAGTAAGAGCGTATTTTTCTTCCTGAAGTCTTTCGATATCTCGAATATTTGTAATGCCAATGAAAAGGCCTTTTTATAAACTATAAGTTCCCGAAATCCCATGTCTTTTCATTTAAAGTTTATCATTAAAAACAGCATCTACCCAACTTCACAAACTGCAGACTGCAGACTGCCGACTGATAAGCTGCTGACTAATTAAAACGGCATATCCCTATCGTTTGGGTTTTGAGGAAAATCGGGGAGGTTAAAGTTGTTACCACCTTTGCCACCAAAGCCTTCACTACCTACCGGTTCGTTCATTTTAGAGCCGTAGGTAACCGATTGACCGCCGGCATCAGTACCTAGGTCGCTGCCAAATACACCTGTTTCGGGGTTTTCGAAGCGGGCCAGCTCAGCCCTAAAGCGTAAGCGCACATCGCCCGTGGCGCCGTTACGGTGTTTGGCAACAATGATTTCGCCTATGCCTATCAAGGAATTGCCTTGTTCATCTTCGGTTATTCTGTAGTACTCTGGGCGGTGGATAAAGCACACCATGTCGGCATCCTGCTCAATGGCGCCAGATTCCCTCAGGTCGGATAGTTGAGGACGTTTTCCTTCGGCCCCGGCACGGCCTTCCACACCACGGTTAAGCTGTGAAAGGGCAATAATAGGTATGTTAAGTTCCTTGGCTAGCCCTTTTAGCGAACGCGAAATCAAACTCACCTCTTCTTGCCTCGAACCGGCATTCATACCGTTGGCATTCATCAGCTGAAGGTAATCGATGATGATAACTTGTATGTCGTGTTCTTTTTTTAGCCTACGGGCTTTGGCTCGCAATTCGAATATGGATAGACCCGCTGAATCATCTATATAAATAGGAGCGTCTATTAGGTTTTGTATTTTATGGTCGAGTTGCTCCCATTCGTAGCTGGCCAGATTGCCTTTTTTAATTTTTTCGGCGGGCAGTTCTGTTTCCGCAACTATCAAACGGTTTACCAACTGCACGTTACCCATTTCTAGCGAGAATACGGCAACAGCCTGTCCAAAGTCAAGTGCCATGTTGCGAGCCATGCTCAATACAAAGGCAGTTTTTCCCATGGCAGGACGCGCCGCAATAACTATCATATCGGTTTTTTGCCAGCCCGAAGTTATCCTGTCTAGCTCATGGAATCCCGAGGGAACCCCACTCATGCCGTCTTCACGCTGCGAGGCCAACTTAATCATCTCAATGGCTTCGTCGATGATAGGGTTTATCTGCATTACACCCTTTTTCATGTTACCCTGACTCAGCTTAAAAAACGAGCTTTCCGATTCGTCCAGCAAGTCGTCCACATCTATGGAGTCGTCGTAGGCTTTGGTCTGTATTTCGGAGCTGATGCGTATCACTTCACGCTGCAAGTACTTTTGCCATATAATGCGGGCATGGTACTCGATATGTGCTGCAGATGCTACTCGCCCCGTTAGTTGCGTTATAAAAAAAGCACCACCCACCTCTTCAAGTAAGCTCAGGTTCCGCAGCTCCTCAGTCACCGTTAGCATGTCAACGGGACGGTCTTTGGCGTTGAGGGTTTGTATGGCTGCATAAATTTTTTGGTGCGTGTCCTTATAAAAACACTCGGGTTTAAGTATCTCGCCCACGGCAGTAAAGGCATCTTTTTCTAACATCAATGCACCCAAGACGGCTTCTTCAATTTCCAGAGCCTGAGGAGGCATTTTGCCTACTTCTAAATCAACTTTAGGGGATGTCTTTTTTGGGGTATAAGTTCTTTTCTCTGCCATAATTTCTGCTATTTTTTGCAAACGGGATACAAAGTTAATCAACTAAAATTAGTCACCCGTGTTACTCGTCAAATAGTTTTTTAATAAGTTGCTTAATTTTAAGTCGTATTGATTTACCTTATTATTTATAACACCCATTTGTGTTAATAATGTATGTTTAAGTAAAATTAAAAGCGAATTAGCAACAGACTTGTTCAAGATGTGTTTATTTTTAGAGGATGAAATAACCTTATGTAAATTGAAATATCGACAAGTGATATGAGGATTTCGAGAAGTTAGCAACAAGCAAAATAAAATCATCCAGCCATGATAAAGTTTAGACCAGCGACAATAAATGACCTTGAACTACTAAAGTATTGGGATGAAAAACAGCATGTTATTGACTCTGACCCTGATGAAAGCTGGAATTGGGAAATAGAACTAAACCGAAATCCAAAATGGCGAGAACAATTGGTTGCTGAACTTGATAAAGAACCAATTGGAATGGTTCAAATTATTGACCCATATTTAGAAGAGACTCACTATTGGGGAACTATTGAAAGGAATAAAAAAGCAATCGATATTTGGATTGGAGAAGAAGAAAATCTTAACAAAGGATATGGAACTTTGATTATGAATTTAGCAATTAAAAGATGCTTCGATAATCCAAAAGTTAATGGAATTTTGATTGACCCTCTAAAAACCAATACCAAGGCACGTAGATTTTATGAGAGGCTCGGATTTAAATTTATAGAACATAGAAATTTTGAGGGCACAGTTTGCTCTGTGTATGAATTGAAAAAAAGTCACTACACCACAAGAGAATAAAACATTGTTAACAGAAATGTTTTCATTTTACTTTGAGTTTATCTTGTTGTAAATCCAATTGTCAACTGAAATTTTGCCAGCTCCAGCTATTGCAATAACAAGGTACATGGTGGTATAAAGCAGCGGTAATTCTTGTCTACCGAAGGGATCATCTGCATGTACAATAAGCGCTGCTACCAACATGGTAATAATTAGGGGGATGGCTGCCAGTCGTGTTCCGATGCCAAAAATTAGCAGGATTGAGCACAATACTTCCGAAAAAACGGCAAGTGCCAAAGATGCGGTTACGCCTACCCCAATTGGATCAGCAAACTGTATTGGGGCGTCCCCAAATAGTTTCGAAAATTTACCGATGCCATGTGTCAACATTAAAATACCCACCGAAATGCGAAGAAGCATTAACACAAAGTTTATAGTGCTGGGGTAATTACCCGGATTGAAGATGTTTTTAATCATGGTTTTCATTTTTTCGTTTTAACTAGCATTTATTATTAAACTTTATATATCCAAAAAATAATATTAGGGGCTATACTTGTTGTTACTCACATCCTCATTAAATTATCCATTGTCTTCTCTAATTCCTTTGTGGATGATATTATTTTCAGTTTGTACATATATGACTTTTTAAATTTTTAATTATTTTTACGCTATTGCCGAGATATTTTTTTCAGTCAAAACTAATAGGTTTTTGGCTTCTATCTTTCGCTCCATCTTTAAAAAATAAAACTGATATAATTAATTACGTAGGGATAAACTATCTACTACTAATAACATCAATACCGTCAAGTTGTTTAATCAGGATGGTTAAGTAATACACATTCAAAACATATAAGTTACACTATGTTATATCACAAACAAAAGGCCAGTTACGGTAAAGCTTTTATTATATATACCTGCTATTATCCTTTAGTAGTTAGTATAGGTTTTGCCTTTTAAATAAATGAGGACTTTAATAAAGGTTGGCAATGTGTAGAGTTTACCATCTTATTAAGGCCATTGGTGTAATACTTATGGTAACTGACAGAGCATTTGAAACTTGCAGATGATGCCTTCGTAAATAAACATGCACCACCCAAAATTAAATAGACAATAAATGTAACCAAATAATAGTTTAGAGATGCAGGCTCGCGATAGCGGCAAACTAAATTAAACCTAAATCCCTAATTAAATAATGATTGTTACGAATAAATTAAAGTTCGGTACTAAATTTCTTATGGTCATAATTGGCCTTAGTCTTTTGATGGTATTTGTTCTGGCTCGGAAAACTTATGTTGCACAAACCAAGCGTATTCTTGATGATATGGAGATATATGCAACAGATCAATTAAACTTGGTGTTCAATATTGTTGAACTACATAGGGAGCAAGCAAACGAAATTGAGCAAAAAGAAAATATTGTACGTACACTTTCTCAAATTACATTTTTCGCTAAAGGATACCCACTACTTATAGATGCAAATGGAGCTGTTTACGCCTCGCCTAAATCACAATTTACCGAAGAGGACAAGCAGATGGCACTAAGCGTTCGTGAAAAATTGCACACGGATGAGGATATAGTGGTTAGCCAAACAATATATAACGAGTGGACACTGTACCATGCCACCGTGGGAGGTACAAATTTATGTGCAATCATAAAAATACCAACACAACAGGTTAATGCGGCAATCAATAATAAATTAGCCATAATATTACTGACATCCATCTTTTTTCTATCCGTTTATATTTATGTAGTTGCACGGTTTTCTAAAAACATTACAGCGCCTTTAATCGAAGGACTTAGGTTTGCGCAAGCTATTGTAACTGGTGATTTACAAAAGACGATGCATGTTGAAACAAACGATAGGATGGGGGATTTAGCGGGCTCCTTGAACGGGATGACGCATAAACTCTCGGAGGTGGCGAAAGAAATGAGTGTTGGGGCTTTGGATGTTAAACAAACTGCTAGGGGTATCTATAAATCTACCAAAGAAGTTTCGGATGGAGCTTTGAACCAAGCTACAACTATTGCCAAGCTTGTATCAACCGTTGACCTTATTACGGATTCGTTTAAAAATGTATCCTTAATTGCACTAAAAACAGGACAACTCGCTAGTCAAACATCCGACAATTTAGATAAGCTTAATCTGGCATCCGTTGAGAGCAGCTCCGCCATCAAACAAATTGCCAATAAAATTAATGTGGTAAGTGAAATTGCTTTCAGAACAAACTTGCTTGCCCTCAACGCAGCCGTAGAGGCAGCCAGGGCAGGCAATGAGGGAAAAGGTTTTGTGGTTGTTGCAAATGAAGTTAGAAAATTAGCCGAGATGAGCAAATTAGCCGCACAAGATATCAACGGACTGTCCGAAAGCATTGTAAAGGTTACGGATCTCACCGATAGCGAGTTACAAAACATGATTCCGCAAATTAAGGAAAGTGGATTACTAATTACACAAGTTGTACAAGCAATTATTGATATTGAAAGATTGATACAACATATCGACACTGCAATACAGCAGCTCAATCAAGTATCACATTCAAATGC
>JAGXIO010000204.1 GCA_024635555.1 Saccharicrinis sp.
GGGGTACGTAATACAGAAACAAGAAAAATAGTACAATAATGATTGCTAACAGGCCAAAAAACCCTAATCCTTCATTTATCATGATATTAATATTTAGGTTTAACGATTATATAAGTTTTAAAAACTTTTTTAACTTCAAGGGTGGTATTTTCATCTACAAATTCTCCAGGGCAATGGGCCTCTATTAATATGTTATTTACATTGGCTTTTCCAACCGGGTTTAAGCGGGTAATAGCTACACCTATGTCGCCCACTTTGATGTCGTCGTCCTGTTTCACTTCTACCTTACTGTCCACCGAGGTGTTTAGCATCAGTTTATTCCATGTTCCGGAACGTAAGGACCACACGATAACAAAGATTGTAACACCCAAGGTAGCTATTAACGTTAGGTTACCGCCAATGTTGCCAAATTGCTGATAGGACATAAATATGCCTACACCAATAAAAAGGACAGCTCCCAAACCTGCAAAGGTGATTCCCGGCAAAACAAAAAATTCCAGGATAAGAAGAAATAAACCCAATAAGATGAGCAGTACAATTACAATGGTGTACATATCGCGTTAATCAATTGAAACATTAAGATTCTTACTTTTTAAGCGATTTTGTAAAACTACTAAATCGTCCAACTCCCCAACTTTTACCTGACATTTACCTGTAAAATGCGTTAAAAAAGCACATTGCTCCGCTTGTATATCGTCATGGCCACAGACTTCACACAAGCAGTTGATCACATACTCAAACGAATTGACGTTGTCGTTATGCAAAACCAATAGTTTTTGGTTGCCGTTATTTTTGCTTAGGCGACCACTTTCCCATTCTTTTCCGAAAGCTACCATTTATCAAAATTTTACGTTGCAAAATAGCGAATTTAAATTAAAACATTGCTGTTATTAAAATATATCCTCAAATATTAATTTTGTGGGATTGGGCTTAGCTTGCTTCCCTTAAAATAAACTACAAAGGCACCCTTAAAACCAGCCTCGATAACTCCCGGAATTCCTTTTTGTGCCTCCTCGTACGTTTTAAAACTTCCCGTAAAATATTTCGTAAGTCCACTCCCTTCAAGTTCAAGTGTAGATACCTCAGGTATTTTAATCAATACTTCGCGATTAGGCGCATTTTTAAATACCCCAATCTGAATTTTAAATACATCCTCTTTGGTAACATCAGCCGATTGCTGAAGGCTTTTGGAAACCTGTTCCGTCGATATCGGTCTGTTAACAACTAAATTCTCCGAGTGGGAGGTGACTTCATTCGTATCCTCTGGAATACCTATTGTTGCTTGTTCGATAATACCATCACCAACTCTTTCCAGCGGATCCAAATTGCCATACATCCTGAGTGCTTTCTCTTGTTTTTCAATTCCTGCCCTTTTGATGGTACCCGCCTTTTCATATGACTCCAAATTGAGTCCGGTGGGTTCGTCTAAAATATTTTTTGCTTCTCTAAAGTAGGCATTACCCTGCTGCGACATCTGTAAAATTTCTTTGCTGTTTGCTTCGTTTAAATTACGTGAAGCATCTTTTAGTTTTAAATAGTAAACGGGAAATTTCTTGTCCAACGATTTATGGTACAATCGGGTAGAGAGCATTTTAAGTTCTCTTGATTCTTTAATCATTTTTGACATCATCCCTTCGCCCTGAGCTGCATCGTTTAAACTATCTGCATTTTTAATTAATTCGGCCAATTTAAGCCCCTCCGTTTCTTCCACTTTTGAAGACTCCTCCATTAGCTTGGCCGATTCTAAATTTAAGATATTAGCCCAAACGTATAGGGAGTCGGCATACCGTAATGTTGCAATATCGTTTGACGAAAATAGCTTTTTGTACATATTCTCTTGTTGCAAAAAATGTCGTTGAAACTCATCAGTAGAATGAAAAGTATATTTTTCGGGGATAAATATTCCATCGAAATTTACAGACTTAACATTATCAATCCCTGTGGTATATATAGGGCGATAAGTACTCTGGCTAACTCTATTTTTAATCTCCTCCATCTCACGTGTTCGGGCATACAGGTACTTTTCCTGTATTTCATCTTCAAGACTATAAACCTGATTTTCGAGAGCTAGAATTTCATTTACTATTTTATTTCTTTGAGTTTCATCATTAATATTTGAGTATCTAGATCTTTTGCCCTTCATCAACACACTCAAACTATCCATGCGGTGCTCTTTTTTATAGCCATCCTTAAAAAACTGAAGAGCTTCTGCACTAATGAAATCCTCAAACTTAGAATAAACGATGGTATCATTTATCTCAAACCTAATGAGTCCTTTATTTTTGTCTTTATCCTCGGCAGAGTATGTATTCCTTAGGTTTTTTCCATCCTTCTTTGTTCCATCAGGAGCAACTATCATTAACTTGGCCGACTCTGTTACCTGATTGGCGTTATCTGCCATATTACGCACTTCGCTTCCATCCCATTTTATGGTATAAACCATTAAAGCATCCCCCCTTGTTTCGCGGTTTGATGCAAACCATGCTACTTGGTTAAACTCGTCGGAAACAAATAAAAAATCATCATCTGGAGAATTAAAGGGCACGCCCAAATTAATAGGCTCCAGGAAGCTTTGTGTTTCATTGTCGAAATATGCCTTATACATGTCGTATCCGCCAAATCCACCGGGTCTGTCGGAAGCAAAATAGAAAGTAAAACCATCGGTGGCCATAAATGGAAAAGCATCGTTATGCTCTGAGTTTACCGGGTTACCCAATATTTTACTGTCGCCCCAGCCATCCAGCCATTTTTCCATTTTAAAGATACTCAAGCTATTTTGGGTATTTGCTGTCATGGCAAAATATACCACGTCGCCTCTTTCCGTTTCGAACATTACATTATCCGGGTTTACCCCCGAGTCAAAAAAGTCACCATTTCGTCGCAATTTACCCACATCTTTTACTGGACGATATTTCTCCAGCAACTTATTTTTAGTGATGGGTGATTTATCCAAAACAGTTAGTTCATATATCTTAGATGCCATCTTTCTGCTGTTTTCACATTGCACCAAATACAATTTGGCCTCCTCAATTTTATCATCATCAGCAGGAGCATTTTTTAAAAAAATAGTATAGTTAGCAATGGCTTCATCAAAACGATAGGAAAGTTGATGCGCCCTACCCAGATAAAAATATACATTTCGGCTAACTTTTTTTAGCTTGGCAAAATTCAAATTTTTAACGGCTTGCGGAATATCATCCCTATTGCTTATCAAGCATATACCCATATAAAAATTATACCCAGGGTCGGATGGGTACTTTTTTAAAAGATGAGCATATACCATTTGGGCATTTCCAAAATCGCCAGCATCAATATATTCTAAGCCCTTTTTGGGTGTAAGCTCTGTTGGCTGCTGCGCCGATGTGGGGAGCCAACTCACCAAGGCAAGTATTCCTGTTAAAAAAAACAACTTATATAAAGATTTTATCATATCCGTAACTAAAAAACATTCTATTTAAATTATCCGCAAAATTATAAAATTAAAACTAATTCTCTTTGATAAACTTGTAAAACCCGACGAAACAACATATGTTTAATAGCCTGTAAACGAAGATGTTAATAAGTTTTTTGAACTAAGCTGTTCATAAATAGTTTTTAAGGGATATATTTGTACATTAAAATTAGCAAAATGAAACGAGGCATGTTAGTTCTTCAGACGTAAATAGTTCTATTATTGTCGAGTTACATCGAATGCTTTAGAATCAAATAATTAAAATGAGATGAAGATTTTAAAAGAAGGTGACAAAGCCCCAAATTTTAGCGGCATCAATCAGAACGGCAAAACTTTAGCCTTAAGTGATTTTAAAGGTGAAAAGGTAATTTTATATTTTTACCCCAAAGACAACACACCTGGATGCACAGCTGAATCGTGTAATTTGAATGAAAATTACAACGCCCTAACAGACAAAGGCTTTGAAGTAATAGGGGTTAGCCCCGATAGTGCCGCGTCGCATTTAAAGTTTATTGCCAAATACGATTTGCAATTTAATTTGATTGCAGATACCAATAATGAAATACTTGAGATGTACAATGCCTGGGGCCTTAAAAAGATGTATGGCAAAGAGTACATGGGCGTGCTACGAACAACCTTTATTATTAACGGGGACGGGATTATTGAGAAAATAATTAACAAGGTGGACACAAAAGATCATACCCAACAAATATACAACGAACTAAACATAAACTAAGGTATTAAGATGGCAGAAAGACAAGAAATTAACAAGGAAAAGTTAAAGTCCCTACAGTTAACCATGGACAAAATTGACAAATCCTATGGCAAAGGTGCCATTATGAGAATGGGCGAAACTGCCGTTATGGATATTCCGGTTATTTCATCGGGATCCTTGTCGTTGGACATGGCAACAGGAGTGGGCGGTTTTCCCAGAGGAAGGGTAATTGAAATTTACGGCCCCGAATCTTCGGGTAAAACCACTTTGGCCATACACGCCATAGCCGAAGCGCAGAAAACAGGAGGTATAGCGGCTTTTATCGACGCCGAACATGCTTTTGACCGTTTTTATGCAGAGAAGTTAGGGGTTGATATCGAGAACCTGTTAATTTCGCAGCCCGATAACGGCGAGCAAGCACTGGAAATAACCGAACAGCTAATACGCTCTTCGGCCATTGATATTATTGTAATTGACTCGGTTGCAGCCCTTACCCCAAAAGCAGAGATAGAAGGCGAAATGGGTGATTCCAGAATGGGACTACAAGCCCGTTTGATGTCGCAGGCATTGAGGAAGTTAACTTCCACCATCAACAAAACCAATACCTGCTGTATATTCATAAACCAGCTTAGGGAAAAGATAGGCGTAATGTTTGGTAATCCCGAAACAACAACTGGTGGAAACGCACTTAAATTTTATGCCTCCTTAAGGTTAGATATACGCAGAGTTTCGCAGATTAAAGACGGCGAAGATGTTGTAGGAAACCATACCCGTGTAAAAGTGGTGAAAAACAAAGTGGCTCCTCCGTTCCGAAAAGCTGAGTTTGACATTATGTACGGCGAGGGTATTTCGAAGGTAGGCGAAATACTTGATTTAGGCGTTGAGAAAGAAATCATCAAAAAAAGTGGCTCTTGGTTTAGCTATGGCGAAACAAAACTAGGACAGGGTCGCGAAGCCGTTAAATTGGTTATTAAGGATAATCCGGAATTGATGGACGAACTGGAACATAAAATAATTGAAGCAAACAAAAAAGTTTAGTTCTATAAAATTAATGCGAAACAAGGATTAACCCTTGTTTCGCATTTTATTTTAATCTGAAAAATTTAATAGTATCACTTAGTAGATCCGCTTGACGAGCCAGTTCCTCGGAACCCGAGGCCAGCTCCTCGGAAGATGCGGCATTTTGTGATGTAATAGCCACAAGCTCTTGCACAGCATTGTTAATTTGTTCGGTTCCCACCCCTTGCTCCTTACTCGAAACGCTAATCTCATTAACACGTTCCACCGTTTGCTTAACATCAGGTAACAGTCCTGTTAGGTTTTGCCACGATTCTTCTACCGAATGAAGGCTTGTAGAAGTCAGTGCATCTATCTCACCTGCTGCTCTTTTGGTAAAATCTGATAACTTTCTAACCTCTGCTGCCACCACTGCAAACCCCCTGCCATACTGCCCGGCTCTGGCGGCTTCTACCGCAGCATTCAATGCTAACAAATTAGTTTGGGTGGCGATTTCATTAATTATATTTGATTTATTCTTGATCTCCTGCATCGACTCCAAGTTGATCTTCATTGTTTTTTGCAATAAGTCGAGCCCCTTTTCGATCACAATGGTGCTGCCTTCCACTTCCTTGGCATTCTCAGTGTTCGACATAATATTGGAAACCATCTCTTCTACCGATGACGATATCTCCTCTGTGGATGCAGCCTGTTGACTAGCTCCTTGCGATAAATGCTCCGCTGCATTACTCATTTGAGAACTAGCCAGATTAACATTAGCCGATCCTTCAACCACTTCACCAATAACCTCCTTTAACTTTTCTATGGTTATAGAAAGAGCCTTTTGCAGGGTTCCTATTTCATCTGTTCTGTTGTATGCGAAACCAATACTGAGATCTCCTGTTGACAACATCTCCGATTTCCTGGCCAACTCAACAATTGGTTTAGAAAAGCTCCTACCAAAGACTACCGCAGCCATCGCAGCTAATATCAATATCCCTATTGTTATCATCGCCATCCATAACAAAAGATTACGTAAGCGCGTCATCTCCTGCGCCCTCTCCCGATTGACGTGCGCACTAATCTCATCGACATAATTACCTGTACCTATTACCCAATCAAAAGGTTTAAAATACAACGAATAACTTCGTTTAGGCGATGCCTCCGTTTCTCCTTTCTTAGGGAACCAATATTCCGTATATCCACCGCCCCCTTTTGCGGCGTTAATGATATCTTTAATCATATACTTGCCTTTGGCATCCTGAAAGTTTAAACGGTTCTTACCTTCGGCATCCCCTCCAAGGAACACCACATTGGTACCGTCGCCTTTGTCTATCCAAAAGTAACCATCTTGGTCGTAACTTAGGGAGCGGACCAAATCTGCTGCCTGAAGCTTTGCTTCTTCTTCAGTAAATCTGCCGTTCAAATAATTTTGGTACACCCCATTTATTAAACTATAGGCAGTTTCCACTTCGTATCGGATGGATTTGTCATAATCTTTGTTCATCAAGAGCTCCAAGGCATCCAATCGCACTAATTCGGCCCTGTACGACAAAATTCCAAACGGAACTGCAATAGACAATGCCATTACAACAATCAACGTCAAAACAACAGAAATTATCCTTCCCGTAATCGACTTTAATTCGAATAATCTAATTTTACTCACCTGTTATTTCTTTTTAATATACTGTATTTGCACATATACTCCATTTTGATGTAAAAGGTTATCAGCCGATAAGTATCTTTTTTTGTTTGCAAAATAACAACTACTATCTAAATGATAGGTAATTACCATCAATAAAAAACAAATAGAGTCTTTGGTGAAGTTTATGATAATTTAACAAATGGCTCGAATAACACCCTCAATACAAGCCGTTATTAACGCCATACCTTATGTTATAAAAAACAAATCCAAATGAAAATTATTGATGTCTTATTTTCATCATCAAAACTTGCAACTGAACCAAACAGGTTATAAATTGCCATCCTAAATTTTTTCTCCTAATAAAATACATCATGAAGTTATATTATTTGCCTTTGATTATGCTGGTGCTAGTATCGTGTTCGTTGAACAACAAAAATACAGGAGAAGGCTATAGCAACAAAAACCTACAACTCACGAATAATAAGCTGAGTCCTGAACTTATTTGGCAACTCGGAAGGGTAGGCAATGTATCCGTTTCGCCCGACCAAAAAACGGTGTTATATACCCTGACTTACACCAACATCGAAGAAAACAAATCATATACTGACATTCACAAAATAGATATTGAGACGGGTGAAAAGAACCAAATTACCGATTCAAAACTCAACGAATCGAGTGTAAGCTGGTCGCCTGATGGAAACAAAATAACTTTTCTTTCGGCTGAATCAGGTGACAACCAACTTTGGGAAATGAACACTGAGGGCTCAGGCAAAAAGCAAATTACAAATATTGAAGAGGGAATTACGGGTTATGCTTATTCGCCCGACATGAAACAACTGGCATTTACCGCTCAGGTAAAATTAGATGGTGATATCCATGATTTATATCCCGACCTACCTCTTGCGGATGCCCGTATCGAAAATGACCTAATGTATCGCCATTGGGACAGTTGGGAAGATGGTTATTACAGCCATATTTTTGTGACTGAGCTTAATAACACCCCAATCACAGATTCTTATATTGATATAATGGAAGGCGAAAAATTTGACTCTCCTCTTAATCCTTTTGGTGGGATGGAACAAATAGCATGGACACCCGACTCAAAAAACATTGCATATACCTGCAAAAAATTATCAGGTAAGGAATATGCCGTATCAACCAATGCCGACATCTATCTTTACAATCTGGCGGACAAAACCACCCAAAACCTAACAGATGGAATGGCAGGCTATGATATTAATCCCATATTTTCATCAGATGGCAAATACATGGCTTGGGAAAGTATGGAAAGAGATGGTTACGAGGCCGATAAAAACAGGTTGTTTTTGATGGATATGTCCACAAGAGAAAAAAAAGACTTATCAGCAGGTTTCGACCAAAATGTGGGAGCCCTTAATTGGAGTTCGCAAAACGATAGGATTTGGTTTACAAGTAATCATCAGGGTCCAGAGCAAATATATAATGTGAGCATTGCCTCAGGTACCGTTAACCAAATAAGTAGAGGTCAACAGAACTATACAGCTGTGTATCCCGCCGGAAATCAGCTTATAGCTACCAAAACGACGATGAATTATCCCACCGAAATTTTTGCGGTGAATATTGAGACCGGTCAAGACAAGGAATTGTCATATACAAATAAAGTAGTATTCGACCAGTTAGAATTGGGTAAAATTGAGAGCCGTTGGATTGCTACTACCGACAACAAACAGATGCAAACTTGGGTGATTTATCCACCCAACTTCGATCCCAACAAAAAATATCCTACCTTATTATATTGTCAGGGAGGGCCACAAAGTACCGTGAGCCAGTTTTGGAGTCTGCGCTGGAACTTTCAGCTAATGGCAGCCAATGGTTACATCGTAGTTGCACCTAATCGCAGGGGATTGCCGGGCTTTGGACAAGAATGGAACGAGCAGATAAGTGGCGACTACGGGGGACAAAACATGAAGGACTATCTGAGTGCCATTGATGCGCTAGCCAAGGAACCTTTTGTTGACGAAGATAAACTGGGTGCCATAGGTGCTAGTTATGGGGGTTTTTCGGTTTATTGGCTGGCCGGCAACCACAACAAGCGCTTCAAGGCTTTTGTATCGCACTGCGGCATCTTTAATTTTGAACAGATGTACTCCACAACCGAAGAAATGTTTTTTGTAAACTTTGATATGAAAGGTGCCTACTGGGATAAAGACAATCAGGTAGCACAAAACTCTTATGCCAACTCGCCCCATAAATTTGTGGGTAATTGGGATACCCCAATTTTAGTGATACATGGCCAAAAAGATTTCAGGATTCCTTATACCCAAGGGATGGGTGCTTACAACTCCGCCAAACTGAGAGGAGTACCCGCCCGCTTTTTATTTTTTCCAGAAGAAAGTCATTGGGTACTATCGCCACAAAACGGAATACTTTGGCACAGGGAATTTTTTAGATGGTTGGATGCGTATTTGAAATGATATCCGCAATACCTTCTCTATTGCGATAGGTCAATAAAAAATATCTAAACATGTTACTATGTTACTTGTTTAGTAACTACAAATATTGCCGTATGGCTAATTTTAATTATCAACAACTCATTAATAACCAATGAAAAGTATGCGCATGCTCATTTTTTTTTCCATTGTTTTTGGAAT
Source organism: Saccharicrinis sp. (assembly GCA_024635555.1). GTDB lineage: Bacteria > Bacteroidota > Bacteroidia > Bacteroidales > Marinilabiliaceae > Saccharicrinis. The sequence continues at coordinate 9,438 of JAGXIO010000204.1, forward strand.
TCATTTTCTGGTAAATTTTTATATTTACAAACGTGGCATGCAAGGTCTGGAAGCTATGCCCTACCTGATTCCCTGGTTACGAGGCCTTATGCTTTTTTTGGTTTTATCGTATCCGGCAGCACGATTTCTGGAGAAAATATGGTATTCGCCTGTTTCTTCTTTTATTCATTGGGCAGGTGCATTTTGGTTTGCGGGTATGCTTTATTTTGTATTGCTTATTTTTGCTGCCGATTTAGTAAGATGGAGCAATATGCTGTTTCATTTTTTACCTGATAAACTTACAACTAACTATGCCCAGACAAAACTGGTGACTACCTATGTGGTTACCACAATTGTACTACTTACAGTTATTGCTGGCCATATCAATGCATGGACACCCAAAATTGTAAAACAGACCATTAAAATAAACAAACCCGGGGGCGACAGAAAATCGGTTAAAATAGTAGCGGCTTCGGATATTCATTTGGGCACCATCATTGGTCCGCGAAAAACAAACAAACTGGTAAACGCCATGAACGGCTTAAATCCGGATATTATTCTATTTGCCGGCGATGTGGTTGACGAAGATGTTAAACCTGTGATTGAGCAAAATTTGGGTAAAAACCTACTCAAACTCAAGGCTCCTTTAGGTGTGTACGCCATTACCGGCAACCATGAGTATATCGGCGGTGCCGACGATGCTGTTCAGTATCTGCAACAGCATGGCATCCAGTTTTTAAGGGATACATCGATACTTATTGACAATAGCTTTTATCTTGTGGGCCGCGAGGACAAGGAAAAGAACACCTTTACACAAATACCCCGCAAAACGGTGCAAGACTTACTTGCAACCCTGGATATGCAAAAGCCCATAGTGATGTTAGACCACCAGCCCTATAATTTGAATGTGGCAACGGAAGCCGGTATTGATTTTCAGATTAGTGGACATACCCATCATGGACAGTTGTGGCCCTTTAACTACATTACGCAGCGGATTTTTGAAGTTAGCAGAGGTTACAAACAAAAAGGCAATAGCCATTTTTATGTGAGCACCGGATTTGGCACCTGGGGTCCACCGGTTAGAGTGGGGAACCGACCTGAAATATTGGAGATTACATTGGAATTTCAGTAGGTTTTATCCCGTTAGGGTTATGTTCTATTAAAAGGATAAAACTCGCTTAGCGTTTAATTGCTCAATTTTCCGTCGGTAAACTAAGGAAACTAAAAATTGTATTTTGGTTAAAACCGATTCGCCCTATGTAATTCTACACGGCATAAATGCCGTGCCTAGTTATGAAAATATTTTACCATTCATACATAATTAGCCCCAGGATTTATCCTGGGGGAAATTCATGGCAAATATCGGGCTTTAGCCCAACTGCATGCGCACTATTGCGAGAAAGCATGGTGGTGTTTACCTAGAAAAAAAAACAATCGACATTAATAGGTTTATATCTACCCAACTCTAAAGAAAATCCCAAAGCTTGTCCACGTACTGGATTAGTAAACTCTCTACCTCCATTACAAAAAACGCTCAACAGTTTTATAAACCGTTGAGCGTTTTTTGTAAAGATAAATTTATTAACCCTTACGTGGTATTTTTAATCTTTGTCCGGGGCTAATTTTGGAGGCATCCTTTAAACTGTTTGCCTGCATAATATTTTCGTTGGAGATACCTGGAAAACGTTTGGCAATACTCCAAAGACTATCGCCACTTTGTACCGTATAATATTCGTAATCGCCATCGTTGACTTGCGATGTTGTTTGCTGGCTATTCGCGGGTTTAGCTGAAGCAGTTACCGTTTTACCTTTAGATGCCTGCTTTTGGGCATAGCTCATGGTATTTATTTTTTTGTAATGATCTGCCTTATCGTTAGGCACATAAACTACCAATTTTTGTCCTACCTTAATAAGGTTACGGCTAATGTTATTCCAATATTTCAGGTCGGATGTATATACATCAAACCACTCCGCTATCAAACCAACCGCATCTCCCGATCTAACGGTATAATATACTTTAGTTTTATTTTTAGGCGCCGAAACTGGTGTGTTATGATTGCTCTCTGGGCCAACTTCCAAACGGTTTGAGGCAAAGTATTTTTCGCGTTGATAACCAAAAATAGAGTCCTCCATGGATATAAACTTTTCAGTGGCACCAAAGGGCAGAGTAAGGCTATAAGCTTTATTTTTGGCTGGAATAACATCTTTCCTATATTGCGGATTTAAAGCACGCAATTGTTCCATCGGGGTACCGGTAACTGCTGCAATCTGTTCAAAATGCAACAAGTCCGAAATCATTACAGTATCGGTTGCCTGGGGAATATCGGCCGGTTTGGGTTGAATAAGATGCTCATTATAATAATTCATGGTATAAGCGGCAGCAATAAAAGCTGGCACATAACCTCTAGTTTCCTTGGGCAAGCGATGATATATCTGCCAAAAATCCCGTTTTCCACCCGAACGGTGAATGGCTTTGTTCACATTGCCTGGACCACAATTATAGGCTGCAATAACTAAATACCAGTCGCCATAAATATTATATAAATCCTTCAAAAATTTAACGGCTGCTTGGGTTGCCTTTGCTGGGTCTCTACGATCATCGACATACGAATCGAGTTGAAGACCATACATGCGGCCTGTGCCATACATAAACTGCCATAAACCTGAGGCGCCGGCTCTTGAAAAAGCCCTTGGATTAAGCGCCGATTCAATGATGGGCAGATATTTGAGTTCTAACGGCAAATTGGCGGCATCTAACGCCTCTTCAAACATTGGAAAATAATAATCCGACAGTCCGAGCATCATCTCAACCTGTCCGCGCTTTCGCTGGGTATAAAGCTCAATATAAGCCTTAACCTTTGTGTTATAAGGGAATTCGATGGGCGATTCAATAGCCTGTAAGCGTTGAATATATATCGAATCTGGAATGTCTTTCGGAAAACTTAAAGGCATTACACTTAACTCCGCATCCACACTTACACTTACGGTGTCTAAATTTTCCGTAAACGAACCGTCCTCCACATCATTGTCGAGCACTACGGAATCCTGCTGGAGCGTGTCCATAATAATGGTCAACGAATCTGTAATTATAGTTTGTTGTGCTTCAATAGAATTGAATAGTAAAATCGCTACCGCACCAATCGTCAAAAACCTAATCATTTCTTTGTATTTTTTTTGTTGTGTTAATAAATCTTTTAATATTCGTTTAGTTTAACCAAACGTCTAAAATATAAAGCGTACCTGTACGCCCATCCCGTTATAACCACCATACATGGGCGTGATGGTTGGCTCTATATGCAAACTTAAATCATTGCTAACATCAAATGTTTTAAAGTGTGCATCCACGCTGGCGTCCACCAGATTTAATACATAAACCAAAGCCAGTCCCACGTAACTTAAGTCTCTATATTTTTTATAATATTTCTTTCTACTCTCCAATGCCCTTTGAAACCAATCGGCATATTGTCCACCTTCGGTTACCTGATCTTCCCTTAAACTTGGGGGTAACACTGCCAAATAGCTTTTGTTTGAAGGATCCTGAATCAGGATATCACGATATGCCCTTCTGTATTTTTTATAATTTGTGGTATTAAAATCCAAACCATAAATAACCCCACCAATACCAGCATATAAAATAGGTATTTTCCAATACTTTTTATTATAGGCCTGACCCAATCCGGGCAAAATAGCTGAGTAAAAAGTAGCTTTATGCGGCGAATGTGGCTGAACCGTCAGCGGGGTAACAAAAATGGTATCTACCGAAATAATCGCTGGTTCATCGTTTTGGGCCAGTGCCTGATTTGCACTTAAAAAAATTGCTACAAAAGCGGCTAAAAGCGCCAATACCCTATATTTATTCACCGATAAAAATTTCAAATAATTATTTTTTATAACGGGTGCTTTTGCAACAAAAACTATTCCTTACTATTCAGCTTGTCCAAAACAGCTATTATCCGCTCCAAATCTTCATCCGATTTAAAAGGAATAACAATTTTCCCATCCCCTTTTTGGCTCCGGGTAAATTGGACTTTGGTATTAAACAACGAAGATATCTGATTGCCCAAGTGATTATATTCTTCGGGCATAGCCACTTTTTCCTTGGCAGGAGCCGCTTCTTTTTTTGGTGTTGACAGCTCCCTTACAAGTTCCTCTACTTTACGTACAGAATAATCGTTGGTTACTATTTCGTGGAATATTTTTGTTTGTTCTGCCCCATCTTCAATCCCAATAATAGCACGAGCATGACCCATACCCAGTTTTTTATCGCGCAGTCCCAGCTGTATTTCCGCGGGCAACTTTAATAAACGTAGATAATTGGTTACGGTAGCTCGCTTCTTACCAACCCGCTCCGACATGCTCTCCTGCGTAAGTTTACACTCGTCTATAAGTCGCTGGTAACTAATGGCTATCTCAATAGGATCGAGGTCTTCGCGCTGAATGTTTTCAACCAGTGCCATCTCCAGCATGGTTTCGTCATCAGCGGTGCGTACGTAGGCAGGTATTTTTATAAGTCCGGCTAATTTGGAAGCTCTAAACCTTCGTTCACCGGCAATCAGCTCATATTTATCGCCGCTCTTACGCACGGTAAGTGGCTGTATAACACCAATCTCACGTATAGACGTAGCCAACTCTTCCAGTTTCTCTTCATCAAATCGTGTTCGTGGCTGCCAGGGATTGGCAACGATTTTACTCAGCTCAATTTCGTCCATCCCCTCCAAAGGTTTTCCTCTGGATACATCTTCCGTATTGTCTATCAGGGCTCCTAACCCTCTTCCTAAAGCACTTTTTTTAGCCATCTTTATTTTATCACTTTATCTTTGCTGTCCATCTTGGTCATGTTGTTCTTTTGCAAAAGTTCTCTAGCCAAATCTAAATAATTAGTGGCTCCTTTGCTGGTGGCATCATACTCCACCACTGCCTTACCATAGCTTGGTGCCTCGCTCAATTTAATGTTGCGGACAATCAAGGTTTCAAAAACCATGTCCTGAAAATGGCGCTGAACCTCCTCCACTACCTGATTTGACAAGCGCAGACGCGAATCGTACATCGTCAGTAAAAAGCCTTCAATTTCTAAAGCTTTGTTCAGGCGGCTTTGAATTATCTTAATTGTATTTAACAGCTTACCCAGCCCTTCGAGGGCAAAGTACTCACACTGAACAGGTATAATTACCGAGTCGGCTGCCGTAAGGGAGTTAACGGTAATTAAACCTAGTGAAGGTGAACAGTCGATAAAAATAAAATCATACATGTCCCTTATTTTGTTGAGCACATTTTTCAATACATTTTCCCTGTTCGGACGATTTAGTATTTCAATTTCGGCACCTACCAAATCAATATGCGAAGGCAAGATATCCAAACCTTCAATTTGTGTTTTCAGCAAGGCCGTTTTTGGATCAATACCATCCACAATACATTCATATATACTGGCATCAATCTCTCTTAGGTCAAAACCAAACCCGGAAGTAGAATTTGCCTGTGGATCGGCGTCAACAACTAATATTTTATACTCTAAAACTGCTAAACTTGCAGCCAGGTTTATAGCTGTAGTTGTTTTTCCTACGCCTCCCTTTTGATTTGCCAATGCAATAATCTTTCCCATATTACGGAAATTAAAATATTAATTTAGCTCTATAATAATCCTATATAATCCTTTGCATTTTGTGGTTTGCCGATAAGGTGGTTATATCATTTCCACCTACCTACAGCATCGCCTACCTACTTGCAAAAGGCAGTCAAAGTTAAACTTTTAATTAAAACATCTTATACTAAAAAACGTTTAAAAATATACGTCTGACAATCAAATATGTACAGACTCTAATACAAAATTTTATACGCTAATTTTTTGTACACATTCCTTTAAAAGCAATTCTTTTTTTATTGGCACCACCCCCGACTGTTCGCACACCAAGCCTCCTGCCATGTTGGCCACACGTGCTATCAAACCAGGTTCCATTCCTGACGTCAAACATAGTGCGCTTACACCTATTACTGTATCGCCAGCCCCCGAAACATCTGATATGCTCCGTATTTCGGCTGGTATAATAATCGGCTGGCCATCTTTGTGTTTCACAAACACGCCATGCTCCGAAAGGGTGATCATGAGAATATCGATATTTTGCTTTTTTTGAAATTCTATTGCTGCCTCAGTCAATTGTTGCGTTTGCCCTTTTTTTAATTCGAGTTTACAACCGTCGTTAAACTCTTTAAAATTGGGTTTAAAAAGGCTTACGTTTTTGTAATCGTTGAAGTTACGTTTTTTAGGATCCACTAAGGTAAGAATACTTTTTTCCATGGCAAGCACCACCACTTTTTGTATCACCGATGGGGTGATGACTCCCTTGTCGTAATCCTCAAAAACTATGGCATCTATCCTGTTTTTTTGCAGTACTTGCATCAATTTTGTCATCAGCTTTTCCTCAGACAAATAGTCAATGGGCGTGCATATTTCCTCATCTACTCGCAATAAATGCTGGTTTTGACTCATCACGCGGGTTTTTACCGTTGTCATGCGTTCTTTGCATTTTACTATTCCTTCGGTGCTTAGGTTTTGCTGGTGCAGCAGTTTCACAAAGTCGGCAGCGCGCAGATCGTCGCCTATAACTGAACAAAGAATAGGCTTAGCTCCCAGTGCTTGTATGTTTAAAGCCACGTTGGCAGCACCCCCCAAGCGGTTCTCTCGCCCTACCCCCGACAATATGGGTACAGGAGCTTCGGGTGAAATACGGTTAACATCTCCCCACAAATACGAATCGATCATCACATCGCCCAAGATCAGGATGTTTTTATCGTTAAACGACTCGAACAGTCGTGAAAAGTAATTTTGTGCCATTGCTTAATTTTTGCACAAAGATAAAAAAAATGGGCAAGTAAGGTAGGTAATGAAGATTGATGTGCCAGAAATGAAGTATACCAAATGGATAATCGGCATTTTAGTATATTTTATGATTTTAAATCGCTAAGGTAAATCGCTCGGTGCAATACACCTCGGCGCCAAACCTTTGTTTTAGGTATAGCAAGCTGGCATTTACGCCCTCATCGGTCATGCATGTACCCATATCGATATACTTCTTGGTTTTTTTGTACTGGCTGATAAAAAGATAGTACAAGGCATGTATGGCGCGGTTTGTGCGTCCATTGTCGGAGGTGGCTATATACTGCATTTTAACAACTGATCCATTGTCGAAAAGGAGCGTGCCGGCATCTATGTGTTTTGTGTTGGCATTTCGGATGAGAAAAAGCTTGATGTTATTCGGAAACAACTCTACCAATTTCTTTATCTCTTCGATCGTATGAACCGGCTTTGAGCCATGTTGTTGTTTTAAATTTTGTTCTAAAACCGCCCAAAATTCATCCAGCGAACTATCCTCATCCACAAAAAAATCATCAAGACGTAATTTTCTTTTTTCGATGCTCGACTTTGGGAACTTATGATTTGCACAATGGACAAAAGCCCCAATATCCTGCTTTTGCTGTTGCAACTGGCGATGGTTAAATAAATAGTCTTGAATTTGACTAAGGGAGGATGTATAAAATAACGGTTGACTTTTAACAATCATTTGTGTTAGTCCTTCCCCATATAAAAATGAAATAAACTGCTCTAAATACAAAGATGCCTTTTCGTAGGCAAAATGCGGCTCATGAATCATGCTACCAAATGTCAATCCTTGATGACTATAGAAGATGCCATTATCCATGTTTCCGGGCAATAGGCATTTTAATTTACCTTTTTCGCAGAGCATAAGCGATAGGTCGGTAAAGCGATCGCTATGATACTCGATATAATCACGGTAAAAAAGAAACGAAAAATTATCCGATAGTCTTACAAACGCATCCCACTCGGCTTTGTATTCGGTGCTGTATTTAATTACCTGCATCATTAATAAACTCCTTGTAATCCTTTATATAATCGCTGTCTAAAAACACATCAGAAGCCATAACCAAAACTACGCTTGCCGTACTAAACGATTTAAGTTCTCGCCAAATGCCGGGTACAATATGGAGACCTTTAGCGGGGTTATTCAAAAAAATGGTTTTCTTTTTTTTGCCATCGTCAATTAAAATATCAAAGCTACCACTGGCGGCAAACACCAGCTCGTGCTGCTCAATATGGGCATGCCCTCCTCTTTCGGCTGCCGTGGGTATGTCGTAGGTAAAATATATCCGTTTTATGTCAAAGGGTGTAGAGTCTCCTGACTCGGTAAAAGTGAGCGAACCCTTGTGCGAACCCTTCTTGTTAAGCTCTATTATTTTGCAATCATCAATATTGGCCATAATAACCTTTTTTTACTTGGTTTAACGGCTAAGGTTATATAGCCTAATATACTCCATAAAATCTCTGATATATTCACAATCACTGAACATGGTATCCGAAACCACAAGACACACACTATTAGAGGTGAAATCGTTTATTTCCCTCCATGTCATTTTAGGTACGAATAATCCTTTATTGGTGCGGCTCATGCGGTAAGTAGTATTTTTTTCGCCACAGCTAACCTCAACTGTGAAGGCGCCTGAAAGGGGTATGATAAACTCCGCTGTGTTTGTATAGGCATGACCTCCACGTCCTTCACCACCGGGCACATCATATATCCAATAGGCCCTGTTTATCTTAAACGGGATATGGTTGCCCTCCTCCAAAAAACTCAAATTGCCTCTTAAATCTTTAATTTTTGGAAGTTCTATCTCTGTTACCTCGTTATAAACCATGGAATATTTATATTTGCAATGCTTCAAAGATATGTATAATTTTATTTTATCGCTTCTAATATAAAAAAACAAGCCCGATGGAAACTCACATTTTCAACAAACAAAACTCATTATTTAACCAGTTTATTGCCGAAATCCGTGACAAAGATATACAGACCGACCCCCTCCGTTTCCGAAGGAATATTGAACGAATGGGTGAGATACTTGCCTACGAAATCAGTAAAGCCCTAACGTACAAAAGTATCGACATCCAGACTCCACTGGGTGTGTCGCATGAATTTGTTTGCGACCAAAAAATTGTGATAGCAACAATTTTAAGAGCCGGGTTACCCATGCACCAAGGTGTACTTAACTATTTTGACGGCGCTGAAAACGCTTTTGTATCGGCCTATCGCAAGTACAACGAAAAAGGGGATTTTGACGTTCATATCGAATATATTTCGTCGCCATCGCTGGAGGGTAAAATAGTAATACTTACCGACCCCATGCTGGCCAGCGGCGCTTCGATGGATTTGGCGTACCGGGCACTATTGACTAGGGGCATACCTGAACATGTTCATATTGCCTCTATTATTGCCAGCGAAGAAGGCGTGGAGTATGTACAAAAAAATATGCCATCCGATAAAATTACCCTATGGATAGGTGCGGTGGATAAAGGCCTCAACGAAAAAAAATATATTATTCCCGGCTTGGGCGATGCCGGCGATTTGGCTTTTGGAAGTAAGTTGTGATATTTAAATAGTCTTGGATATCAACTAAGTTACCCACCTATCCTTCAAACATCCCTTCTGCTTCCAAAGTCCCCCTTCGGGGGATTAGGGGGCTATTCTCACCCACCCCGTATCCTTACATTCATCTAGCAGCATGCGCATCGTATTGCCCAATACCGGATGAACCAATGCACTCCATTTTTCAGCCAAAGGAAGCAAAGTGAATCTACGCTCCTGAATTTTGGGATGGGGAACGGTTAACTGGGGGAGATTTATGATTTCATCATTAAAAAACAGGATATCAATATCCATCGTTCTGCCTTCGTAACCATCTTGAGTTTTGGGCTTACGACCCAATTCTTTTTCAATCTGTTGTCCCACAGTCAAAATTTCTGTTACCGATAAGACGGTTGACACTTCAAGAACCTGATTTAAAAAATTTTGCTGATGCGCAAAGCCCCATGGTTCGCTTTCGTAGCAACTCGAGCGTTTAATTATTTTACCAATCCGTGTGCCTATCAACACTTTGACCTCCTGCATGTTTTTTAGTCTGTTGCCTTCGTTGCCGCCAATAAGTAATTTAACGCTGTTCATGTTTTTTCTTTCAAAATATTACACCACAAAGGTAACGATAACAATTGTTTTAATATATTTGTTTGTAAAAGACAATCCTCATTAACAATTCAAAATTATGGCAAAATTTTTTAAATCATTACTTCTTGCGGTGCTTGGCTCTATTGTAACAGCCATTTTAATCGTTCTTATATTTGTTGGTGTAATAGCTTCCATTATTGCCTCGGGCGAAAAGGATGTTACAGTTAAGGAAGATACCCTTTTAACTATCAACTTAGATAAGGTTATCAAAGATAGAGGCGTGGACGACCCACTAGCCGATTTGCTTGGCGAAACTCCCTTTGGCGAAACGCAAATAGGCCTTAACGATGTGCTCGCAAATATAAAAAAGGCACAACGAGACAAAAATATTCTAGGTATCTACTTAGAGTGCGGAAATCCCATGACCGGATATGCCACCTTAAACGAAATAAGAGAGGCGCTGGTAACCTTTAAAGATTCCGGAAAATTTATTTATGCTTATGCGCCCATGTATTCGCAAAAGGGATATTACTTGGCTTCCGCTGCCACAAAAGTATATTTGCCACCTCATGGTATGATAGACTTTAAGGGCTTAAGCTCGGAACGAACCTTTTTTAAAGGTGCTTTAGAAAAACTAGGTGTGGAGATGCAAATATTTAAACATGGCAAATTTAAATCGGCAGTAGAACCTTTTATCCTCGACCACATGAGCGATCCTTCCAAAGAGCAGACCATCACCTACGTTAATTCCATTTGGAACCATATAGCAGCAGGCATATCCCAAACCAGAGGAATATCTGCCACCGAAATCAATACCTTGGCCAACAATGGAGGTATGTTTTTGAGCAATGATGTTTTTGTTGAAGGCAAAATTTTGGATGGACTAAAATACAAGGACGAAGTGATAGCCGAACTGAAAACACTTACCAGTACCGAAGAAGATAAGGATATTAGACAGGTGACGTTTGCCGATTATAAGTCGGTGTATGTGTCCGACGGTAACAAAGGTTTGGTTAAAGATAAAATTGCGGTTATATATGCCGAGGGCGATATAGATGGTATGGATGAAGACGGCATCAAATCCGAAGAACTAAGTAAGACTATCCGTGATGCCCGTCGCGACGAGAACATTAAGGCGGTGGTACTCAGGATAAACTCTCCCGGCGGTTCGGGCTCAGGCTCCGACATTATTTGGCGCGAAGTGCAACTGTGCAAGGAAGTGAAGCCGGTAATTGTTTCGATGGGCGATTTGGCGGCCTCGGGCGGATATTACATTGCCTGCGTGGCCGATACTATTGTAGCCAACCCCGTTACGCTAACCGGTTCGATAGGTGTTTTTGGAATGATGCCCAACATTAAGCCACTAGCCAATAAATATGGGTTTACTTTTGATGGTGTTAAAACCAACAAATTTGCCGACATGCCTTCTATCACCCGTCCGCTCAACGACGATGAAAAAGCCTTGTTTCAAGGATATGTAGAAAGGTTTTACGAGGTGTTTATTGGTAGATGTGCTGATGGTAGAAACATGACCAAACAGTCTATTGACTCAATAGGCCAAGGAAGGGTTTGGAGTGGCGAAAATGCCATTGCACTAAACTTGGTTGATGTGATGGGCGGATTGGAAACAGCCATACAAATTGCCAAAGAAAAAGCCGGCCTCGAAAAATATAGTATAAAGGAGTTGCCCGATAAATTATCGCCCATCGAAGAAATGTTCAAAAGCATGAAAAGCGAAGCCAAATCGTATATGGTAGAATCATTCTTAGGCATTAAATATGAGCAGCTTGAACGTATTAACAAACTAAAAGAAATTCACCCAATCCAGGCAAGACTGCCTTACGAATTGCAGATAAATTAAAGTTTATCTAACTTTTAACTTTAGTTGAGTGTAATATGAGCAAACGAGACAGATTTGGGGTTTTTACCAAAATTTGGTAAATTTGGAAAAATTAAACAATGAAGAATACATCAATATCACTCGGAAATTATTTTGACCAATTCGTTAGCAGTCAAGTTTCTGCTGGACGATACAAAAATGTTAGTGAAGTAATCAGAGCTGGACTTCGACTTTTGGAAAATGAGGAAAGCAAAGTAATCACATTAAGAAATGCCATTCAAGAAGGATTAAACAGTCCAAGGGTTGAAAACTTTGACTTTGATGAAAATCTGAAAAAACTAAAATCTGAAAAAAGAAAAAATGGCTAAAGTTATATTGAGACAAGAAGCCATTGAAGACTTGAATGATATTTGGGAATATACTTTCGAAAAATGGTCTGAAAACCAAGCTGATAAATATTATGCGACAATTAAATTTGCTTGTAAAGAAATCGGAGAAAATCCTGACCTTGGAAAAGTATATACTGGCATAAGCAGAAATCTATTAGGACTCAAATCTGGAAAACACATAATATTTTATCATTTGATTTCTGAAAATGAAATTGAGGTTATAAGAATATTACACGAAAGAATGGATTTGAATAATAGATTGACTGAATAAAAAACTACACCCGACAAAAGCTATATGTAATGCGGAATTCAGCTGGCAATTCAACCGAAGTTCTCCGTTGCAATACCGCTAATTCGTCTTTGACAATTGGCATAAAAAAAGGAATAATGAATAAACGAATTGGCTCAGTGCAAACTTGAAAGTGAAATGTTTCAAAGTACCGTACTACACATAGCCAAACCTTTTAAAAAGGCTGTTCTGTAAAAGACGGCCTTTTTTTACAGCCATGAAAACGATAAAATACATACGGTTTTTACTTTATCCAATAGCCTTGCTGTATGGATTGATTGTTCGTGCGCGGAACTATATGTTTAACATAGGAATATTGAAATCGGAGCACTTTTCTATACCTATTATTTCGGTGGGGAACATTACCGTTGGCGGAACGGGCAAAACTCCGCTCACCGAGTTTCTCATTAAAATACTCAAAGAAGATTATCAGGTGGCACTTTTAAGCCGGGGCTATAAGCGCCTCACCAAAGGACTTGTGGTAGCCAATGCCCAATCAACGGCATCTGAAATTGGCGACGAGCCCAAGCAAATACTTGATAAGTTTGCCGATATCACCGTGGCTGTTTCCGAAAAAAGAGTTTTAGGTATAAACGGTCTGCTGGCGTTGCCTAAAACCCTTGATGTAATTGTGATGGACGATGCCTATCAGCACCGCTTTGTAAAGCCGGGGCTGAGCATTTTAGTGGTGGACTATAACCGCCCCTTATGGAGGGACTTGATGCTTCCAGCAGGTGAATTACGCGAGCCCATGAACGGTAAAAAAAGAGCCGACATTATTTTATTCAGTAAGTGTCCAAAGCAACTAAGTACGGATAAGCAAAGCGAATTTATCCGTAAAATAAACCCCCTTCCCCATCAGCAGGTCTATTTTTCCTCCATAGCTTATCAAAATCCCCGTTTACTTTTTGATGGGCAGCAAAGCGAAATTAATCTGACAGAAGCAAGCGTTTTGGTTGTTACCGGCATTGCCAACCCTGCACCTTTTGTAAAGCATGTTACGAATATGGCCAAAGAAGTGCAAAACATGAGTTATTCAGATCATTATCAGTTTACATTAAAAGACATAGCACAAATAACCAAACGATTTAACGGACTGGAAGGCAATTCCAAATTTATTATAACCACCGAGAAGGACGCAGTAAGGTTGAGACAGATAATTGAAAAAAACTCGGAACTGGCGCGGTACATTTGTTATATCCCCATCCAAATAGAAATATTAAACGATAAGCAACAGGAATTCACAAAAAAAATTAGGAGCTATGTTGACGAAGATAAAAGAAACAGCTGATTTTATTTTGGAGCAATCCAAAACAGAAGCCACCATCGGTATTATCCTTGGCACGGGTTTGGGCGGTTTAGTGGGGGAAATAGACATAAAAAGCACCCTGAATTATGATGCGATCCCAAACTTCCCGGTATCAACAGTCCAAGGCCACCAGGGCAGGCTTATATTCGGAATGCTGGGTGGTAAACAGGTAGTGGCGATGCAGGGGCGTTTTCACTATTACGAGGGCTACGATATGAAACAGGTTACTTTTCCGGTAAGGGTGATGAAAATGATGGGAATAGATACCCTGTTGGTTAGCAATGCCAGCGGAGGATTAAATCCGGATTTTGTGGTGGGCGACATCATGGTAATCGAAGATCAGATAAACATGTTTGGCGACAATCCATTGATGGGCAAAAACTTTGATGAGCTGGGTCCACGCTTTCCCGACATGAGCCAACCCTATTCCAAAATACTAATTGCCAAAGCTTTTGAAATAGCTAAAAAGAATAACATTAAGCTTAAGCGTGGCGTTTACGTGGGCACCTCGGGCCCAACCTTCGAAACACCTGCCGAGTACAAGATGTTCCGTATTTTAGGTGCCGATGCGGTAGGCATGTCCACTGTCCCCGAAGTAATTGTGGCCCGCCATATGGATATGACCTGTTTTGGTGTTTCCATCGTAACCGATTCGGGCGTTCCGGGTGAGATAGTAGAAATATCGCACGAAGAAGTGCAACTAGTAGCCGCTAAAGCCGAACCTATTATGACAATGATAATTAAAGAACTGGTCGCTTCGTTGTAGCCTAAAAATTCATCTTCGGAAGTAAAAGCATGGGCAAACCACAGGAACAACAAAACTGCAAAAACAAACTAGGCCAACCGCATTTACCATTCAACCCTGTCTGCAATAGGCAGACACGTTGTGGTTGTTTCCCTTTACCATTAAAATATTTTATATCATCAACGCATAGATGCGGGTGGCACATAAGAAGGTGATGATTTATAGCTAGCGTTGAACGGGAAAAATTTAAGACCAATAAAAGCACCAAAACCTTGTAATTTTGTTTCCTTGGAAAGTACAGAGATGCTGTTCACTGCATACTTGTCACCATTCACAGTAGTTAAATGTGTGCTTTCAGTATCCATCACCTCGTTAAGACTTTGGCTATATCTTGCGCCAAGGGTTAAAATAGTTTTCTTTCCCAGGTTAATATCAAACCCTGCTTGTATCGAACCTAGCAGGATTAAATCAGATACTTCCATGTCCGATTCCGTTTTTATATCTTCCTGGGTAGGAAAACCGTGATGAGGGATATTCTCTAATGGCTCACTTAAATAAGGGTAATCACCTTTGAATGTTACATTCCCCATCCCTTTGCTTGTTTTTTCAATGGGTATGCCTGCTGCAATGCCCGGTTTAATATAAAAGTGAAAATTAGAGGAAAACGGAACCCTAAGTTGTATCGAAAAAGGAATTTGTATTAATCCAATGGTCTGATTGTCTGTGAAATGATGTACTTCGGCAAGCCTTGTGTATGTTTCTGGTCCCGATTGAAAATCATCATCGATAGCTTCGTAAGATTCTGTAAATCCCACGATATCGCTTTTTAATTGAAAGGTTTGGTATTCGGCACCCAAACTGATTCCGAAATGAGGTGTAATTAAATAACCTAATTCAAATGTCCCGCCAAAAGATAGGTCAGCAGATGTTTCGGTGTAATCACTATATTGATAATCACCAACACCATTAATAGTGTGCTTTAGGCTATTTTGATTGTAGGATCCGTTAAAGCCCAAATAAAACCCTTTTGTTTTCATTATAAGGGAGTCCTCCTGCCCAATAGCGTTGGAGGTTAGTAGGCTGAATATAATGCAGATATAAATAGTTAGATGCTTCATCTCTCAAATTCCTTATTTAGTTATGATAATTTTATTGTATGATTTGTAATCATTCATTATGATTTCTACCTGATATATTCCGGGTTGTAATTGTCCGGCAGGTACGTATGTTGAACTTTCAAATGATGATTTGAGAGTGCTCACAGAGTTGACTCTGTATCCTGCTGCGTTATAAATATTTATGTTCACGGTACCTTCTTCTTCATTGTTCAATGTGACCGTAAAACTTTCTTTTGCAGGATTTGGGTATAATGACAACTGCTTTTGTTCCGCGGAGGTTGTTATTTTATCCGATTCAAATGAGCAACCATTTGTAGAGGTGATTTGAACCGAGTAATCGCCAGGTGAACCCGCTACAATGTATTGCCCTGATTCTTCTGTTAAGAGCTGACCGTCCTTGTACCATTGGTAACTTTCAATTTTATTTCCAGGGTTTAGGCAAATGATTACATCGTCCCATTTCAATTTAAGATTTGGGGTTACCGTTTCTTTCACGGTAATGTTTAATGACGAAGATAAGCCATATTCCCCACATTGGTTTTCCCCATAAACTTCCAGGTTGCCATCGGTAGCGTCTGTAGCGATGCTGATGGTAATTGAATTGGTGTTTGTGGTGTGTGAAGTACCATCGGGCAGTGTCCAAACATAAGCCGTGGCATCTGTTATTTCAGGAATCAGGTAGGTTTTATCGGTGCCCGGACAAACCGAAGTGGCACCAGTAATAATTCCTGCTGCACCAACTTCAGGGCAGGATGGCAGGATGTCTATCGTTTTTACGAATTCGTTGTCCTTTTCAACTAATTCTGTTATGGCATCTAAATAATCAACCACCAATTTAAGGGTATAAGTTCCTGCAGATAATGGCGAAATCGCATAATCGATTTGCTTGACCCATTCGTTCGAAGCTAAACCGGGAACGCTTGCAATGGACGTGTTAAGCAGTTGGCCGTTCAGGTATAGGGCATATGAAACGGTCCCTGCAATATTTACTTCTCCGTTGTTGATCATGGCATAATCGATGTATAAAGCATCTGTATCCATCAAATCAATATCATCGGTATTGGTACCCGTGTTTTTTGAAACCACAACAGGGGCTGTCCAGCCACTAGGGATGTGGGTTGTTAAATTAGCTTGTATTTCTAAATCGCTTAAATTCCTTGGCAATATTTTAATGACGCCATCATATTCGTACGCAATTCCGGTAATATTGGCAATGGTAGGTATTTTTGTGCCTATCAAATCGGTGTCGGAAAAGTGTATCCTGCAAATCATTGTTTGCCCATTCACTGTTATCGTATAATCTGTATTGCTGCCAAATGCACTCCCGGCTGCTTCAAAAATTGCGCCCTCAAGGGTAATCAGTTCCGACTCATAGCTTTCAAAGTCGGAATTTAGTTCAGGTATGCTTAAGGGTTGGGGCGATAATGCATTTCCTATAGAGGAGGCAGCCCCCGGGTCTTCGGTAGGAATTAACTCCAGCATGCCGTGGTTGTTGCGTAATCGTCCGGTAAATCCTGTTATGCCATCTCCTACATTGTAATTCGTGGTGATTATCCCAGTGGGGTCATAAATAGTAAGACCTCCCGTGGCATCTTCTATATATTTTGAACCATTATCTGTGGATTTCCAATTTAAGATTACTTCATTGGGTAACCGGTATATTGCTCCAAATAGGTTCTTGCCTTTTAACTCACTGATATTATTTACTTCATTTATTTTTGGGGATGATACGGAGGCTGTAGCGTTGACTTTTGATCCATTTATTATTGTTGTATTAGGGGTTAATATAAGGCTGTATATATTATAATCCTCTAATCTCATATTTATTGCACAAAATTCTTCGCCGCTAAAATATCTATTACCACTGCCACTTATGTTGGAGGTGAAAGAAATTTGATTAATTTGATCTAAATTGGTGGTTACTGTAATTTTATCATCTGTAAAATCGGTGACGGATAAAAATTGGCATTTGTCGTTGTTGAATTTAACGGTAAAGGTTGCCGAAACAACATCTTCTGATCCGTCGGTAATAACTATGATAGGAATTCTTACATGGTCTTCATAAAACAAGGCTCCGGCCACGTTGTACACAATTTCGTTTTTTGCAAAACCAACCTGATAGATGATTAACAGTAATAGAGTGCTTACTATGTTTTTCATGTGTTTATAATTTTATTTTTCAATGCTATATGCCTGCCAGCCGATAGGCAGGGAACTCGCTTTTTTTTCAAATTCGTATTTGAGAATTTTTCTAATGGCTCGTTTCCTGATAAATGGTGTAAATAATGTAATTAATTAATGTGTTGTATCATTTATCTATTGTAACCATCATGTTAACAATAAATGATAGTTGGCCAATTGTTGCTAATAAAAATGCCAAATGAAATTGACTAATATGTATGTTTTAACAGTATCCCCTAGCTAAAGGTAGTGAGCACAAGTTCTTATTAATTTGTTAATTGAGTGTGGCTTAATAATTAACTAATTGTTATTTTATTCTGCGTGGTAATAAAAGCCCCTTTTACGAGCCTGTTATTTAAATACTGAAATGAAAAAAAACTATTGTTTGATGAATTTTTTAGTAAATACCTGATCGTAAATGTACGATCGTAAAATGTAGAAGCCGGGTTTTAGATTATAAAGCCGCAAGGTGTGGTTGAACGTACTCTCCTCTGTATCCAGTCTTACTTCCAGCACCAAATCTCCATAGGTGTTATAAATTTCGAGCTTTTCCGGTGTTTTATTAAACTCCACGAGTAAGAGGTTATAAACTGGGTTGGGGGATATGTTGATAAAAGTATCCTGGTCAATGCTTTTCAATTCTCCTGAATAATCAATGGCTTGTAATTCCGGCACTTCGTAATCCGGACAAACTTTAGTGATGTCCCTGTTATCGCAATCATCCGCGCCATAGCAGCAAAGTTGTTCGATGTTCCAATTTACATTAGGGTCGTAATTGCAAGCCAAAGGATCGCTACATCCAAAGCGTATGGAGTCTTGGCACGATCCATCGTCACAAATTGCTTCTGGATCAAACTCAACAAAATAAGGGTCTGTGCAACCACATTTAGGAGGGTAAGATAAAAACTTGCTATAATATTCTTTTTTTTCCGAATCCAGATTTTCATTAGTGGCAACGTATCGAAGCTTTTTGTTGTCTTTATCAAAAACAATAACATTAAGTTCAAATTCTAGATCTCCTTTAGTAGTGAATTGGCCTATCAAAATCCTGTTGTGAACAGGGTCTCCTAATACACCACTAACGTTTTGTAGTAAAAAGTTAGTGCTATTAAAATCTTTACCTTTTGTTTCTTGGCCAAAAACAGGGTTCAAAATTTCTGCTATACCATGGTCCACAAAACTTGAATTGATAGTAGCCGGAATTGAGTACCCATCGTGTGTTGTTAGTGGTAATCCATCTGAAGTTGCATTATTGTTCAGTTTGTTGAGTGAATTAGCTCCTCCGATTATACTGCCGTCTCCATCTTCTATTTTTAATATGCCAACTTTACTTTGTGTTGCATATCCAATGGTGAGCCAGGTGTCTAGTGCGATAGTACCAAATCTTAGGAATTGGTCATTGTACTTATAGCCAAGACTTGTGCCAAACAAGGGGAAGTTAAAGAAGTTCTCCGTACTTTTTATAGATATTGGATGATCAGCCGTACCGTATATACCCACAAGTTTGCTTCCTTCGGATAAATCAATATAAATCCTATAAGTTGTGCTACCTTCCTCTAATGTGGCATCAATTAGTGGAGGGAAAACAAAGGAAACATCATTCGCATCCGAAATGTAATATTCTTCAACAATTAAGCTGTCAATCTGAGCATTTGTTTTTAAAGAGGATGCAATCAAGATGCCGCAGATTGCTATTAATTTAAAAAAGTAATTTAATTGTGGTTTTATTAGCATTAATTTGCCGGAAAGATCTCTCTTTTTGCAGGTGCTAATATTAACATCTTTTTTTTGTAAATTGGATAGTTTCATCATTCTTAGATTTATAAAGTATAAGAAAAGCTAAAAATATAGTTAGTGCCCCAGGTAAACTGATCGTAGATAAGCTTGAAATCTTCGTATTTGTAGGCCCGGGTGATAGGCTCATTAAGGATGTCCCTGACTTTTAAACTGATGTTGTAATGTTTTCCCAAATTTTTTGAAATTGTAAAATCCAGGATATTTCGAGGTAGCTCATAAACATCCATATGCTGGAAGTTAGGGTCTACTATTGAAAGTTTTTCGCCCTGAGCATTGTAACTTAAAGTTGTGGATAGTCCAATTTTTTCGGGATTGAAAGTTAATAAACCGTTGATTACATAGGGTGCCTGTCCAAACAGTGGGAGGGTCCAAGTTTCTGTATTAGACTTTCCAATTGTCTCCGAATGCACCAGGGTAGCGTTGGCTCCAACCTCCAGATTTTTGAATATTTTTTTTCGCGCTTCAACCTCAATACCCCTTACCCAGGCGTGGTCTTTATTTCTCCAGGTATAATAGCCTTGTTCTTCCGTTAATTCAATAAAATCGAAAAAGTCTTTATAAAATAAACTTACCGAAAGGTTATCCCCATTCTGAAAAAAGGATTCAATTCTGAAATCGTAATTTTTTATCGTGGATATTTTTAAACCCGGATTTCCAAGTATATGGGCATTCAACTCGTAATCATAAGCGTATACATAACTAATTTCCCTGGAATTTGGTCGGGCAATGGATTCACTGTAATTTACACGGGTACTTATTTTTAATTTTTCGGAATCTGATAACTTATATATGAGGTTGATATTTGGTAAATAATGTGTTTGGTCTATTTTAGCAGGAAGAGCGGACGTGCTTGAAAAACCTACATCGTTTCTTTCTTGCGCATCATTGGGTAACCCAAGCAATAAGGTTTGGTCAGAGAACATATCGGTGTGTTCTGCACGTAATCCGGATGCAAGTCGCAATCTTCTGTTAATTTCAAAGTCAACCATTATATAGGCAGCCGATATTTTTTTGTATCCGGTAGAACTATTTCTTCCCCAGGTTGCCATATCTTCAGACCTATCGTAATAGGTTGTTACTGCAGTTTGGTCTTCGTTCCATCTAAAATTTTGGAGGTCAAAGTATTGTTCCAAATCTCCTTGTGGGATATCAGCCGTGTATGCGTCAACCGCATAGTTGTACTGTTCATAATCTCTGGAATGATCTAAATAACTTCCTCCAAATGATAATTTGCGGATTTGATTGGCGCCTTCAAAAACAGGAAGTTCAAAGTTAATTTGACCATTTAATACATCCTCAAATAAGTATCTATACATTCGGTCTCTGGCTCCATCATCAAAATTAGGGAACTCATAATGGGTCAGCTCTTCATCAGCTCCATATTTAATCGTTTTAAAATCGGGTGTGTTTAATTTTCCATCGGTATAGGATAATTTAGCTTCAGCTTTTAGTTTTATACCGGGAAAGTAATGTTCCGAGGCATATTGATATACCAATTGTTGTGTTTCTTCATATAATTGTTGTTGGTCGTAAAATACACCTAAATCTTCAGAAGCATATTTTTTTGATTTTCCGGTAGCATATTTTGCTTTGTTGGCACCTTTAATATTGGGCATAAATAGCACGGATACACTATGATTTCGACTGAATTTGTATGCAATGTTGGCCAGTGCACTCCAGCCGTTCGATTCAACGGAGCTTTGTTGTCTCAAAGAATCTTCAGCAAAGATGATTGGTATCTTTGAATCGTATCTCCCAAGTTGTGAAGCAGGATCGTATTTAATACTCTGACTATATCGAAAGCCCAAAATATATCCCAGCGAATTGCCAAAAAGAGTGGTTTGGTTACCTAAACTAAATTCCTGGCTAAAGTCCATGGGAGCTCGTCGTTGAATAGTTTGCCAGTTGTTGGGCATGGTTTGGGCAAATTCTACTGCCGGGTTATTCAATAAGTAAAATGCTTCATCTTTATACTGAGTTTCAAATTGAGTGTTGGCCTTACCAATGGCCCCAGGGTCGTCAATAAGGCCAGGAGCCAATAAACCTATTTGCACCAGCATTAACCGGTTATATATATTGTTTTTATCAATGCCAAGATGATTGTCATTTATACCGAGGTAGTTTATGTAATTTTTTAAGCCAAGTTCCGGATGGGTTTGATCTAATGGTATGTATTGATTGTAAAGATTTGGGTTTTCCTGATACTTAGGAAATTCCCCTCTTGGAAGGTGTTTCATGTCCCGGAAGCCGTTGTCGTATCCTAACCAGTCCGTAGAACTCTTTTGAGACGAGATAATATCTTCAAAGGTAGCTTGGTCGTTATAGCCAAATGACGATTTAACTTGCAGGGTAAATTTATTAGGATAATCTTTTGTTTCAATAGATAAATAGGCTCCTGACCAGTCACCGGGTAGTTTGGCACTGGCCGTTTTGCTGATTACAATATTATCCACCAAACTGGTAGGGAATAAATCCAGTTTAATGTTGTTGGTAAAAGGATCCAGTGTTGGAATCAATAATCCGTTTACGGTAGTTTTAATATATCTATCGGCTAAACCACGTACGGTAATAAAGCTTCCAATGGTTGAAACTCCGGAAACCCTTTTAACGGCATCCTGTAAATTGGAGTCCCCGGTTTTCTTGATGGTTTCGGTTGAAATATAATCGATGCTAATGGCCGACTGAATTTTTTTGGCCTTCATATAAGCGTCGTTGGCTCGGTTAGCCTTGGCTCGAATAACGATGTCTTCAAACTCCATGGTGGCCGGATTCATGGTGTAATTTTTTATCAGTACCTTTTGACTGTTAAAGTTTATTTCTTCCTCGATGGTATTGTAACTTATAAAAGAAATGACCAGAGTTTGTGCACCTGTTTCAGGAATGTTTAGCGAATAATTACCGTCAAAATCGGTTATTGCACCTATGGTTGTGTTGCCTTTTAGGTATACTTGAGCTCCAATGAGCGTTTCTCCTTTTTCATCCGTTACTTTTCCTCTAATGATGCCTTGGCCAAAAGTTATTGCTGTTATTAGAAAAAAAGAAAGAAGGGTGATTTGTTTTTTCATGTGTTTATAATTTATTCTTTTGCCACATGGAACTCGCCATTACAATCATTCCCCCTTTGTGTGAGGACACTCTCATGGCTCGTTTCATAATAGTGACAAGTGAAGTGAATGGGTTTTTCCCTGGTTGTGTGCTATTTGCGTTAAAAGGAGCTTGCAATATGCAAGCTCCCTAAGTTGTTATTTTTTGATAAAAACTTTGTTGAAAGTTTCGCTGCTAGTTTTAATTTTGATAATATAGAATCCGTTTTTGTATCCTGACATATCAATTGGGTTGGAGGAATCAGTGAATATTCCGTCTTTAACCTTCTTGCCTGTTGCATCATAAATAGTATAAGGGGCATTTTCAATAAGGGTGTTGTTTGTAATATCTATGCTTAATTGGTCAACAACAGGATTTGGGTAAAGTCTAATGCCGTCAGCAATACTTACCTTAGAAATATCAGTAGTTGTATTTGGATAAATAATACCAAAAGTAGTTTTTAGTTTAGTACTAGATTTTGTAATCAAGTCAATGTTTAAAGTCATGGACAAATTTGCATTTGTAGTAAATTGACCAATCATAATAGTATTCTCAACAATAATGGCCTCATAGCTAATTCCTCCTGGAATATTCCATAAACCACCATCAGTATTAAAACTAGTAGCGGTTGATGCGGTACCAAACATTGAAACATCTAATCCTGGAGATGTAGAAGTAGTTGCAGGGGTGCCGGCAATATATCCCAACGAATTAACTGCATGAGGAACTGCAATACGGTCATTAGCACATCCTCCTACCGAGAGGTAGGTGTCAAACTCAGAAGATGGGAAAACAGCAAATAGTGCCGAGTTTAATAGGTCGCCCAGTGCAGCCCCAAATGCATCGTTATAAAATTGACCATTTGTAGGTTCTATAATTAATGAGCCAACCTTGTTTCCAAACACGTTAACCAATTTGTGTTCTGTTTCAATGTCAATGTATACCCTATAGGTAGTATTTCCTGCAGGAACATTTCCTCCACTCCATTTTTCTACAAATACTCTTTCAATACCTGGGTGTTCGGCAGGCAGAGCAACTTCGTCAACCTCGACTGTTTGTGCATAGGAGTACGCACAAATAAATAATGCAATTACAAGTACTAAATTTTTCATAACTCTAATTTTTAATGTATTTATATTTTGTTAGTTGTATTTGTTCTATAGTAAATACCCAAAAAAATGATAAAAGCCCCGGCCTTAAAAAAGGCCCGGGCTATATTGAAATTTAAATTAAATTAGCAAGCAATTACTTGATAATGATATGCTTTACAGAAGCGATGTTTACACCGTTTACTTTCAAGATATAAGAACCAGCAGCAAGATCCTGTACGTTAACCAAGTTTTCACCTGCAAATAATTCTGCAGTTTTAACAACAACACCGTTGATGTCAACGATAGCTAAAGTAGCATCTTCAGGAGTAGCAACAGTTAAAATATCTTCAGCAGGAACAGGGTAAGCAGCAACCTCAGAAACATTAATACCGAACTTTTCAGAAGCAATTGAAGCAGCAACTAACCGACCATTAACTAATGTAGTAGATGGAGTAAGGTTAGGGTTTCCTTTGAAGTTTAAGGTAACAAAAGTTCCAGAAATTTCAGCAGCACTGTTAGATACTAAAGCAAGTTTGCCATCAACAACGTTTGCGGTAGAAGTTACACCGGCAGCGTTAGATACAGATACAAACTCTCCATCGAAATCTAATACAAAGGAAGCAGATACTGCATCTTTAACATTAACTGGAATGCTAACAACATCACCTTTAACATATGCAGCACCAAAGTTGATTCCAATAGAAGTGCTCTTCATAGAACCATCAACAGCCTTGTTAGCATAAGAACCATCCACGTCACCTAAAAGGATCAATTGGAATGTTTCCATAGCTGGGTTTGGACAGTCGGCACCAGCACCTGGGATTTGGTAGCTTTCAGAAGCAGCAGGTACATTGTCTCTCCAGTATCTGTTCACATAAGTAGCGTCACCTTCTGGATAACTTGGAGAAATTCTGAATCGAGCAATGTTTTGAAGATCCTCGTTGCTAACAAATACCCAGTCAATACCGGCACCGCTAGCTTGAGTAAACTCATCACGAATACGCACTGCTCTTTGGTTCATTTGAGAGATATCTCCGGCAGTTACCCTACCGTCAAGGTTTACGTCCATAGCAATAATTTGGAATACAGTTGGAGTAAACGAAGGATCTTTTGTAAGCACTTTAGTTGTTAAGTAAGCATCGTAACCATTGATAGCAATCATTACTGAATCGCTTGGAGTGTTGTTTGGAAGATCCTTTTCAATTTGAACGTTTCCGCTGTTGATTACAGCACCCGTAGCATCTAAGAAATCGTACTCAACAATACCGTTAACGTTTGGCTCAACCATGTTAGCTGCAGTGATGTTACCAAATAAAGTTAAAGCATAACCACCAGCTACATTACCCGAGATTGGAGCACCGTTACCCCAGAAAATTAATTTTCCAACGAAGATGTCATCAACAAAAGTAGTGTAAGTAGCAGACTCAGCACCAGCGATTTGATCTACATATCCATCAACATAACTTTCAACTATTGAATTAGTTCCGAATACAACAGCATCGTTAGAAGCAAAGTTGTTAGTCTTAGCAAATTCCACACAGAAAATCTCACCTTGTCCGTTCCATAGAGCAGTAGCAGGTGCATTACCTTTCAAGTATACTGAGATAAACATGCTATCGCCGTCTACACGATAAGTGTAATCAGTTACATCCCTGTCGATAAGAGCGCTGTTAACAGTAATAATACCTGTTGGAGCAACTTTGTCAGCCTCAAACTGCATTACTACGTCAAAACCGTTGATAGCAGCCATGTCAGAGTTAACTCTTGTGAAAGGAACACAGAATTTGTTATTTACATAACAAGCTTCAGTTACATCACCGCCTAAGCTGTAGAAAGAACTAGGGTTGTACACAGTAGTTGATACGCGATTTGATTCAACAGCTACAGGAATACCGGCAGCAGGAGTAGCAACAGCATATACTTGGTAAGTTCCGAAAGCCGGTGACCAGTCATAAGTATAAGTAGAACCAGAAGCAACACCAGCACCAATTAAAGTACCATCAGCTAAGAAGAACTCAACAGAAGCAATACCATCAGCATCAGTTGCAGTAGCAGAAAGAGTGATAGGTAAATCATCACCAGAAATTTGAGCAGCTAAAGCAGCTAAAGTAACAGTTGTTGGATTTGGATCGTTAACTGTATAAGAAGCAGAAGCTGTTGCTGTAACATTAGCAGCATCTTTTAGTGTAAATGTAACATTGATTGGATCAAGAGAAGCAGGAGTAACGTCGTATGAATATACGCTTCCGCTAACAGTTGCGTTGTGGTCAGTTCCATTTACATTGAAAACAGCACTGGCAACAGCTCCTAAACCATCCGCTTGAGCTTGGTCAACTGTAACCAAAGAAGATACAGTTGTAGCAACACCATAAGCTAAAGCAGAACCAGTAGCTGGAGTAAGTGCTCCAACTTGTGGGTTAACGTGAGGAATAACTTCAGAAGTATAGAAAATACCGTAAGTTGATAATAATGAAGTATTCGTTACTCGATTTAAGTCAATACTGAATGTCATTGTTAAATCAGCACTTGTTGTAAACTGACCGATTAAAATAGTGTTATCAGCAACTAAATTTTCGTAGCTTATTCCTCCAGGGATGTTCCATAGTCCACCGGCAGTTACAAAGCTTGTAGTGGTTGAAGTAGTGCCGAACATAGATACGACTAAACCTGGAGATGTAGACGTCGCACCAGGAGTACCTGCGATAAATCCAGCATTGTTAACAGCGTAAGGAACAGCAATACGATTAGAAGCAGAACCTCCAACAGTAAGATAAGAATCGAATTCAGTTGCAGCATCAATACCAAACAAACCAGCATTTAAAATGTCTCCAAAAGATACTCCGAAAGAGCTGTTATAAAATTGACCGTTAGTAGGCTCAATCGATAAAGTACTAACACTGTTACCAAATATGTTTACTAATTTATGGCCAGCAGGCATGTCAACGAATACTCTGTATGCAGTATATCCTGCAGGAACATTGCCTCCAGTCCACTTTTCAACGAACACTCTTTCAATACCAGGAGCAGTTGCAGGAAGGCTTACTTCATCAACTTCAACAGTTGATTGTGCAAATGCTAAGCTGCTAAATAATAGCAAAGCAAAGCTTAAAAATATATTTTTCATTTTTTTTTAAAATTTCAGGTTTTGTTACAAGTAATTTTTTAATGCGGATGGCATTATTTCTTACAGTCAGTATTAAAGGCTCCACTAATATCTCTTAAGTCATCTACGTCAGTGTCACCGTCACCATCAAGGTCAGTAGCACAGTTTTCTTTGTTAAGAGCGTTGTCTGATCCTAAAACGTCACCATAAGTCCATCCAGAAGTCCAAGGAGTAGCACCTGGAACAAAAGCACCTCTGTAAGGAGCTGCATCAAAGAAATCATCAGCAGGAGCTGGTAGGTTTGTAGTAGCAGTACCGGCAGCTGGAACCGCATTGTAAGCGTCAGTTACAGCATTGTTAGCACAAGCCTCCATAACTAAAGTGTAGTCAATTAAAGAAGCGTCTTCAATGTTTCCAGCGTTAGTTAAAGCAGTTGCAGCAGCAACTAAATCAACAGCTCTTCCTCCTGTAGTAGATACTAAAGCACCATTTGAAACAAAAGTGTTGTTTCTGAATACTAAGTCACCAGCTATAAAGTTTTCGTAAGCGTCATTAGCCCTGGCAGATTCAGCATTTAAACGAATACCAGCGTCGAAGTTAGCGAAGATAGAGTTAGATACTTCACCCATAGTGTTCTCTTTAGCTTCGATTCCTGGGTCACCTAAGTTACCAATGAAAGTACAGTTAAAGAATGTTGCGTTAGACATTATTCCGTTAGACGTATTGCCATCGTCACCGTCAATTTCTAAACCATGATCTCCTTCTTTAGCACAAGCTCCATTAATTGGTAACTGAGCTCCAAAAATAAATTGACCTCTACCGGTATAACCCTGATCCCAGTCAATGTAGTCATCATCACAGAACAGGATACTAGCATATTTGATGTCAGCAGTCCCACCGAAGAACTCGACACCATCATCCTGATTTGAAATGATTTCGATGTGCTCTAATACAGTACCACGACCAACAGAACCGCAAGTTAAACCGTTGATTTCATTGTCAGTACCAATAACAGCTCCTCCATGACGGATAGAAACATACTTTATTACACCTGAGTTATCTTCATCGTTGAAGTCTCCACCCGGCTTTAAAGTACCTACAGCACCAGTTTCGCCAACTTCGTAACGGTCTTGTCCATAGTGATGTCTAGCGTCTGGAGCGTCTAATCCTTCGATAGTACCTTCTCCGTCTTGTACTCCAAGATCGTCAGATACTAAAAGGTTGTTGTAAGCACGACCTAAAACAATAATTCCACCCCATTTCCCTTGGTTTGAAACAGAATAAGATCCATCTAAAGCGTCTTCCACAGAAGTAAAGATGATAGGTGCTTGCTCATTACCTCTGGCAAAAATTTTACCACCGCGAGTTACAATTAAAGCAGGAGCGGCTAAACCAGAAGCTACATTAGCTTTAATAACTGTACCTGCCTCAATGTGAAGTTCCTTACCTTCAGATACGTAAATCTTTTTGTCAAGTCTCCAGTCGGTAGCTGCATCTAAAGTAGTTACTGATGATGTTAAGTTTCCATTCGCGTCAGCGAGTGTTGAAATGTTTGTTTGTCCAAAACTTGGAGCCATTGATACAAAAGCGAACAAAGCTCCCGTCATCAAAAAATTAAAATTCTTCATAAGTAAAATTGTTAAATGTTAATAGATTAATTGTTAAAAGTTAATTGATTAAAATTGCTTTTTTTACCATGGTTTAAGCATGTACAATTTTCAACTTTTTTCATTACTGTATATTAAAATGCTATAACCATTACATTAACTATTCATGTATAGAGTGTTAACTAAATTAATTAGGGAGAGATTTTTTTAGTAGAATTTTGTAACCTTTATCAAGCACATTGCGTAGTCGAACCGTATTAACCTACAATTAACACACAATCTGATTACGATAATAAATATCCTATAAATAACTGTTTGGTCCAAAAGAAATCAAAACCAACATCAAAAAGTAAAATTTAAGATCACTAAGTAAGCCATCCTGCTTTACGATCAAAGTTGATTTATCTTTACATGCAGTGGGTATCGGTATCGGTTTCGTTCTATACCTTCACAAAGAGCTCTTTGCCAATATGGGAGCGATTTTTACGTGGTGGATATAATCAGCTTGTTTTTACAGGTGTTTTTACCTAGTACAAGTATTCATGTTTCCTTTCGGTCTAACTTACTTTCCTAAGAATTAACGCTTATTAATAGAATCTCTGCAATTCGATACTCAATAATGTACATGGGTAATCCGTGTATCAGATTTATTTTTTCACGAGTTTGTAGCGGGGGATATTTTTTGCTGAATTATGGGAGGATTGTCAGCACTCTAACTCTATAATTGATAATGTCTTCTTTTTTAATTGTGATCAATCAAAACACTTTATTTTAAAGCTTCTCATCAAAAATGCAAGCAAAGTATGTGTAATACATGCATAAAAAAAGAGCCGCTCCGGGTGGAGCGACTCTTCCTCAAATTAACCTAAACCT
Source organism: Saccharicrinis sp. (assembly GCA_024635555.1). Classification (GTDB taxonomy): domain Bacteria; phylum Bacteroidota; class Bacteroidia; order Bacteroidales; family Marinilabiliaceae; genus Saccharicrinis. Next base: position 38,853 of record JAGXIO010000204.1, read on the forward strand.
AAACCTTAATCTATGAAAAAAAAAATTACTCTTTAGTGCATGATACGGGTCTGGTGAGATAAGGTTTCGTTTTCCTTTTTTTATTTTTAGGCATACGTGATTGATTCTACAGCGTACGATATTGAATTAGTAAAAGGTGAACGGTCTATTTTTATGGTTATCTCCAAGAAATATCCATTCTCCAAATATTTTTTATATAATTGATAATTTTCGCTAAACAGGCAAAGCTCAAAAATTCCACTATCGTCATTAACATCAAAAACACAGTAGGACCTAGAATTTGTTGTTGTTTTATGTCTGGAATTAGAAACAACTCCCTTAAATATAAGATACTTACCCACCAGTTCTCTTATATTAGATACTAATTCGACTATTTCTATTTCCTCAGGCAAGTAGCTGCCTCCATTTTCCTGTTTGTAAATATTATACTTGCGATTATCTAGTTTAATTACATCCGAGGAGTCTGACGGGTTTTTAAGATTATGAATCTCTAGTTTATCAAAAGTGGATTTGCCTGTCTCATCCTGTTCAATACCCAAAGAAAAAAGTCTCACAAAGCCATAAATATGCTCGCAATTATTTACCATATCCCTAGAGAAATTTTTTAAGACCGGAGCTTCTCGCGTCATATAATCTTTGCTATAATCTAAATAATTATCATGCAAGGACGTATTAAAAATGATTTTTATACTTAATTCATTTATCAAGAATTGCATAAAGTCTAAAACAGGTTTTTCGCTATAATTGTCATCGCCATGAATATCAAATCTGAACGCATCAATATTATCAAAGAATACAATATCGAAGTTTTGGTTTTTAATGTACCCAAACAGTTCTATGCAAGTAGATATTTCAAGTTTGTTAAATGAAGTATTAATAGTAAGATTAGGTTCCACTTTCCCATCACTCTCTTCTAAAAAGTTGTTTAGTTTTTTAGTGTAATAAGTCCAATTCAGGAAAAGAACTTTATCTGTTTTTGCCAAGTAATTCGCCCACTTTAGGGTTAGCCATGTTAAATCTTCCGTGTATCTTGACCCTATCACGGTTAATCCTTTTGCTATGCTTAATTGCTCCATAATTATTTATTATTTAAGATACCTCTCCTCTGTTAACCCCTCGTTTAGTTACACGGTCGTATAGTATAATACTGCCAGCTACACTAACATTCAAGCTCTGTTCACCAGGTAAAAAAATTATTTCTTTACATGCTTTCATTGCTTCCTCTGTTAATCCTTTATCTTCTGACCCTAGTAAATAACATGCTTGCCTTGGGTGTATGAATTCATTTAATGGTGTAGCTGTTTCGATTAATTCAATCCCAATTAAAGGGCAGTTATAAGGTTTATGTTTTTGAAAATCATCAAATGTTTCAAATGTAAACACCGGAATATGTCGCCAACTTTTCATTGTATCAGTAGGCTGTTGCTTAAATCTTGCTCCTATTAAAAAAACAAAGTCTGCCCCCATTATTTGCGCAGTTCTAAATAATGTTCCGTAATTCTTATAATTTACCATATTCAAACATCCAATTCCAAAAAAACCATTTTTTCTCATCTGTACTTTCATACTCCTACATTTTAATTTTGCACAAATAAAAAGAATCAAGATGCCAGAAGATGTCGTTCTGAAAATTATCACAAAAAAAGCGAGAACCATTACTGATTCTCGCCTTCTAATTTCCATGATTATTTGCTTACAAAATAATACTGCTTTCTTTTATCAAATCTTAAATCACATCAATTATGATTTATACGAAGCTAAATAATAATTAATGATTATATCGCTCTAAAATATCATTAAGTGTTTTTGCTTTTATCCTTTTTTCTTTTTGAGTATATTGATTTATATGATGAGAAAATAATACTAATGTATTTTTTAAATTGGTCTCATTTATTTCAAAGGCAACCCTTTCTTTTGAATCATATAATCCAACAATTTTATATAAATCACCACAATATAATTCTTCGACAGGTTCAAACATGTAACCCATCCAATATATATTTCGATTTGCTTCCTTACCCCAAAACACTTGAGATCCTTTATTTTTTATTACAATTACTTTCGGCTTTATAACCTCCTCTATGATATGCTGGGTTAGATTTATCTGCGCAGCTACAAAATGCACCCCTGCTTGGGTTTTTAGAAGTTTCTTGTTTAAGAAGGCTTGTTCCTTTTCTCTAAAATATAAGATATCTAGGTAAGCACACTTTTCCCTTAAATCAACATTCTCAAGTTCATCAAATAACATCTTTTTTAAGGTACCCCAATAGTTATCCCATTTAGTTTCCATCATTGTATTTGAAAAATCAAAACCATGACTTTCTTTACCAGCATCATTACGAAATGAAGGGTTTATCCCAGTAATTAAAATATCCTTAGGGGAGGTATTTTCTGCATATACAAATCCTCGTTCTTGAATTTGCTCAGGAAGATGTTGAAATAATTTATTATTCCAAATCTCTTTTAGTTGTAATTCAATATTCATTTTTTATTTTTTTAAGTGATTTAATTAATTCTTCTTTTACTTGCTTAGCCAGCGATTCTGGTTTTAAAACCTGCACATTACTGCCATACGAGAGTATCTCCATAAATAAATCATGCGTAAGGAAAACGTCAAGCTTAACAACCAACTCATCTTCGTTATCAATTATCGGATTTTGGGTATGGTGCAGAGGTAAAGATTTAATGTACTTTCCCTGAAAAGCATTAAATCTTAGAATCACTTCTTGCGGTGCAGCCTGTTCTTTAATATTCGGAACAACAACACCAAAAGAATTTTTAAAATAGGAAGCTATATCAATAGCTATATCTTTTTTAAATGGCAATTTGGTAATTTCAAGATGAGTAAGTCTATCTAATGCAAAAGTTTTAAAAATATCATCTTTCAGATCTTTGCCTAGCACATACCAACGATTTCTAAATTCTTTCAAGGCGTAAGGCTGTACTATCCGTTCTGAATTTTCACCTTCCCAATATTTTTGATAGGCAAATTTGATAGAAACACTATTCTTTATTCCATGGAGAATTCCGTATAAATGTTCTGTTCCTATTGATTTTCGCTTTTCTAATTGGATATAATCGGCTAGTCTATTCGTTATGTTTAAAGCATTAAACGTATCAAAAGCTTCAAAAATTCGCTCATTAAAATCTTCTCTTCCATATTCTTCGATATAGTAAGCTTGTTTTGTCTTACTATATTTTATTTCTATGTTATAAATAGATAGTATTTCATTAACATCCCTTTGAAAGGTGCGCAACGAAATGTTAAGATTATAACCCTGAATTTCAGATTCCTGTTGTAAATACCTGCTTAGCTCACTGAATGTATAATAACTTCTTTTGAGCTTCTGAATAATTAAACGATACCTTATAAATGATTCTCTTCTTGACATATTTGAAATTGTTTTCGTTTCAAATATATTCAAATCAAACGTCAACATGTGGCGTTGCTGAAAATATTACAAATTAATTTGAAGCCTAATTTTTTAATATGGGGTACTTAAAGAAACCAATTCTCCTATTTTAATACTGGATGAGCATACTTTCTTTCCAACCCCAAAAGAGAAATCAAATGGAAGGATGCGCTGAATTAAACGCTATTTGAATATATTTGCGAGTGGGGTAGTTTGCAAAACTGACTCCATTCTTATTATACCGCATGGCTAATTTTGATTCATGACTACATATATCGTTATCGTATTATTTGCTTTCGGAATTGGCTTTGGCTTGTTCTTCCGCAAAAGGGACCAAGCCCGTAAAAAAATAGATGCGTCCATTACCTGGTCGGTATATTTACTATTATTTTTGCTGGGTATTTCCGTAGGCACCAATGAGGAGATTATTAATAACTTTTTTCGCATTGGCTACAAAGCCATTTGGTTGACTCTGGGTGCCGTGCTGGGTAGTGTGCTTTTAGCCAAAATGGTGTACCAGCTCTATTTTAAATCAGACAAACCGGAAGAGCAATGAAGGGAAGCTTAATTATCTTATCATTTTTTGCAATGGGTATGATCGGGGGTATTTATGATGTATACCCTCAATGGCTTTTAAACGACAGTCTTACCACTTATGCTTTGTTTGTCCTCATGTTTTTGGTAGGTATAAGTGTTGGTAGTGATAAGGCAGCCTTTTATGTATTGCGCAAAATGAACTTCAAAATATTTTTAGTACCCTTAACTGTCATTGTAGGTAGTTTACTTGGAACGGCTATTATATCGCTAATGCTTTCTGATATTTCGATAAAAGAGGCCATGGCTGTGGGAGCGGGATTTGGCTACTACTCCTTGTCCAGTATTTTTATAAGCGAAGTTAGCGGAAAAGAGTTGGGTGTAGTGGCACTGTTATCCAATATCTTCAGGGAAATTTTAACTCTACTAGCGGTGCCATTATTTGTAAAGTACTTTGGCAAATTGGCTGGCATTGCATCTGGCGGAGCAACGGCTATGGACACCACATTGCCTATCATTGTTAAATTTTCAGGAAAAGAGTATGGTATCATTGCCATTTTTAGCGGTATCGTACTAACCATATTGGTACCAGTATTGCTTACGTTGATA
>JAGXIO010000205.1 GCA_024635555.1 Saccharicrinis sp.
GGGTTACGCTAAGGAAGCCGATTGGTTAGAGTTTAGGATTACCTTCCCAGAAGCAATGCCCGAAAAAGCGCTGAAGGTATCAGAAATGATAAAGAAACGTTATGGCCTAAAAATTATTAACTTCAATACATCGAGGGAGTTGGAGCCTTACCGCGAAAAGATATTTAAAGTATTCAACGATGCCTTTACCGGATTGTTTGGCACATTTAGATTGCCAGATAGATTGGTGAAATTTTATATAAATAAGTTTTTTCCGGCAATAAACCCACGTTACGTTAAGGTAATGCTCGATAAAGACGATGAGTTGGCCGGTTTTGTAGTTGCCCTCCCTTCGCTTTCTGTTGCCTTGCAAAAAGCAAAAGGAAAACTGTTACCCTTTGGTTGGTGGCATCTTAAAAAGGCTTTGGAAAAACCCAAGGAAATGGATTTGATGCTCACCGGAGTAATTCCCGAACTGCAAAAAATGGGTGGCGTATCGCTATTGATGAACGAACTTTGGAAAACAGCGAATGCCGACGGAATAAGGTTTGTAGAAACAACAGGTATGCTCGAAGACAACAAAGTGGCCATCCAGTTGTGGAAATCTTTTGATCACATCCAGCATAAACGGAAACGTTGTTATAGAAAGATGTTCTTTTAGATTTATAGATAAGAGACCTTTAGATAAGAGATTTAAAGATAAGAGATTTATAGATAATAGATGTTTAACTGCCAGCCCTACCTATGGGACATGCAGGCGACGCACCACAGTTCTCGTTATATTTACAACAACTTTGCGTTGGAACATGGCACATAACATCCATCAACGATTTTTTTGTAATTGGCTTATATTATAGCACTTAAGTCTCCATTTAGTTAAAAGTATAAGCTGACCTAAACTTTTGCCGAAAAATGTTTAAGTTTTCTTATGGCTTCAACGGGATTGGGAGTATTGAATACGGCACTTCCTGCAACCAACACATCAGCACCGGCATTCACAAGTTGCTCTGCGTTGCTCGTGTCCACACCGCCATCAATCTGAATTAAAGCTGTGCTGCCGGTTTGGGTAATCAGTTTTTTCAAATCCTCAATTTTTTTGAAAGTGTTAGGAATAAATTTTTGCCCTCCAAACCCCGGGTTAACCGACATGAGCAATACCAAATCAAGTTCTGCAATAATATCTTGCAATAAAAAAACTGGCGTATGTGGGTTTAATGTTATACCTGCCTTCATACCTTCGGCTTTGATGGCTTGAATGGTGCGACTTAAGTGGGTACAGGCTTCGTAATGCACATTTAGCAAATCGGCACCGGCTTTTTTAAAATCCGAAATATATTTATCGGGCTGTACTATCATCAAATGCACATCAAAAGGCTTGCTGATATGTGGGCGCAAGGATTTCAGAATAGGCAGTCCAAAGGAAATATTGGGCACGAACACGCCATCCATAATGTCCAGGTGAAGCCAGTCTGCCTCACTTTGGTTAATAATTTCAATAACTGATTCCATTTTACTAAAATCTGCGGCCAATAAGGAGGGTGCTAATAAGTGATTCATGGTTTATTTTAAATTTTTATTGCCGTCTGCTTCCTGCCCGTCCGGCAGGCGGGTAGCTGACGTCTATGTAAGCAACTGCTTAATTGGGCTTTAGCCACATTACTATTTAATTCGTTAAATGCCTAAGTCTATTATCTAACAGTCTAATGTCTAACAGTCTATTTTTTTTGCAAGCCTAACCCAAATACGAGCGTAGTATCTTGCTGCGGTAGGTATGTTTTAGTCTTTTTATGGCTTTTTCTTTTATCTGCCTCACTCTTTCGCGTGTCAGGTTAAACAAGTTACCTATTTCTTCCAGCGAGTAGGGCGGTTCACCGTTTAAGCCATAATAAAGCCTTATTATATCGCCTTCGCGAGACGATAGCGTAGATAATGAACGCTCTATTTCGCGTCGGAGTGAATCGGTGAGCAGTTTATTATCCGGACTAACAGCATCCGTGTTCAATAGCGTATCGTACATGTCGTTGTCCTCATCTTTTCGTAAAGGTGCATCCATCGAAACGTGCTTGCTCATAGCTTTTAACGATTCTTTCACCTCTTTAGGCGCAAGGTTTAGGGTTTGCGCAATTTCTTCGGGGGTAGGTTCGCGCTGGTATTCTTGCTCCAATCTTGCAAAAGTATTGCTTACCTTGTTCATGGAGCCTATTTTGTTCAGCGGCAGCCTAACAATCCTGGCCTGTTCGGCTAAAGCCTGAAGAATGGATTGACGAATCCACCAAACTGCATATGATATAAATTTAAAACCTCGTGTTTCGTCAAATCGTTGCGCAGCTTTTATAAGTCCAAGGTTGCCCTCGTTAATTAAATCGGATAGGCTTAGGCCTTGGTTTTGATATTGTTTGGAAACGGAAACAACAAAACGCAGATTGGCATTTATCAATGTTTCCAGTGCTTTTTGGTCGCCCTCTCTTATCTTGCGGGCAAGCATGGCCTCCTCCTCCGAGTTTATTAGCTTAACTTTACCTATTTCGTGCAGATACTTATCCAACGATGGCGTTTCGCGGTTGGTAACTTGTTTTGTAATTTTAAGTTGTCGCATATGGTAGCGGAAATTTGTGTGTGTGTTGTGTTGATTTATGCATCGTAAATATAACAAAAAAAGTAAGTTTGTGTTTCGATGATAATATAAAAATTCTGTAAGCCTTATTTTATTGAGATAAAATTTGAAAAAATAATTTTGTGTTTCGGTTCATAATGCGTAAGTTTGCATCAAATCTTCTAGGCATCTTTCTTTTCTTAGAATCTTAGCCTTACAGAGTACTTAAAACTAGTAGCATTAATAGTATAATATAGAACACTAGTTTATTTCATTTAAAATATTCCCCCTAAGAGAATTTATTGGTTAACATTATGTATGATATTCTTGAATTGAATAAAAAGCTCCTGCCCGAATTGAAAGAGGTTGCTAAAGAGTTGGACATTAAACGCTTAGACTCGTATAAAAAGCAAGACTTAATTTATAGGATTCTGGATGAGCAAGCCATTGTGGCTTCGGAAAAGCAAAAAGGAACAAGGACAGAAAAGCCTTCTACCAGAAATCCTGAACAAAGAACTGAGCAAAGAAAAGTTACCGATAGAAGACCCTTAAAAAGAGGTTCAAATTCTACCGAGAAAGTTGCTGATACGAAGACAAATGATGCAACAGAAACAAAACCTGAAGAAAACAAGTCAGTAGAAGTTAAATCAGTAGAAGTTAAATCTGACCCAAGAACCGAAAGAAGAGAGCCTAGGAATAAAGCCGTTGAGGCACCTAAAAAAGAAGATGCAAACGCACCTGAAAAACTGGATAAAGTAGCCGATGATGCGGTGAAGCAAGAACGTAAAACTCCTGTTCATTCCAAAAACCCTAGGGAGGATAAAGAAAAAGTAAAAGATAAGGAAGTTACTACTGAAAACCGCAGAAATGTGCGCCCAGCGGATGATAATGCACCCCGCCGCCAGCAGGAACCCCGCGAACCCCGCGAGCCACGCGAACCCAAAAGTGCAAAAGAAGGAAATGCACATCGTAGGCCAAATAAACAGGATAAGACTTTTGATTTCGATGGTATTATATCCGCATCCGGCGTATTAGAAATTATGCAGGACGGTTATGGCTTTTTAAGGTCGTCGGATTACAACTACCTGAGCTCCCCCGATGATATTTATGTGTCGCAATCGCAAATAAAACTTTTTGGATTAAAAACGGGCGATACCGTGTTGGGTACCATCCGTCCCCCAAAAGAAGGCGAAAAGTACTTTCCGCTGATTAAAGTAGAAGAGTTAAATGGGAGATCGCCTCAGATTGTTCGCGATAGGGTACCCTTTGATCATTTGACACCCATTTTTCCTAACGAAAAATTTAAATTAACAGGCTCCGGAAAGGATAGTTTATCGGCGCGGGTAGTTGATATGTTTGCGCCTATAGGCAAGGGACAACGTGGTTTGATTGTTGCGCAACCTAAAACAGGTAAAACTGTACTGCTTAAAGAGGTGGCCAATGCTATTGCAGCTAATCATCCCGAGGTATATATGATTATCCTTTTGGTGGACGAACGTCCCGAGGAAGTTACCGATATGGCGCGTAGTGTGAATGCCGAAGTGATATCATCTACTTTTGATGAACCTGCAGAACGTCATGTTAAAGTGGCCAACATTGTATTAGAAAAAGCAAAAAGATTGGTAGAATGTGGCCATGATGTGGTGGTATTGTTGGACTCTATCACACGTTTAGCCAGAGCTTATAACACAGTTTCACCGGCTTCGGGCAAAGTGCTTTCGGGTGGTGTGGATGCCAATGCATTACATAAACCAAAACGATTTTTTGGTGCAGCACGTAATATTGAAGATGGAGGTTCCTTGACTATTTTGGCAACAGCTCTTACCGAAACAGGTTCCAAAATGGACGAAGTAATATTTGAAGAGTTTAAAGGTACTGGTAATATGGAGCTTCAGTTAGACAGGAAACTATCGAACAAGCGTATTTACCCTGCTGTGGATGTAACCATGAGTAGTACCCGCAGAGAGGACTTGTTGATTGAAAAAGAAAACATGAACCGTATTTGGGTGCTTCGCAATTACTTGGCTGATATGAACCCCATTGAATCAATGGAGTTTTTACGCGACAGGATGAACAATACTAGAAATAACGAAGAATTTTTAATCTCAATGAACGATTAATAAATTTATCACTTACTTATAAATTATAAAGGCTTCTCCGTTTAATTACAGAGAAGCCTTTTTAGCTAGTGGCTAATAGCTGGTGGCTGGTGGCTGATGGCTAATGGCTGATAGCCAAAAAACCACCTCTCATCAGCCGTAATCCACCACTCAACAGCTAAATGCTATCATTCAAGCGCTAACAGCCATAGGCCACATGCCACCAGCTAAAAGTCATATGCTATCCGCCACCAGCTATCAGCGATCAGCTAAAAGCTATGCGCACATTCTCCAAATTCCTTATTTTTAATAAGTATAAATTACAGCTTTTGGGTTAAAATGCAATGTGGAGATTACAATTGTTCGAAAGCGAATGTTACATTTGTGGACGAATTTACAATAAAAACATTGTGCAGTCATTTTTCGAAACACATAAATATCTGATAGACAATCTTAAAGTTCCTATGCGACGTAAGTTGATGGGGCAGATTGATTGGACTCATCGCTTAATAGGTATTAAGGGTACCCGTGGGATAGGTAAGACTGATTTTTTGCTCGATTTTGCTAGGAGTACTTATAGCGACGACAAGGCATGTTTATATGTAAATTTAAACAATCTCTATTTTACGCAAAATACCATTGTATCATTTGCCGATAAATTCAGAAAAACCGGTGGTAAGACTTTGGTGTTGGATCAAGTGTATAAATATCCGGGTTGGTCGGAGGAATTGAAATACTGTTACGATAACTTTACCGACCTACAAATAGTTTTTTCGGGCTCCACGGTAATGCGTTTGCGCGAGGAGAATCCGCATTTACGTGAGATAGTCCATTCCTATAAGTTAGAGGGTTTTTCATTTAGGGAGTTTCTGGAATTACAGACCGGCATTTCGTTCGACACCTATAGGTTAAGCGATATATTGGAAAACCACAAGGCAATTGCAGCCGAAATTGTAGGCAAGGTACGTCCTTTGGCTTATTTTGATGATTATTTGCGCTTTGGTTATTATCCGTTTTTTTTAGATAAATCGCATTATGCCGAGAATTTGATGAAAAGCATGAACCTGATATTGGAAATAGATATTAGTTTTTTGCGCCAGATAGAGCTCAAATATTTACCCAGGTTACGAAAACTGCTTTATAAGGTAGGGGCGGAAGCGCCCTTCCAGCCCAATGTGAGTAAGTTAAGTTCACAAATAAAAACCTCGCGGGCTACGGTAATGAATTATCTGTATTATTTGCGGCAGGCACGTTTAATAAAGTTGCTTTACGATGGTGAAGAGGATATGCAGAAAAAACCATCGTTGATTTATTTGCACAATCCCAATTTGTTATATGCCATAAGGCGTGAAGAACCTGCTAAAGATATTTTGCACAAAACTTTTTTTTACAACCAGGTAGGATGTTGTCACGAAATTACTTTTAGCGACAAAGCTGATTTTAAGGTAGATGATGAACACAACTTTTTAGTATGTGGTAATGGTGTCAATGCCCCAAAAAAGGAAGTGGGCGTGTTGCAAGCCAAAGATATGATTGAAATAGGACGCACGGGTGTTATACCCTTGTGGCTTTTTGGATTTTTATATTAATTTTAAATAACAGTAGTTAAAACTAAAATAGTAAATAAAATGGCTAAAGAAAAGAAGTTTATTACCTGTGACGGTAATTATGCCGCTGCACACATTGCTTATATGTTTAGTGAGGTAGCTGCAATTTATCCCATCACACCTTCTTCAACAATGGCAGAATACATTGATGAGTGGGCTGCCGGTGGAAGAAAAAATATTTTTGGCGAAACCGTTAAGCTCGAAGAAATGCAATCGGAAGCCGGAGCTGCCGGTGCCATGCACGGTTCGTTGCAAGCGGGTGCGTTGACCTCTACTTTTACGGCGTCGCAGGGATTGCTTCTGATGATTCCAAACATGTATAAAATGTCGGGCGAACTATTGCCCGCGGTATTTCATGTGAGCGCCCGTTCATTGGCTGCTCAGGCTCTATCTATTTTTGGCGATCATAGCGATGTGATGTCAGCACGTCAAACTGGATTTGCCATGTTGGCCACCGGAAGCGTGCAGGAAGTAATGGATCTGGCGGGTATTGCCCACTTGGCGTCTATTGAGTCGCGTGTTCCGTTTATGCACTTTTTCGATGGTTTCCGTACTTCGCACGAAATTCAAAAAGTGGAAGTGATGAAGCAGGATAAACTCGAAGGGCTATTAAACATGGACGCATTAAAAGCTTTTCGCGATAATGCCCTTAATCCTTCAAATCCTGTAACCCGCGGAACAGCTCAAAACCCCGATATTTATTTCCAATCGCGCGAAGCTTCAAACTCCTTTTACGATAGGTTGCCCGATATGGTAGCCAAGTATATGGATAAGATAAGCGAGATCACAGGACGTAAATATGCTCCATTTACATTTTACGGTGCTACGGATGCCGAAAACGTTATTGTAGCCATGGGATCTATTACCGATACCATTAAGGAAGCCGTTGATTACCTGAATAAGCAAGGTCAAAAAACAGGGGTGATATCCGTTCATTTGTACCGTCCTTTCTCGGCAAGGTACTTTATGCAGGCCTTCCCAAAAACTTCCAAACGCGTTTGTGTGCTCGACCGCACCAAAGAACCCGGAGCCAACGGAGATCCATTGTATCTTGACGTGCGCGAAATGTTCTATGGAAAAGAAAATGCACCCATCATCGTGGGCGGACGATATGGACTTTCGTCTAAAGACACCACTCCAACCCATATCATCTCAATTTTTGAGAATCTGGCGGCCAAAGAGCCTAAAAATCAATTTACCGTAGGTATTGTTGATGATGTTACCTTTAAATCGCTTCCGCTGAAAAAGGAAATTTCCTTTGCACGAAAAGGAACCTTTGAGGGTAAGTTTTATGGATTGGGTTCGGACGGTACCGTGGGTGCCAATAAAAACTCTATTAAAATTATTGGCGACAACACCGATAAATATGCACAGGCATATTTTGCCTACGATTCAAAAAAATCGGGTGGAATTACCATCTCTCACCTTCGCTTTGGCGATACGCCCATCCGGGCTCCGTATCTTGTGAACACACCCGACTTTGTGGCCTGCCACGTTCCGGCGTACCTTAATCAGTACGATATGCTTAAAGGTTTGAAAAAAGGAGGAACTTTTCTTTTAAACTCAACCTGGGATGTTGAAGAAACTAAAAGTCGTTTGCCCAATAATGTTAAATCATACATGGCCGAAAACGAAATTAAGTTTTACATCATCAATGCCACAAATATTGCCGAGGACATTGGTTTGGGTAACCGTACCAATACCATTATGCAATCGGCATTTTTTAAGATTTCGGAGGTTATACCCTACGATTTTGCCGTAGAAAAAATGAAGAAGGCCATTGTGAAGTCCTTTGGTAATAAGGGCGAAGATGTGGTTAATATGAACTATAAAGCGGTTGAAGCAGGTGCTTCGGTAACTCAAATTCCCGTGCCTGCCGAGTGGGCTTCATTAAGCGTTGAGGAAGCCGAAAATGGTAACGGAGTGCCCGCTTTTATTAAAGATATCGTATTCCCTATCAACGCCCAAAAAGGGGACGATTTGCCCGTTAGTGCCTTTATTGGTCGCGAGGACGGTACCTTCCCAGCCGGAACAGCGGCCTACGAAAAAAGAGGTATTGCGGTTAATGTGCCCGAATGGCAAGACGAAAACTGTATTCAGTGTAACCAATGTGCTTATGTTTGCCCTCATGCAGCTATCCGTCCCTTCCTGTTAGACGAAGCAGAACTTGCCGGAGCACCCGAACGAACAGTGACAAGAAAACCCAACGGAAAAGGTTTTGATGGCTTGCAATTTCGGATTCAGGTTTCAGTACTCGATTGTACCGGTTGCGGAAACTGTGCCGATGTATGTCCGTCGAAAGTGAAATCGCTTATTATGAAACCACTGGATACGCAGCGCGAAGAGGAAACTCGCTGGGAGTATATGGCCAGCAAGGTTACAATAAAAGATACCATCACCAAAAAAGACCTTAATATAAAGGCATCGCAGTTTGCCAAGCCTTTGTTTGAGTTTTCGGGTGCTTGTGCCGGTTGTGGCGAAACACCTTATATTAAATTGATTACGCAGCTTTACGGCGACAGGATGATGGTGGCCAATGCTACCGGTTGTTCTTCAATTTATGGAGGTTCAGCTCCATCTACACCTTATTGTAAAAACGCCGAAGGAAACGGACCTGCCTGGGCAAACTCCTTGTTTGAGGACAATGCCGAGTACGGTTTGGGAATGGCTACAGGTGTTAACAAATTGCGTGAACGCATTGAGCGTTTGATGAAGGAAAATCTGGATGTGGTGAGCGCTGATACAAAAGCTACTTTTGAAGCTTGGTTGGCCAACAAAGAAAATGGAGCGGAAACTACTGCTGTTTCAAAAGCTGTGGTAGCTGCATTGGAAAGTGAAACGGCTCCGGTAGCCGCAGAAATAATTGCACTTAAAGATTATTTGGCCAAACGTTCGGTTTGGATATTTGGTGGCGATGGATGGGCCTACGATATCGGTTATGGTGGTTTGGACCATGTGATTGCTTCGGGTCAGGATGTTAATATTTTGGTAATGGATACCGAGGTATATTCAAACACGGGTGGACAAGCATCCAAAGCAACTCCTGTTGGAGCTGTGGCAAAGTTTGCCGCATCGGGCAAGAAGATACGTAAAAAGGATCTGGGGCTGATGGCAACAACTTATGGTTACGTTTATGTAGCTCAGGTAGCCATGGGAGCAAATCAATCGCAGTATTTTAAAGCGCTTAAGGAGGCAGAATCCTATCCCGGACCATCGTTGATTATTGCTTACTCGCCATGTATAAACCACGGATTAAAAGCTGGCATGGGCGCTTCGCAAGAAGAGAGCAAAAAGGCCGTTGAATGCGGTTACTGGCATTTGTATCGTTATAATCCATTATTGGAGGCAGAAGGAAAAAACCCATTTACATACGACTCCAAGGAACCGCAATGGGATATGTTCCAAAAATTCCTGAAAGGTGAGGTTCGTTACTCAGCACTGCTCAAAGCTTTCCCCGAATCGGCCAAAGAGCTGTTTAAAGCCGCCGAGGAAAATGCAAAATGGCGTTACAACACCTACAAGCGTTTGGCCAATGTGGACTACGAAGTAGTGTATTAATCCAGTAGATCGTTAGATTTTAGATAATAGACATTAGACTCATTTACAAAATGCTCTAATTCAACGCTTAGTATAGTTGGTTTTTTGTCAATTATTTGAATATGAGCATGATAAAGAATCTCAACGAACTTTTATGATCGGAGAGATGAAATAATAATTAATTGAAGGCGTCTCATTTTTCGGGGCGCCTTTTTTCATGCTAACATTCTCCACGCGCTATTAGCTATTAGCCATCAGCCATCCGACATCTGGAGCGAAGCGACATCCCGCCGCCTGAAATTTAATTGGGCGGGAAGCCACCCGCCATATATCCCTGTTGTTGAATAATAACCACTTTTTCCGGATCCACGGAGGGTGTATAGCCATAATCGTAGCAAAAATAATATAAGTTGCCTCCATTGCTCTTCCAAGAATGGGTAAGATGTTTAAAATCCATACCCATTGTTTTAAGAAACGACTTTCGTACTGTGGCTTTACCCAAAGGACATGCTTTGCGCAATGCACTACGGTTTGCCCTGAGCTGCCTGTTTACATTTTTAATGTAAGCTTCGGTGGATGTTTTTGTTTGGTTGTGATAGGCACTTCTACAGAAGCTATCGCAAAACTTTTTGTCGTATCGCCCTTCCAATGGCTCATTGCAGTACATACAATTTTTAGTGCTCATAATATTATTTTTTACCGTTCTATACTCGTTTATAAACGTTTATATATGTTTTTAATACGCCTATGTTTTATTTTAGGGGCTAGATTTGAAAATATAAAATCATAGTATAAGGTCAAACGTAGCTATCAACTTAAAAAGTCATGTTATCTGCCGCTATATGAATAGCATGAAAGTTAAATAAACTAATTGTAAGAAACCATGAAACGAGCCATGAGAATTCTTCACACACAGGGAGGTCATTATTGGCGAGTTCCATCGAATACCATATATGAACAAATAATCATAATGAGATGAAAAAGCCTATCATTTACTTAAACCACATCCGTAATCAAAAGGAAGACGTTTCGGCATTGTATTTTGCCAAAACTGAGGAAATAAGCAAGCGGATACATCATCACGACTGGATTAAATGGAGCACGGAGCACAAAAGGTTTGTTGTTCCCACAGCGCAAAATACCTTGGGGCTGTTGGTAGATATTTTTGAAGATATTGCCGAAATTAACACCCAATTTTACGAAGCCAACTTGGTCGGAAACACTGAGGAGGTCTGCATAGGTGATGCAACCTACTTTAACGGTATTTTAGAAAAAGCTAAAAAATGTGGGTCGGTGACCTTAACACCATTAAAAAATGAATTTGGAAGGTTTTTAGTGGTAAAATACACCTATTCTAAGTCAATTTATCAGATATTGGTTAACTGTTATCATTGTACTTGGAACAAGGAAATTCGTAATTTTGTTATTGAACCAAAAGTGAACGCCCTAATGGGTTTTATAAATTATGTAGCCCCCAGGCTTACCGTTAAAATGCACAATGAATTAAACATTAGGGACTGTAGGATATTGCAGTTGCTATATGAACAAGCTTACAAAAAGGACCATTTTTATAAGAGTGGTTCCCTTGATTTTTTAAAGTACATGCAACTTAAAGCTTATAGCGAAAGTACTATTTCGACCTACTATTACTTTGTACTGCGGTTTATCAATAGTTACAAGCGAAATACATTGGAACAAATTAAACTGTTTAACTCCGAAAAGATAAACCATTACCACCAACTCATGCTTGGCGAAAAAGAGTATTCCACTAGCAGTATAAATCAATCCGTTAGTGCCATTAAGTTATTTTATAACGACTTTTTTAAGCAAAACATGCAGATAGACCAAATAATTAGGCCCAAAAGAGGCAAAACATTACCTAAGGTTTGGAGCAAAGAAGAGGTGGAGAAAATTTTAATTTCCATTAGCAATATAAAACATAAAACCTTATTGGCTTTAGTATATGGCAGTGGAATGCGGATAGGCGAAGCTTTAAAATTAAAATTGGCTGATATAGACTCTAAAAGAATGCGGATAAGGGTACTTGGGGCAAAAGGAAAAAAAGATAGATATACACTTTTGGCCATTTCACAACTCACTTTACTTCGCGATTATTATAAGGAATATAAACCCAATAACTATTTGTTTGGTGGGCAGCTTGGCGGACAGTATTCGGCCACCAGTGCAGGGAATACACTTAAAGCAGCCATTAAGCGGAGCCATGTACCTAAACGAGGAGGATTGCACTCCTTGCGACATAGCTTTGCTACCCACCTGTTAGAATCGGGAACCGATTTACGCTACATCCAAGAACTATTAGGGCATGAATCAAGTAAAACAACCGAAATTTACACACATGTAAGTAATAAATATTTAAGTCAAATAAAAAGCCCTTTAGATGATCTAATAATTTAAAAAATTGTTACAGCTCAGGTTCTTTTATGGAATGTATAATTTGACCTATTTATTAGCAAGGTAGTATTTTTTTTGCGTGTCCAATTGAATGGCAAAGCTAAGGCTATTGAATATATCGGCTTCTCTTTTAATCCAAGTATCAATA
>JAGXIO010000028.1 GCA_024635555.1 Saccharicrinis sp.
AATGACCACCAGGTGTATCAGATTTCATTACACCTATTCCTCTTTTTTTATCCGAAAAATAGAAAAAGTATTTTCCATTTCGTGTGGCGGCATCACCAGCCCAACAGTCAACGCTATTGTCGTCCATATAATTGTCCTTGGGGGAAATGGTAGTTTCGAGCTTCCAATCCACAAGGTCGGTGCTCGAAAACACCCGCCAATCTTTCATTACCCATAAAGGATCATTGGGATCGTCATCGTGACCGGTAAACAGGTAAACTGTATCGTTAAAAACGCGTATGTGTGGATCGGACATGCCGATGTCTTTAATCACCGGATTACCGGCTTGCGCTGCAATAGCAATTGAAATACACAGTAAAAATAATGTAAGCTTCATTTTTTTTTATTTAAATATTATCCTTTATCTATTCCGGTTGAACTTTTATACTAAAGCTAAACAATAAAAAAAACTTACCATTTTCAAACTGTTAACTTCTGAATATATATAATTTTTCGATCCTTCAATTATAACCAAAGGCCGTGATAAAAAATATCACGGCCTTTTTATATATTTTACTCAGTTTTAAGAGGTTTAACCATCTGATAAACTAAACGTTATTGACTCCAACCCGGATTTTGACCTAAGTTTGGATTTTTACCAATATAGTTTAATGGAATTGGCCAAAGGTAATGTTTAGATTCGTCAAACAATGGGTTTTCGAAAGGTGTGCCTTTATAAACATCAATATATGGTTTACCATCTAATATTGTAGCTTTAACACTTGCACCTTTATATCTGGCAATTGCAGCATCATCCCAAAGCATGCCATAGGTTTTATTTTCTAGCTTTTTACCTTGTTTCCATCGTCTAATGTCATCATAACGGAAACCTTCACTAAATAATTCGATACGGCGTTCTCTGCGTATTTCAACTATTAAGGAAGAAACTCCGTCGCTGGCATATTTAGGGTCCATTGGTGGATTCAAGGTAAGGTGAGGCATACCCACTCGATCGCGTAATTTGTTAATGGTCAAATCCAAATCGGCTAGCGTAATCGTACCCAGTTCAGCCATTGCTTCGGCATAATTCAAATAAATTTCGCCTAATCTAAAAACAATTCCAGGTGTTTCGGCTTGGTTTTGCCCCAAGTGTGCTGCCCTATTGTAGGCTTTAATTATATGATATCCTGTAGTTGATGCTTCGTCGGACTTCATTCCAGGCATTCCCGTAATTATTGGATAAGTTAATTTCAAGCTCATATTATACTCGTAAACATCTCTGTCCTGAGGATGCATAACTGTTTGCCTTAAACGTGGATCACGATTTACAAAAACATCTTCAATTTTTGTATTTTCAATATCTCGATCGGATAGAGAAATAGGTAGTCCATCGTCTGCCAAATAATCATCAATAGCATCCTTGGTCATACCTCCAGAATAATATAGGAAATATTTCATTATATTATTATTTCTTACTCCTGTTTCATATTTAATCCAATGAATAATTTCCGGGTTTCCGGTTAAATCTTTCAACACACGATGTGTAGCATTATAATCCATTGAAGGATCTCCCGTTGTATAAAGTGAATAGCCCCCATTATCAATAAGCTCTTTAGACGCATCAGCGGCTTCTTGAATCCACATCGTAGCATCACTTCCTCCGTGATATTTACGCCATGTACCTTCAAACAAACAAAGTCGGGATTTTAATGCTAATGCGTCCCAACGGTCTAACCTTCCTGGCGATAATTTGTCACCCCAACTTGTAGGTAAA
The DNA here is from genome assembly GCA_024635555.1 of Saccharicrinis sp. Classification (GTDB taxonomy): domain Bacteria; phylum Bacteroidota; class Bacteroidia; order Bacteroidales; family Marinilabiliaceae; genus Saccharicrinis. The sequence continues at coordinate 1,754 of JAGXIO010000028.1, forward strand.
TTCTCAACGGCAAAATTGATATCCTCTAATACTTTAGCCATTACAAATTCTCTTGAATCTCTGGCACCATATAAAATATCATCCTCATTGGTAGCTATTTCGTGATCTACCCATTGCACATCTCCAAATTTAGAGACTTTATCATAGTAAAACCACGCACGAAACATCCTTGCTTCACCGATATATTTATTTTTAATTTGTTCCTCTACCGGCGAAGTGGCCATATTATCGAGCCCCACATTAATTGCTCTTAATAATTCCCAGTCTTGATAACCCTGTCTCTGAGGATTACCTTCGGCGATATGAAGACCAGCACGAACAGTTTTGTATCGATCGTGCCTCGAATGTATTGGTGCCAGATTATCCGTATATTCATCATTGTACTGATAACTGGTATGTGTACTATTAAATGCACTGGCATGACCTAATAAAACGGCCGTCTTTTCGTCTTCCCTTGTTAGGTTATATATACTATTATTGTATACTGCTAACTCATTTTCAGTTTTCCAAAAGGTTCCATTACTCAGTTCATCGATTGGATAACGCTCTAAGAAACTATCATTACAGCTAAACAGTAACAAGCCTGTAGCTAATAATATTCCTGTTTTTATAATTGTTGTATTCATTATATCTATCTGTTTTTATGATTAAAACGTTACTTTTAAACCGATGCTGAAACTACGCTCAAAAAAATATTTATGACGTATATTGTCATTATTGGCTTCTTCGGGGTCTAAAGTATTACGCATACCCGTTGCTTCCCATAAATTTTGCCCTGATAAGTAAACTGATGCATCGCTCAATCCTGCTTTAGCAATAAAATTTTGCGGTAAATTATAGTTTAACGTTACATTTTTAAGCCTTACGTACGCAGCGTTTTGAAGGTAGCGTGTTTGGCTTTGTATATTTCGGGCATCCGTACTCCTAGGTCGGGCAAAGTAGCTGTTTGTATTAGTTGCTGACCATGAGTTTTCGATAAAATCAGTGGTTACTAAATCACCATTATAAGGCCAAAATGCAGCATGAGGTTCAATACTAGGATAGTAATCTCTTTTTAATGTACCTTGGAAAAACATACTTAAGGATATTGCTTTGTACTCTACGCGAGGTGTAAAACCAAAATTATATCTAGCGGTGTTGTTACCAATCACTTTTAGGTCACCCTTATCAAACTCGCCTGTTTCGCTATTGATGGATTGAGTTCCTCTATCTATAACAGCATCATCATTTAAATTGGCATATTGCATATCACCCGCTTTCCAGTCCTTAGCAATGGCTATTTGACTAGGTGCAGCAGCAGCGGCGGCGTCTGATTCGAATAAGCCTACACTTTCGAAACCCCAAATTTCACCAATTTTCTTTCCTTCGTAAAAACCATTAATACTTGGATTTTCTCCTTCGTATTTGGTTATTTCTGTTTGGTTATCGGATAGGTTAAAACCAACACTATATTTCCAATCCTGTCCAATTCTATCTCTCCAATTCACAGCTAGCTCCCATCCCTTCGTTTCTAAATTAGCACCATTTTCTAATGGTGCATCAGCACCTATTATTTGAGGTAAATCTACTCTTAAAAGCATATCCATTGTTTCTCTAACATACATATCCGCAGTTAAATCTAACTTTCCATTAAGAAATGAAGCATCTAAACCGACATTTCGTGTATTTATTGATTCCCAAGTTAAAGTGGAACTAACTAAACCAGCTGCATTTACAATTGGCAACCCTCCCATACCTAAGGTATATTCTGCTGTTGTTGGTTCTAAAGATGGCACATAAGGATAGTAATCCTGTTCGTCATCATAAATTACGATTTGATTACCCAGTTCACCGTAAGAAGCTCTAAATTTTAAGTTGCTTAGCCAACTGGATGAAAAGTCCATAAACGATTCTTCAGAGATTCTCCATCCAGCTGAAAATGATGGGAAAAAACCAAATCTGTCATCTTTCGGGTAACGACTGGTACCATCATAACGTCCGTTCACTTCCAAAAGGTATTTTCCGCGATAATCATAATTAAGTCTGAAAAATGCACCACGTAATGCGTACTGTGAGCGCCCACCTTCAACTCTCTGCGGTCCAGTTGTAGCATTTAAATCTATAACTCCAGTGTTAATTAAAGTAGCTGCCTCGCCGTATAGTCTTCTGGTTTGTGATTCTTCTTGGTTAAAACCAACCATTCCTTTAAAAAAGTGATTGTCTAGTTTATCATACGTATATTCGCCATACACGTTATAAGCAAAGTATTGGTCATATTGCGTTCTATTAACGATGTTATCGTTTCCACTAAAACCATTGCCCAAACTCAAGCTATTCAATTTAATGCCTGAGCTAAGGCTAGTTCCGGCAATAACATCTATTTTACTAGCTACATTTTCAACAGATTGAAATTTAGCGTTATAAGAAAAATCGCCTTTTAATACAAACCCTTCAAAAGGAGTTATAGTGAGGCCTTGTGTAAACCACGCATCATGTTTTGTCCATGTATCGCGCGAACCGTTTTCTAAATAAGGTAGCGTATTTCTGTTATCAAAAGCTTTACCAATAAAGGGCTCATAATCTTCACGATCTCCAGGGGTATTATAATATTCTAAATCTGGAAACAATAAAGGCTCAATAGGTGACATCCTGTTTATAGAATTAATACTTGCATCAAAAGCGTAGGTATGCGGGGTGTCGTTACTTGTATTGGTATAAACAATTTTAGAGTCAAAACTCAACCACTGATTCACCTTGAAATCTACCCGTAGCAAACTATTGATACGCTCAAAATTTTGATTTTTCTCATCATTTGCTAAATAGCCTTTTTTACCTAAATAACCTATTGATGCATAATATGATGCTTCCTCGGAAGCGCCCGATATTGAAAAATCATATTTCTTCTGATTTGATTTATCGGTAACAACTTTATCCTGATAATTATTAGAACCATTGTAATATAAAAGATTATCCCGAACTGACCATTCGTTTGCAAAAGAAGGATCTTTAGAATAAGCTTCCGCATCGGCTAATCTATCTGCATTATAGGTATTTGCTGCTGAGTTAAGCTGATCAATATTATTTTGATTGGTCATATAAACAAATGGATCTGTTACCGGATCAATTAAGTAAATAGGTGATGTTACGGTTTGCTCCGTACTTAAAGTAACCCTTGTTTTTCCTTTTGTTCCTTTTTTTGTGGTTACCAATATAACCCCAAATGCGGCACGAGCTCCGTAAATTGCCGATGAAGCCGCATCTTTTAATACAGAGATACTTTCGATATCATTAGGATTGAGTTGATTTAAATCCATAGGTACGTTATCTACTAAAACCAAAGGAGCTCCACCATTTATGGATTCATAACCCCTAATATTGAATTCTACATTAGCTGTAGGATCGCCACTTGGAATAGTAATATTTAGGCCCGGCAATACGCCTTGTAAACCTTGACCGATAGTTGCAATGGGGCGGCTTTCTAATACTTCACCATCGGCTATTCCAACGGCACCGGTTAAATTAACTCTTTTTTGAGTACCATAACCTACGGCTACTACTTCGTCTAAACCAAAAAACTCCGAAGCCATGGAGATATTAATGGTTGTTTGGTTTCCAACTACAATTTCCTGACTCTTCATTCCAATAAAAGAATAAATGAGTGTTGTGCTGGGTGAAACATCAGTTAATGAATAATTTCCGCTCATATCGGTAATTGTACCTAGTGTGGTACCTTTCACAACTATTGTTACTCCCGGGAAACCGTCCCCTTGTTCGTCGGTAACTGTACCAGTTATTGTTTTTTGCTGGGCATTGGCTTCCAAAGAAGCCATTAGGCCTAACAAACACAACATAAAAAAGCCTAGCGCTTTTCTAAACTTACTTTTGTTTTTCATAGAGATTTGTTTTAATTAAGATTGTTTTCAAATTTTTAAGTAACATTTACTTAATTAGTAATTTTTAACAAACCTAATTAATTAACCTCCACCCCGTCTACCAAATTTATTGCATATTTTAGAACTATTGTTGCATGAATGGTGATATGTTGCACAAATGCAACATATATGCTAGCATAGAATATTTATCGGAAAATAAATACCACAAGCCTCGTGTTTGTTTATAGGCAGACTGTAGCAAATCACTTTTATGGTTATCGCATGCGAATCACCGTCGAAGGAGGCAACTTAGATAACTTGATTAATATCTACCCAACCAGAATACATTCGCTTATTTTTCCTCAGAAGTAAAGTGCCCTGGGTCTGTGAACCAAAACCATGTACCAATAAATGTCGTGAAAACATAGGCTTCGGAAGTAGGAACTTTCATTTTTTCCTGTGCCTGTTGTGTTAATTATTGTGTTGTTACTGAGATGCGTAAAATAGCTAAAAATAATACCTAACAGGTTTTTAAAACCTGTTAGGTATATACTAATTAAATATTATTCTCGTATATGATTCCATTGTTTTCAGGAGGTACAATCCATTAGGATACTGCGATATATTAATAATAGTCCCTTCACCCTCGGTTATTTTAATTCCATCAATACTGAATACTTCCCATTTTTGATGTTTTTCGATAGTAAATATTCCGTTCCCGCTTGGATTAGGAAAAACATTTAGTCTGCGTGCAGATATTTCATTAATACCCACATTGCCTGTACCAATTAATTTTATCCAGTCGAGATTAAATGCACGATAAGCCACTTCGATTCGCAATACATGTATGCCCTTTTCAAGGTTAACTAATCCTAAGGAAAAATCTTTGTATACAGACCATTCTGTAGTTGGGGGTAAAACAAAATTTGTCACAAAATTTATACTTTCATCAGGGAATGAAACAGAAATTCTTGCATCACCACCCGTCTTTACTGAGGAATAAAAAATGCGGAGGTCGTATTTGCCACTCTCGCTTACATCAATTGTATACTCCAGCCATTCGCCCGTGACGGTACTTCCGATAAAGTAACCTGAACCGCCCGTTTCAATATCCACACCATCATTTCGAAGCTCTCCGCCTTGGTTGATACCATCACTATCGTGATAAGAATAACCTTCGCCACCCAAATCGTAATTTTCGGCTTCGATAACTCCTGGAATTACAATTGGCAAGGCACCAAATGGATTTTGTACAACAGGATGCTGGATAGTAACAGAAATAAAAGAAGTAAATGTTTTATCACTATTGTTTGTAGTGATTAGGGTTAACTTATGCACCCCTTCACTCAAATCCATTAAAGCTGCATCTAAAACGGGATCTACGCCCCATTTAAAGGGAGCTTCAGTAATTGTGCGCACAGGTGTTTCATCAATTCGCAAGCCTAAACTAGCAATACCCTCTATATCGGCATTTAGTGTGGCATCCACCTCAATATCATGTGCCTCAATCAATGCACCATCCTTAGGACTTGATATGTATGCATAAACCGGCGCTTCAATGGCTTTATTAATTTCCGACACCACACCTTCTACGGTAGTTACTAATTTCAAATTGTAGCTACCTGGCTCAATTTCATTCAACAGCGGATTTGTATTTCCAATGTTTTCCCATTCAAACGGTGCTTGATTTAAAGTACTTATAAGCACATCATTTATATAAAGCGCCATACTTTCAATGGACTCGGGTGCCACATTAATCCCTGCCTTTACTACAAGATCGCTACCTGGCTTAACAAGGTTATAATCTGGCGTCACAAAATAAGCAGAAGGAGGTGTATCTAAATCAAGGTTTGAAATCACATTAATCGACAATGGAGGAAGGATAACTACCCCAGAACTATATTGCTCGTAGTTAAAAGGTGTGTCATCCCAAAGTATGAGTGGCAACTCTGTCATGTTACTAAACGTTCTAGACTCCAATTTATGACCATAAGAATAGTTCGAACCATTCATTTTTATCTGAAACTGTGCTGGTTTATCCGTTAAATTTAGCGCTAAGATGGTTGTTTTTCCGTCTTTTACAACAGCTTTGGCGCTAACCGCATCCACTGAGCCAATATTAATTCCAAGTTTGGTTGCTGTGGTTACCGTAGAACTTAACATGGTGCTGTTTTCAAACACATTCCGCATAATATCATGTGTTAAACCATAACCCGTCTTTCTTAAAGGATATTCTATCGTGCTATACGAACCTGCTACTAATTTAACCATTTGATTGGCAGAACCATTGGCATTAAACCAATTGGATCTTTGATAAATATTTTGATTTTCGGACATATACAAATAACAATCTGCCATTCCCAAACATGATGCCGCATTGCCCGTAGGACTATTGCCCACGTCTACTCCCCACTCAGTTAACCAAACAGGTTTATCTTGGGCATAAGTCCGGGCAAAATCAACAGCGCCCTTAAGTGTTAAACGAGCCGTAAAACCAAATTCATAACCTATATTGCTTAAATCTAATCTATTATCTACGTCAACACCAATGTATTTATGAACCGAGATAGCATCGTAGTAACTCTTATCAGCGGCTATAAGCTCGTTCCAGTTAGGATTGGTAGCTGAACTCCTAAAAATCAATGGAATAGAAATTTTAACATCAGGATCTACTGCTTTTAAATCTGCAGATAATTTTTTGGCTCGAGCCAGAAAACCAGCTTCGTCAGGAACATATGGGCTTCTTTGATTACGATAAAAAAGCTCATTTCCAAACTCTATTGCATTCACATCAAACCCGATGGTTTTATAGTGTTGCAAACGTGCAATTGATTCAGTATTCGTATTAATGTCATTTCCCTTAGCACCATCATCACTCAAATTCCAAGTCATTAAAAAATCATACCCCACACCGTTGCCTGTCGTTTTTTCGTTGTTTAAGCTCTCTAAACCACCTACACCAGCTGTAGGTTGTCCATTTACATTAGACTTGTGTGATTCATCAATCCATGGACTGTAAAAAGTATAATCATCTATACGCCAATCGTACCAGTTGGAGAATATTCCTGTTGGGAATCGAATTGTAATTGGGTCAAATTTCCTTATAACATTTTTCTGTTCATTAGTTTTAAACCCAGAAATATTGTACCCCAATAATTGATTGATGAACGTTTCTGTTTGGGTGGTTTCCACATCCAATGTTGCCACAATAGTATCGGGCAAGCTTTTAAATGGATAATCTTGTGCATTCGCATTAAATAATGCGAATGCACACATTGATATTAGAAATAAAATATTCTTCATTTTTATTAATTTAATTAATTTTGGAATAACTTACAAAATTCATAATTACTCTAACTCAGTAAATTTCAGCACTTTGTTAATGGTATTTATTTTTTTACCAAAATGAATACTTTTAGGCTAACTACTTGCAGAAATGCCCTTTGAAGCATTAGAAAAAAGCATCTTCTTTCTGTAATAATCATAAAGTGTTATCTGCATTTTAAGAAATGATATTCAATGTCAAAAAAATAAATGCCTTTTAAAGACATGTCCTATCATTAAAACATATTTAATCTATTCAAAAAGTATTTTATTAATTGAGTCCTCTGTTTTTAAAATGTAAATACCTTTTTGCCACCTAGAAATGTCCACATTATTTCCTTCACCCTTCAGTATTTTAACACCCATCAAGTTGTACACTTCCCATTTTTGATTTTTTTCGAGTGTGAAGATACCGTTGCCGCTTGGATTAGGGAAAATATTTAGTCTGTTGATAGATATTTCATTAATGCCCACAACATCTGTACGAGTAAACTCCATCCAGTCGAGGTTAAATCCGGCGGAAACAACATTAACGCGCAGCACTTGTATTCCCTTTTGTAAGGACACATTACCAATATTAATTGTTTCATAGGTTTGCCAGTTTGCCAATTTAGGCAATGGAAAACTCGGAATCAAAACAATTCCCTCATCATTCAGCTCAACTCCAACCTCGGCTCCACCTGTTGGCCTGCCTGAAGCATAATGGAAATCAACATCATACATTCCATCGCTAGCCACGTCAATGGTATATTCCAACCATTCACCATTTACGGTATTCCCAACAACATAAATACCTTCTGTAACTACTCCAACATCTACCCCATCGGTTCGATATTGAGCGTTTGAGTTCTCTTCATTGCTATCGTGATAGGCCAATCCCTCTCCTCCTAGGTCATAATCTTCATTCTCAAATCTACCGGGAATGGCAATAGGAGTACCTGAATACGGTTCTTGCTTGGGTATTGTTTTTACAATCACTTTTACACGCGACTCCGATACTTCGGCAGTAGTTGTGGTAGCTACGAGTAATAAATCGTAGTTTCCGACCGCCAAATCTTTCAACGTCACATCCTCCGCACCCCAAATAAAAGGAGCAGTATTAATCTTTCGCACAGAAACCGTATTTACAAAAAGTTCTAAGTGGGCTATTTTATCTGTCGCAACATTTAAACCTGCTTCAACTTGCAAATCAGAACCTGGCACAATCTCCAGCCCCTCGTTTGGAGTTACGAAATAAGCGTAAGCGGGTACTTCAATTGTTAAAAATGCTTCTGATGTAGATGCATCGGCACTGGTGGCCAACAATTTCATATTATAGCTACCCGGCTTTATATTCAGCAATACCGCATCTGTTGCACCCCACACAAATGGAGCTGCTGTAATTGTACGTACAGAAACATTGTTGATAAAAAGCTCCACACTAATCACATCAGTCGCATCTGCCGTAAGTTCGGCTTCTACAGTAACATTTGAACCCGGTACAATTACATCCGTTTCGGTAGGAGAAACAAATTTAGCTTTAACAGGCGCCAATGCTAAATAATCTAAAAACAACTTTTTAAGTTTTGGCACATCTGGAGCCATATCAGCGCCCGTTTCTATGGTTGCCCAATAATAAATCATACCTGCATCCGAACAATCGAAAGACCCAACAATTGCAGGATAGTTCATCGCTGCAGTTTGCGCTGTAAATCCGCGTTCCCACAACCATTTTATACGATCGTCGGCATGGTCGCGTGCCCAATACCAATCCGCCAAGGGTTTTTTAAGCAAAGTATTTTGATCGGGGATAGAATGTAAATTAACACTTGGAATGCCCAGAGCCATTACATCGCTTAAATCGTGATCATCGCCAACATCGTTGGCCGGATGATGCGTTACAACATGAATATATTTTCTTTTAGCAACGTTGCTGGCATTTACAGCTTCCCACATAATATCAGGCTCTCCGGCCTCAATAATCCAAAGTGGATCTGTTTCGGTGGAATTATTAATCTGAGTTGTTAGATCGCTTATCGTGGCTGATTTTTGCTTCATGCAGTTATAAAAAGTAAGGTGTTCAAATCCACCCCAGCGTGATGCTGTTCCATCACAACTTAACTGCATCTCTACCTCACGAAACTCACCACCTGGATCACTTCCTCCGGGCTTTAAATCGCAGGAATGAGAGTAATGTACCAATTTTTTCTCCAAACCAAGAGATTTTAGTATGGCGAGTGAAATAGGCGTTCCAGCAATATCATCAGAATCTCTGTAGTTACCATCGGCCACAACAGCAACTCGTCCTTGGTAAACAGCAGGAGACATGGAAATGCTTTTCCATCTTCCTCGTGCCCATGCTGTTCCCTCACCTTCGGAAATCAGCAGATTGGTATGGGTGTTTGACTCTACAGCAATAATATCATTGGTATTAATGGTAATGGCCTTAAAAACAACATTTTGAAGTTGGTAATCATCTGCTTGAGACACCCTTGTATTTTGGTATGTACCCACAACAACGCCATTCACCAAAAAACGATATGTACATTCACCATCAAATTCGGCGAGTGTAGTTAGTGTCACATCATATTTAGCAGATTTTCCTGTAAAATCAGCTGTGGCACGTGCAAATTTATCTCTGTCAGCTACCACTGAAGCATCAATAGCTAAAGCTTTCCGAGCATTATCTTTATAGTAGGTAACTGCACCTGCATTAATATTTGTAAAATCAGTAATTCCCTGATACTCATATCTCTCTACAGCACTTCCATCATCATAAGTTGCCGATTCTGTTGTTCCATTTTTTTCAACCGTCTGATTGGCAGTAGTTTTTACAAATAAGATACGGTCGATATTGAATCGTGTCGATCTTCCAGATACCGTTAAAGTATACACCTCACCGGCTTTGAAATGGTAAATTGCACTTGGTTGCACATGATTTATATCGAACTTTGATGCCCAACCCCAGTCGCCGTTTCCTCCTCTACCTACAAACATTTTTGTATCTTGTGTCAACCAGCTCATGGCAGGAGGCCCTCCAGCTCCTATGCTAAAGTCACCCTCAAGTTTTACCCAAGCATCATTACATAGGTCCGAAGCTTCTCCATTCAGCAAACGAGAACGACCTCTGAAAATCAAAGCATAATCACCTTCGGTTTCAATTTTAAAATTATATTTCAAAGGCGATCCCGGAGTTCCAGCTCCATTAGGAGCATTACCTGTGAATTCCAAATGACCTGATCCGGAATACCCTGGAAAAAATGTACTCGTAACCCATAATCCTAAAGGACTTTGCGTATTTTCAGCTTCCATCCTAACTACTCCTCCCGATTCCAAATAAACCTGTTCGGAATAGGAAAATTGCGAAATAAAAAATAATAAGTAAAAATACAGCAACAATTTAGCTGATAATTTGAGATTTCGTGTGAGATTTGATTTCATAATAGATAATTTTTAATATAACAATAGCTAAACAATAATTTAATTGATTCTGATTTATTTTTAATATAATTCATGCGTTTGGGAGATTCATTATTCCTATTTACAGTCCATCTTTTTCACTGAAATCATTCAACAAAACAGATGTTTCTGTCGGAAAAGCCGTTGGCACTTTTTGTTTCACTTTTCCGGTTGCTGCCCACTCTGTACCCCGCGAAAAAGTGACCTGAAAACCTACGTCTTGAACGGAGTCAGCAAATTTGGCGTTGGTATGCCCCATTACCGTATGATAAATTCTACCTTTACCATAAGTGACCGTAAAAAACACAAGTTCTTCTTTGCCTGTACCACCCGAAGTGCTGTCGGAATAAGCTGTAGCAAGTACATGGATGTTTTCTGCCGGCCCTCTTAAATTACCATATAACTCATCATTTTGATGTAGCCATTTTGATGGTAATCCCTTCGTGATAGGATGTTCCTGATCGCGAACATTAATCACATAAGGCACACGTTTACCGTGCTTGCCGCCGGCGCCAGGGGAATTGTCGGTAATATATTCACCATTTTTCCAATAGTAGTAAGGCCCTGACTTTTCATTACGTCCACCCCAACCACCAAGGCCGGTAATTTGATTATACTCCTTCCAGTTAGGGTAAGAATTATTGGCTTCGTGTATTACTACAACTCCCCCACCCTTTTTTACAAACTCAACAAAAGCGATTTTGGTTTTTTCAGACCATTCAAATCCATTTTGAGCAAGCACAACTACCTTATATTTTGAGAAATCAGGTTCAAAATATTTCATACTATCTTCAACAGTTGGAACCAATACAACATCTGTAGCAAATATGGCGTGTTGGTCTAATGTTGATTTCAAATAAGAAGAAGTAACCTCCCAATTATGAGCTCTATCCGTTTTTCCAGTAAGCAACATTACCTTTATTGGCTTAGCATTTAGACACCATATTGGTACAATACAAATGAGTAATAATATTTTTAGTTTCATATCGTATTTTATTTATTTGAAAAACTGGTATTAAGCATATTTTTGGGTAAAATTTATTTTTGCATAGCATCGTCAAATGCAACATCGGAGGGTTGAAAATCAATTTCCTTTACAAATCGACAAGATTCAACGGCACCCACTTCCCTATTCATTCCACGATCTTCCCATTCCACCGAAAGTGGACCTGAATATTTAATGTCGTTCAATGCACGAATGATATTTTCGAAATTTACACTTCCACGCCCCATGCTACGGAAATTCCAAAAACGGCGATTATCTCCAAAATCTGTATGACCTCCAAAAACGCCGACTTCGCCGGGCTGAGCACTCCAGTAAGCATCCTTCATGTGTACATGAAAAATTCTATCTGAAAACTCATAAATAAATTTCACATAATCTACGCCCTGATAACCTAAGTGACTTGGATCGAAATTAAAACCAAAAGCAGGATGATTGTTCACAGCTTTCAGCGCACGACGAGCAGTGGCAATATCAAATGCTATTTCAGAAGGATGCACTTCTAGTGCGAATTTTACGCCCAACTTTTGATATTCATCTAAAATTGGAATCCACCGTTTTGCAAAATCATCATAGCCCTTGTTTAGCATTTCCTGATTTACAGGCGGAAAAGCATATAACATATGCCATATAGAACTTCCAGTAAATCCTATTACCGTATCAAGACCCAACATTTTTGCTACTTTTCCGGTTTTAATAACTTCAGCGGCAGCACGCTGTCTAACTCCTTCGGGTTCACCATCGCCCCAGATATAATCAGGCAAAATTCCTTTGTGACGTTCGTCGATCAAATCGCAAACACATTGCCCAACCAAATGAGTAGAAATTGCCACTAATTTAAGATTGTATTTCGCCAATAATGCTTTACGGCCATTGCAATAATCCTGATCGGCTTTGTCAATTTCCATGTGATTGCCCCAGCAGCATAGTTCGAGCCCATCGTAACCAAAACGTTGGGCTTTCTCACAAATTTCTTCTATAGATAAATCGGCCCACTGACCTGTATATAATGTAACTGGTTTACTCATGATTTATTTTTTTTTCAGTTAAATAGCATCTTTATATCCTTACGATTGTTTCAATTATTCAAACGGAAACCATTTAATGTTGTTATTGTAACCCGACTTCACAACGGTATCAATAAATTTCATCCCACGAATTCCATCTTCCACTCCCGGATAATCCAACCATTCAGGTTTGGGTTGTTCGTTGTTCATTTTAGCACGCAGGGTATAGGAAAAATTACGATAAATATTAGCAAATGCTTCGAGATAACCTTCAGGATGACCTCCGGGTGTGCGTGTATTTGCCACTGCCATTTGACCCATAAATTCAGTTCCTACGCGATACGTTTCTGTTGGTTTGTCTGCCCATTTCACTATTAATGAATTGGGTTGTTGCTGTGCCCATTCCAAGCCGCCTTTTTCGCCATACACTCTTATTTTTAGTGCATTTTCCTCCCCTACAGCAATTTGCGAAACCATTAAAACGCCTGAAGCTCCATTGTTAAACCTTAGTAAAACCACCCCATCATCATCAAGCAAACGACCGGGAACGAAGGTGTTTAAATCAGCCGAAAGAGCTGTTGTTTTCAAGCCTGTAATATATTCGGCAAGATGATGCGCGTGCGTTCCAATATCGCCCATCGCTCCGGCCTTACCCGAACGTTTTGGATCGGTACGCCATGCTGCCTGTAAGTTCCCACTGTCTTCGAGCTTTGATGCTAACCAGCCCTGTGGGTATTCAACATATATTTTTCGAATTTTGCCAAAACTACCTTCGGCAACCATAGCTTTAGCCTGTTTAACAGCAGGGTAGCCGGCATAAGTATGTGTTAAAGCCAATAACAATCCGGTTTCTTCGACTTTGCCTTTTAATTGTATAGCTTCATCAAGGGTAAAAGTGATGGGTTTATCAATCACCACATTAAATCCATGTTCCAATGCCATCATAGCAGGTTGAAAATGCAAATGATTGGGAGTTACAATGCTAACAAAATCCATTCTGTCGCCTTCTGCCAATTTAGCTTCGCATTTAATCATTTCAGAATAAGAGGTATAAATTCTATTTTCAGGCAGATAATAAGATTTGCCGGAAGCCATGGAAGTATCAGGATTAGAACTAAAGCAACCACATACCAGTTCTATTTGTCCATCCATAAAAGCTGCCAATCTGTGTATTGCTCCAATAAAAGCATTGTTGCCCCCACCTATCATTCCCATTCGTAATTTGCGATTCATAATCTATTGTATTATTTATGAACTAAAACAGAAAAACACCCGAGTTAATTATGAAACTGAAATTTATCGACACAAAACATTTCATCATCTCCTCCGGAAAATATCAAATACAATTGGTGCACACCTGACACCTTTTCAATATTGCAAGTAACAGTTTCCCATTTATTTAAGTCGCCTGTAGCCTTCACATTGCAAGAGCCAATCACGGGTCCATTTAAACTGTCGATTCGCAATTCTATTTTGCCTCCACTTGCTGCAATTGCAACAGTAGCTGTAAAGGATAAGGCTCCTGCGCCAAAATCAATGGATTTAAATGCTGCATTGTCGCCATTTTTTATTTGCGCTAATTGATCGTTGTTACTGGAGTTAACCAAATTATTTTTATCAAAAGAAAAAGTCTCGATACGGGCAATACCATTTATATAACAAGTGCGCTCCGCTTCTATTTCAGAAAAAGCATCCAGGAGTTTACCGACACTTTGTGAAGTCATTTCCACTTCGGGGATACTGCCATTCGCCAAAAACTCAATGGGTTCAATGCAAGCTTTACGCATCAATTTACTACCGTGTGTACTTCTGTGGTAAAACACATACCATTGCCCCTTAAATTCAACTATGGAGCCATGATTGTTGTGATTGCCAGGGTTACAACCGTGATTATCAATAATTACTCCACCATAAGTATAGGGTCCCATTGGTGATGTGCTGGTTGAATAACCAATACACGTAGGGTGCCGGTGACGACCATTATGGGCATAAACCATATAGTAGATGCCATTCCTTTTGATCATGTAATTACCTTCGTGAAATTGATGTGTTTTAGATGTTAATACACTATCGATGATGGTAGTGGTATCAATTTCGGTCATGTTGGGTTTGAGTTTGGCTATTTTTGCCGAAAACTGACCCCAAGTATAGTAGGCCTGCCCGTCATCATCAATAAATACACCCGGATCAATTTGACTGTATCTTGCCGGGATATTCATGATTTTTGCATTATCAAATGGACCTGTAGGAGAAATACTTGTTGCCACACCTTCGTTATCACCCTTACCAGGTTGACAATAATACAAGTAATACAAGCCATCCTTATACATGCAATCAGGGGCATATAATTGACGATCGTTGTAGGGAACCTTATCTTTTGACCCTTTACTGTTAAATGTATTAGGTAAATATTCCCAATTTATTAAATCGCTGGTTGATAGCACCCAATGGTCGTGTGAACAATATGAATTTGGATTATCGTCGCGTGAACCATACATGTACAATTTACCATCTTTCCATACTCTGGCAGTAGGGTCTGCAATATTTAATCCAGGAGGACAAATGGGATTTTGAGCCATCACAGTCAAAGTGCAGACCAATAAAAAGAATAAAATAAATCGCTTCATACACTAGATATTTGAAATTCAAATAAAATTAAGTAAAGTATATTTTATCACTATTTGAATGGTTAATAAGAATGGTAGTTGATTACAAATCAATTATAATTAAGTTAATCAAAGATGGAGTAGACTAAAGTTCCCAAACTCATGGCAATTTCATCTGTTGTTTGTATATATTGTTGTGTGGAGTTTACCTTTCGTTAAATGATATTCCTATGCCACCTCCAGGATACCAATGATTTAATGGATTCTCCTTAAAGAAAATAAAATGTCTATTATTTTCAAGTGAAAACTGTGATAACTTATTTGTGCTGTGTGAATTGTCTCCTAGAATTATTGTTCCTTCGTTTAACAATGATTTAATCGTTACATATTCGTCATATTCATATTCAGATGAATGATCGCTGTCATTTATAAATAAGTCAATATTATCCGTAAAATTTAACAAACTTGTTATTGAATCGCCATATAAAACCTGTCCAAACTCCCTATATTTTCCTGTTAAAAGATATCCTGCGTCAGGATTAATTTCAGTTCCAAAGTAGCGTCCGGGATATCCCTCTTTCGTGTTTTTTTCAATGGCTGCACATAATAAAACTGAGCCAAGTCCCTTTTCAACTCCAGTTTCAATAATTACTCTTGGTTTAATAGCACGAGCAAAAGCATACCATCCCAGTCGTCTTCCAAAGAGAATTTCTTTATCCGCAAATCGATTTTCTTTTGAATTACTTGTAGTGAGAATTATATGTTGCTTTAATTCTTCATTTGATTCAGCCTCATTAATATATCCAAGTATCTCAGAATATTGTTTTTTTGTTACGAATGCTATCGTTTGAGCCAAACATATTATATTATCATCCTTTAGCTTATAAGTAAAGTTTGTATCCTCATTAGAAGTAAAACCCCACTTTACTATTTGAAGATATTTTACATTAAAATACTTTGAAGCCATATACAACCGTCTGACAAAATTCAGAATCCAAATACGTTTTAAAAATCTTAAAAATCTTCTCATAAACTTTAAATTAAATTTTTGTTAAACTTGTTATATTAACGTATCAAACCCGGCAGCTAGCAAAGGTGAAAAACGTAACCAAAAAGCATTAGAAATAGCATTTTTATCCCAAATAATTAAAGAATAGTTGTGGTTGGTATATTTTTTCCATTGAAAATCTAATTTATTTATCAAGGTTGTTATCACCACAATAAAGATGAATAGACCTGATATTACTATTTTTTGAAGCGTTTAAATACTTTCACAAAAATCCGATTTGCATAATTACTTTTAGTTTTGATGTCTTCAGATCCAACCTCCTCATCCAGTCTAAATATGGCAATGGCCGCATCAAGCTTTTCTGCTTGCTCTTTCAACTCTGTTGCACTGGCAGCAATCTCTTCTGATTGGGCAGCATTTAATTGCGTTAAATCGTTTAAAGAATTTAAAGCTGAATTAATTTGTATGGCACCTGCGTTTTGTTCTTGACTAGCTACTGATATGTTATCGATTAGCTCACCCGTCATCTCAATATCAGGTAGTACATTGTTTAAACTTTGGCCACCACTTAACGACTCTTCGTAACCTTCAATAGACAATTGATTAATTTCGACAGATGCATCTTTACTCTTTTCCGCCAATTTTCGAACTTCTGCTGCAACCACGGCAAACCCTCTACCCGCCGCTCCGGCTCTCGCTGCTTCTACAGCGGCATTAAGGGCTAATATATTGGTTTGCATGGCAATATCATTTATGGTTTTTACTTTGCTAGTAATTTGCTTCGACTTTGCAACAGCCGACTTGGTACTTACCGCAACCTGTTTAATGGAAGTAAATACGCCATTTGCCATTTTTTGAGTTTTAAGTGAGTTGACCATATTTTGCTCAATATTTGCCACCATTTCTTCTACTGTTGAACTAATTTCCTCAACAGAACTAGCTTGACCAGAAGCTCCGGTGGATAATTGCTTGGAGCTACTATCGAGTTGTGAGGATGCGGAGGACAAGAAACTAACGCCATCCATAACATCAGAAATAGTGGCTCTTAGCATTTTGCTCATTTCTTCAAACGACCTTGCTAAAACACCTATTTCATCTTTACGGCTAAGGAATTGGTTTTGCATAATTATACCTAATCCACCTTTTGAAATACTTGAGGCTACACGCACGATTTCGTTAATTCCTTGTGTGATCGAACGCGTAATGAAATATGCCAATCCTGTCATAATTATCAAAACTGCAGCCGTCATAGATAAAATCAAAGAAATTATAAATTGTAAATCCGCATCGTTTTTTGCTTTTATATCTCCTACAGCGTTTTTAAGACTGGATACAATAGGATGAACCATATTTTTAATCTCAGCAAAGAGATTCCAGTTTATCTTTGAAACTTTCAAAAACTCACTATTTATTTTTATGAGATCCTCAACAATTACCATCATATCCTTCCTCTGGGCATTTGAGGTAAGGAAGTAAGCCGGTTTATTTTGAGCCAATAAGCGATGCAATTGATTAGGTAAACTATTATTATACTGCTCTTCATCTCTTCCCTTTCCTGGGGCTCGTTGAAAAAGTATATAGTTTGCTTCCAACTGCTTAATGACGTCAATTATTTCGAAACTATATTTATCCAAAGATACGTTCACATTCGCTGATCCTTTTTTTAACGGTTTTTCTACAATCTCTTTTAACTCCCTCGCTTTGCTTATGCCAGTGGATAGTAGTGAATCGTACCGAGTTCGATTTTCAAAAAACCCGTCTTTCTTTCCAATAATGGTATCTATATACAAAATAGCATTACCTAGCGAAGGATACTCGCTTTTTGTAGCTTTATCATTCGCTACGGCAATTCTGCGAACTATATTATAGGTGGTATTAATTTTATTTCTCTGTCCATCTCTTCCTCTTATCACAAACTCCTCTTGAACACGAGTTGCGTCCCACATTTCTGCAATAATACTATTTAACTCGGATTGCACCAATGCTCTTTCGTTACTAATTTTAATGGTTCGAACAGCCACTAAAGCAATTACTACAAAAAAAATAAAGATAACAGCATACCCCAGAGTTAATCGTGACCCAATTTTTAAATCAATAAATCGAAAAAAATTCTTTTTTGTCATGTTGAGAGATTTTAGCATTACACAATTATTATTTTTTAAATATTATAAATCACTTGTATCCATGGTTAAATAGTTAAACTATCTCTAAAGCGTGTAGGGAAAATGGATAGAATATTCTCGTCCATTTTCCCTTAACCTCAATATTCTCAGCAATTATAAACAAAAAATAATAGTTATACTTGGTTACTATGTTATTTTCATAGTCTTAGTTAAAAATGATGATACTGGTATGGAGGTGTTATCTTTTCTATTGACACCCCTTATTTAAACAACATTTTAAAAAACTCATTATTTATCTTCAACAAATACAGCCCCTTTTCGTAAACCGAAAGGTCGATATGATTTCCTTTGCCTTTCAAGAGTTCCAAACCAGATAAGTTACTTCCCAGCATCACAAGTAAACGTATCCTTTTTCGCTGCTTATTGCTTAAACAGGATTGTTGCTTAAACTTTCGTTTGCAGACAATCCTGTTTTATGCGTCTATAGAATTATTATCCTTATTGTTTCTTTCCGATTACCACATACATACGACAGGAATCGGGTATC